>NZ_SZWX01000022.1:0-14077 GCF_005280975.1 Citrobacter sp. wls716
CTAGAGTTCGAATCTCTACGCTTCCGCCAAACATGAAAAGGGGTTACCGAAAGGTAACCCCTTTTTGCTTTTGAAGCATTAGAATAGACTTGCAATCTTGACCAATCCCCTTATGTAACATTCAAACACTTGCCTACCCCAATCCCAGGCTTTTCTTTTTAGTGCTATACGCTGCAATTTAACTGCACATTGAAAGTCTTTCCATATTGGCGTGGCTGAAGGCATGGCCATGATGTATTCATGACCTGTAAAAGCCTTAACTGAACCCAGGCCAGTCCAGTAGTGTTTGCCTGGGGGGCAAGTTCAGATCATCAGCAAATTGATGCGTTGCGCAGAAGGACATTGTCGGTACTAGTGAGACGGTTACCCATAAACGTTATTTCTGGCTAAAAAGCTGACGCGGATAGAGTCATTCATCCACAGTTTTTCTGAATATCTGCCGGGCAGGTACCGAGCTGGGCAATCCGTAGCCGAGAAATCGAATCTGATGAGTTTGGTTTTTTATAAAAAATACGCCCTGCTTACCTGTAGGTGCGGCTCATCGCCGCACTCTTAACATATTCACGGATGGCTAATAAATCGGGACAAGCGTTGGCGCAAAAAGCGGTTTTCCTGCCGCAGTTGCGCGTTCTCCTCGAGCAACGTCAGTGCGACGGCAATTCCTGGCCAGTCAAGCGCCAGTTCATGGCGCAGACGCAGTGCGCGTTGCACCACGGTCAGTGCATGGTCATCAAAGGTCTCATCTTCACGGGGTTCGATTACCCCTAAACCGACAATTTCATTCAGTTCTTCTGCAGAAACACCGGTATGCAGACAAAACTCGGTAATGGTAAAGGTAACGGTCACGTTAGCCATTATGCTTTCCCCCACTCTTTGCGCGGATCAAAGGACTTCTGCGCATCCGCCAGCTGTTGCCACAAGGCGGCGCTGTTGTCGTCAGGTTTCGGCGGCATCACGATTTTGATGACCGCGTACAGGTCGCCAGTCTGTTTTTTACCGACCAGACCTTTGCCTTTGATACGTAATCGCTGTCCAGCCTGGCTTCCTGCGGGGATGGTCAGCAAAATACTCTCTTTGAGTGTTGGTACAGTTACTTTTGCGCCCAATGCGGCTTCCCATGGGGCAAGCGGAACGACAACTTCCAGATCCTGATTAACAATATCAAACAGCGGATGCGGCGCGATATGAATCACCAGCCACAAATCACCGTTCGGGCCACCGTTTTCACCAGGGGTTCCCTGACCTTTCAGGCGAATGCGCTGCCCATTGCCGACACCGGCCGGGATCTTAACGTTGAGGGTTTTGGGGATTTCCCGCTCGATCATGCCAAACGCATTGTATACCGGCAGGTTGTAACTGATGGTGCGGCTATGCTCAGCAAGGGTTTCTTCGAGGAAAACGGCGACCTCGATTTCAATATCATGCCCGCGACTGGCGTGGCGCTGCCGTGACTGATGTGCGTGCTGGCCAAAAATTGAAGAGAAGATATCGTCGAAATCTTCAGCGCTGTAGCTTTGACCTTCTCCTTGCTGGAACTGACGATTAAACTGCGGGTCGTTGCGATGCTGCCACAGCTGGTCGTATTCGGCGCGGCGCTGTTCATCGCTCAGTACTTCCCAGGCTTCGGCAACTTCTTTAAAACGAGCTTCAGCGTCGGGTTCTTTGCTGACATCGGGATGGTATTTTCGCGCGAGACGACGGTAGGCGGTCTTGATTGTCTTGAGATCGTCTGTCGGCTTCACGCCCATAATGGCGTAATAATCCTTTAATTCCATAGCGTTCTCTCGTGTAAATCAACACATGAAGAAGGCAATCCCTCTCAAAAGGTATCACCGTTAAGTTTAGGGTAATCCCGATAGGCGCGAATGCCAACCATGAAAAAGGGGGGCGCAGGTCATAAAAGGGGCACCGGCTAATGCGGTGAGCCTGCTTGTTTATTTACCTGTCATACTCACATTTTCCCTTTTCACCAGACTGTTCGTTGTTGAGCGAAGCATCGCATTTTATCCAGTAATAGAGTGGCTGAAATTAACAAGGGAGAGATACTGAATGATCGCCGTTATTTTTGAAGCAGATGTGCATCCTCAGGCTGGAGAGCGATATCTTCAACTGGCCTCAGAGCTGAAGCTGTTGTTGGCAGAGATCCCTGGGTTTATTTCTATCGAACGATTTCAGAGCATTAATACGCCCGGGAAAATGCTGTCACTTTCATGGTGGGAGAATGAGGATGCAGTGCTCAGGTGGAAATGCAACGTCAGGCATCAGGCCGCACAACAGGAGGGTAAACAGTTGATTTTTTCATACTACAGAATACGTGTTGCCACTGTTTTGAAGGATTACGCCTCTGAATAAGGTTCTGCCAGCGTATATGACAGCTGACAGTCAACAATGTCTGCCTGTAGCAACAGGAGCCAGAACAGGCTCTGGCTCCTGTTGGTGGTGCGTCAGTAATATTAACGGCTTATCAAGGTCTGGAAAAAAGAAAACGAACGGTATCAGCGTAGTTCTGGACAAAAGCGTTAACGTTATCTGATTTTAATCCTTTCGGGTTAATCATATATTTACCCTTGATAAAGATAGCCGGTACACCTTTCAGGTCTACCGCTTTAGCCAACTCCTGTTGCTTCGCCGTTAATGATTTTACGGCAAAGCTATTCCATGCAGCATCATAGTCATTTGCACTGACACCAGCGCGGATAAATACATTGCGAATATCATCTGCTGTTTTAACAGTTTGTTTTTTCTGCACGGCATCAAACAGTAAAGGTTTTACTTTATCTTCCACGTTTAACAGCATAGCGACAGACCACGCGTGCGTCATCTCCGGCCCCAACGGACCTAAGAAATCAACGTGATACTCAGTAAGTTTGACATCAGTAGGTAATGCTTTTTTCACATTATCAGTGACTTCCAGAACTTCATCGTATTGGTAGCATGAAGGGCAATAAAATGAAAAGAACTTAAGCGCAGCGGGCGCTGACGCAACTGGCTTTTCAAGTGAATTATATTCCTTGCCATCGGTAAATGTTGCTGCCTGAACGCTCACAGTAAAAATCAGGCCTAGAAGAGGAAGTAAGATTTTTTTCATTTCCATATACTCTAAATAACATTTAACAAACAATTGTTTTGATGATGAACATAATGTTCATGGCGGTAAGTTATAATACAATATTTATCCGAAAATGTGCTGGCCCTTACTTTCATTTACGCAGGCATATCTACTGGCATACTTGTCATTCAATTTCATGGCAGTGGTGAAATACTTGTAGGGACGCTTTGTGAATAGTAAATAATAAACCCCGTGATATTCTTAGCTTTGTTTTATTAGCGTCATTATTTTGCAATAATGAAATTAATTAACAATATTAATTATCATTTCTGGGCAGCGCGCTGGGGCGGAATGAGAATTGACCGGCCTCTGCCGACATAACTTTACAGGGTAAAGGTTGCCAAAACTTCGCCAGTGACTAAGATAACTCGCGTCAATCAGTGAGGGTATAATGGCGAAACGTCAACGGATGGGATGGTGGTTCCTCTGCCTGGCATGTGTTGTGGTGATGGTATGCACCGCGCAGCGCATGGCGGGTCTGCACGCGTTGCAGATGAACACCACGACCACTGCTGTTGTCGCGAGCGCCCAGGCCGATACCGATGAAGCTTCGCCCGTTACACCTTGTGAGCTGAGCGCAAAATCATTGCTGGCTGCACCGCCAGTATTGTTTGAAGGCGCGATTCTGGTGCTATGTTTGCTGCTGTCGCTGTTGGCACCCGTGCGGGCATTTCGCCTACCTTTTTTCCCTCCGCGCGCTATCTCGCCGCCCACTCTCCGGGTGCATCTCCGATTTTGCGTCTTCCGTGAATGACAGAACAGCCGTTGCAGACTGTTAGATAATTATTCACGGAGAAAAACTATGATGACTGTTTTCAGGCAGGCACTGCTCTGTCTGTTATTGCTATGGCTGCCCGTATCCTGGGCAGCTGAACCCGGCTGGCTGCGTTCACCCGATAACAATCACGCCAGTGTGCGGTTACGTGCCGATACAGCAGCTGACGGTGAAACCCGTCTGCTGCTCGATGTTAAACTGGAGGATGGCTGGAAAACCTACTGGCGATCGCCGGGTGAGGGAGGCGTTGCGCCTGCTATCGCCTGGAAAGAGGAAATGCCTGCGGTCGACTGGTTCTGGCCAACCCCTGCTCGTTTTGAGGTCGCCAATATCACCACCCAGGGATATCACGATAATGTCACCTTCCCGATGGTAGTACGTGGCACCACGCCAGCCGCCCTTAACGGTGTATTGACCCTATCAACCTGCAGCAATGTCTGCCTGTTAACGGATTTTCCCTTTTCCGTGACGCCGAGCGTCCAGGACCCGTCTTTTGCTCATGACTATGCGCAAGCGATGGGGCAGATACCGCTGGCCAGCGGGCTGACCGATGCGCTTAGTGCTGGGGCGCGAGCCGGAGAGCTGGTGGTTGAGGCTCGTCGTGCGGGGGGCTGGTCTGCGCCAGGCCTGTACCTGGACACCGTTGATGATGCGGATTTTGGTATGCCGCAAATCCGCGTAGAGGGCGAAATACTACGGGCAACGGTTCCGGTTCATGACAGCTGGGGGGAAGGGGCGCCGAATCTTCGTGGTAAACAACTTACACTGGTTCTGGCTGATAACGGCGTTGCACAGGAAAGTCGTCTTACGATTGGCGAAGCCCCGGTTATTGAAAACGCTTCACTCCCGCTGTGGCAAGTGGCGCTTATGGCGTTATTGGGCGGTTTGATTCTCAACCTGATGCCCTGCGTTTTACCGGTTCTGGGCATGAAGCTGGGCTCGATTTTACTGGTTGAGGAGAAAAGCCGTCTTCAGGTTCGCCGCCAGTTTCTGGCATCGGTGGCTGGGATCCTGGTCTCTTTTATGGCTCTCGCGCTGCTGATGACGGTGCTGCGCCTGACCAATCAGGCGCTTGGTTGGGGGATCCAGTTCCAGAGTCCGTGGTTTATCGGCTTTATGATGCTGGTGATGCTGACGTTCAGCGCCAGCCTGTTTGGGCTGTTTGAATTTCGCCTTCCTTCAGCAATGACCACCATACTGGCAACTCGCGGCGGTAACGGCTTGTCAGGGCATTTCTGGCAGGGCGCGTTTGCGACGTTGCTTGCCACGCCGTGCAGTGCGCCGTTCCTGGGGACGGCAGTGGCGGTGGCGTTGACCGCCTCGCTGCCGACGCTATGGGGGCTGTTCCTCGCGCTCGGGCTGGGGATGAGTTTGCCATGGTTGCTGGTGGCACTGCGTCCGGGTCTGGCGCTGCGTCTGCCGCGTCCGGGGCGTTGGATGAATATCTTGCGGCGTCTTCTTGGCGTGATGATGCTTGGCTCGGCTATTTGGCTGGCAACATTGCTGCTCCCGCACCTGGGGTTCGCAAGCCAAAGTACAGCCAAAGAGAGTGTGAACTGGCAACCGCTGAGCGAGCAGGCCATTGAAGATGCACTGGCTCAGCATAAGCGCGTAGTTGTAGATGTGACGGCTGACTGGTGCATTACCTGTAAAGTCAATAAATTCAATGTTCTACAAAAAGAAGATGTCCAGACTGCACTGCAACAACCTGATGTGGTGGCTCTGCGGGGTGACTGGACGCTGCCCTCTGAAGCGATCACCGAATTCCTGAAAAAACGCGGCCAGGTTGCTGTGCCGTTCAACCAAATTTATGGTCCCGGTTTGCCGCAAGGTCAGGCATTGCCGACGTTGTTAACCCGCGATGCGCTGCTGAATACACTGGCCGATGCCAAAGGAGTGAACCCATGAAAATGATGATTGTCCTGCTGCTAACCCTGTTTTCTGCCGTCAGCGTGGCGAAAGAACCTGCACCGTTTACCCCGGAACAGGAAAAGCAAATTGAAGCATTAATTCAGGAAGCCCTGTTTAACGATCCCAACAGCCCGCGGATTGGCGCAAAGCAGGCAAAACTGACCCTGATAAACTTCACCGATTACAACTGCCCATACTGCAAGCAATTGGATCCGATGCTGGAAAAAATTGTACAGAAATATCCTGATGTGGCGGTGGTGATTAAACCGCTGCCGTTTAAAGGGGAGAGTTCGGTTCTGTCGGCGCGAACCGCGCTGACGACCTGGCATGAGCATCCGCAGCAGTTTCTGGCGTTACATGAGAAACTGATGCAGAAGAAGGGCTACCACACGGCAGTGAGTATTAAACAGGCACAGGAGAAAGCCGCTGCCAGCCCTGTGACGCTGGATGCACAAAGTGAGGAGACGCTGAGCACCAACCTGCAACTGGCACGTCTGGTCGGTGTGCGAGGCACTCCTGCAACGATTATTGGCGATGAGCTGATCCCGGGTGCAGTACCGTGGGAAACACTGGAAGAGGTGGTCAAAGAAAAACTGGCGGCCGCAAATGGTCAGTAAACTGCGCCGCTGGCTGCGCGAAGGACTGATCTTACTGGTGTTATTCGCCGGGGCGATGTTGTTGATGGATGCCTGGCGAGCGCCCCAGCTTCCCGTAGCGTTTGACAGTACGCCTTTGCAGACGCTGGATGGTGAAAACGTTACGCTGGCCTCGCTCAGCAAAGAGGATCCAGTGCTGATCTATTTCTGGGCGAGCTGGTGCGGCGTGTGTCGGTTCACGACACCGGAAGTCGCCAGACTGTACTCAGAAGGCGAGAACGTGATAACCATTGCGCTGCGTTCTGGTAATGAGGCGGAGGTGACGCGCTGGCTGGCGCGTAAAGGCGTAGACTTTCCCGTCATCAACGATGCCGACGGGACCATCTCCCGCAGCTGGGACATCAGCGTCACGCCAACGCTGGTCGTGATGTCGCACGGTCGCGTGGTGTCGACAACCAGCGGCTGGACCAGTTACTGGGGAATGAAGCTACGCCTCTGGTGGGCAAAAAACGTCTGATTCTGATGCCGGGGAAACCCGGCATTTTTTTACGATAAAAAGGTAAGAAAAACATGTTGTTCTGATATTGGATCCTGAAATTATATACTAATAGTTATATATTTTTGATTTTTTCTGTAGTTGCAAATCCACAAAGGTAATGGCATATCTGATGGTGTTTTAAATATCTTATTTCTCGCAGGGATTAAAGAATAATGCGCAAGGGTAAAGTTATTGTTATATCAATGATGTTTTTTTGTATCCTTATTTTTATTGCTGCTATTGTCTGGTTTATGATGTATCAGGGGGAACTCGCTGAACCTACCGGTGAAGAGAAACATGCCGCCATTCTGCATGCTTCAGGCCTGTTGAAATCAGATGCGCAGGATAAAAAAACAATTAACAATTTGTATCAACGTTATATTTTAGCGCGTAAGGTTAATCTGGATTCCGGTGAATGGGTCGCTGATGACGTCCAGACGCAGGGATGTAAAAAACTTGCTCCGGAACATGATCCCGCGAAGATCCATCAGCGCTGTACGATTGCAGATGTATATCTGGTAAAAGATAAAAGCAATAAAATTCAACAAATTATACTCCCTGTTTTCGGTAAGGGCGCGAAGTCAATGATGTATGCCTTTCTGGCTCTTGACCCAGACGGACGTACGGTTAAAAACCTGTATTACTATCAGCAGCGGGAAACTCCTTTTTTGGGAGCCAGAGTGGAAGATGAGAGTTGGCGCAAGCAATGGCCGGGTAAAAAAGTAGTTGATAATAATAGGATGCCAGCACTAAGAATAACTCAGGAGAAACCACAGAATATCGATGAATATACAGTAGATGGTATTTCTGGTGCGACCCTGACATCGAATGGGGTTGAGAGAAGCATCAACTACTGGACAGGCGAACAGGGTTACGGCCGTTTTTTACAACGGATTACTCGTGGTCCTGATATAATAGTTCCCTGATCGCTTTTGTTTTAAATAACGTTTATCTTCATACTCATTGCCGGCCTCATTTGCGTCAGTGAGTATGGGGCAACTCAATTCCATATCACCGATAAATTCTCCTGTATTGACGGCATCATTAATAAATCCCGAATGTCTCAATTTCGTATTCATCACATTTTCATGAGATAAATTTACATAACTTGTTACCTATTGACATTTTTATGATCCAGGTCATGTACAACGCAAGCCAAAATCGATAATGATAATAATTATCATTTGTATTTTACGGGATGCGTACCGTGCGTAAGTTCTGTGTTTTCCTGCTGACCACTTTGTGTAGCTTGCTTGTAAGCCTTCATGTATGGGCCGCAACAAACTATGCTCCGTTAATTGAGGATATTGAACAACGTCTTGATAAAACAGCAGAACTTTACTCTCAGCAACAAACTGATGAAGCGCGGCGAACGGTGCAAATGGCTTACTTTGAGGTATTTGAAAACCTTGAAGGTCCTATTCGAATCAACATTTCCGCCAGCAAAAGTTATGAGATGGAAAGCGCTTTTGGTGAGATTCGTCGCATGATTGGCGAAAAAAAATCGCTCTCTGACGTGCAGTCTAAAATCGACTGGCTCAAAGCCTCGCTGCGCGAAGTTGAACCTGTGTTAGATGGCGGACATCGCCTGGTTGCCGAAGAGCAGCACAATGCGTTTTCCAGGACAGATATCGCCGTACACTGGCAAGAAAGTTTTCGCGTTATCGACGATTTGTTGGCTCAGGCAGTAAATAACTATCAGGCCGGGAATTTAAGCGTAGCCAGCCAGAACGTTCAACAAGCGCACTATCAGGGTTTTAAAAACTCAGAGATGGAAATGTCGGTCAGACAGAATCGATCGGCAAAAGACGCTGCTGCGATTAACCAGCAATTTTCTGCGTTGATTGCGCTCACCGCAGAGCCGGATCGCCTTAATGATGTCTCTTATCAGGTCACGACGTTGTTACAGGATATTGAGGATCTTCTGCCTGGTCTGCCTACTACCCGTGACGAACAGCAGGTCACGGCGGTGCAAAACACGGGGAATACGCCCACGGCACAGGATGATATAGCCCGCGCAGACTGGGCTGCCGTCTCGTTGGGTATCCATCAAAGTATTCAGAAAGCGATTGCCCGTTACCAGGAGGGCGATGCGAAGAATGCCATTCTGGATGTGCAAGACAGTTATTTTGACCGCTTTGAAGCTAGCGGTATGGAAAACAAAATCGGTTCTCGCGATTCGGCATTTAAAACCTCGCTGGAGGCTTACTTCACGCGTCTGGTTAGTTTGATGAAAGCGGGTCAGCCAGTGGAAAGACTCAACGCTGAAGCCAGCGCACTGGAGCAGGATTTACAAAAAGCAGTGGTGATGTTGGGGGAAGGAGAAGAAACCCAGTGGAGCCTGCTGCTCTACAGCCTGATGATTATCGTGCGCGAAGGACTGGAGGCCCTGCTTATTGTGGCGGCCATCGTGGCTTATATGGTGAAAAACAATCACCAGGATAAGCTTCCGTTAATTCGCCAGTCGGTGATTGTCGCGTTAATCGCAAGCGTTATTACCGCTGTGATATTCCAACTCCTGTTCACGAATTCCGGCGCCAGCCGAGAACTGCTGGAAGGCGTAACGATGCTGATTGCCGTCGTCATGCTGTTCTTCATGAGCTACTGGTTACTGTCTAAAGTCGAGGCTCGCCACTGGAAAGCATGGCTGGAAGGGAAACTGTCCCACTCACTTTCCCGTGGTTCACTGGTTGGACTGTGGCTTACCAGCTTCCTGGCGGTTTACCGCGAAGGGGCGGAGACCGTGCTGTTTTACTACGCCCTGATCGGGGATGCGAATGATATTTCTGGGCATATGGCGATTGCGGCAGGTTTTGTTATCGGCTGTGTTGTTCTGCTGGTCGCCTGGCTCATCATGCGCTACTCGGTTGTACGCCTGCCTTTGAAGCCGTTCTTTATGTTTACCGGCAGTTTTATGTACCTGATGGCCTTTGTATTTGCGGGCAAAGGGGTTCTGGAACTGGTGGAAGGTAAGCTGTTCCAGCCAACGTTGATTAACGGCTTCCCTGAAATCAGTTGGTTGGGAATTTATCCCTACGTGGAAACGTTATTACCGCAGGCCATATTGCTACTTGCGGCGCTGGTGGCGCTGTGGGTGATGCGGCGGAAAAGCACTGTTCCTGGGGAAACGATAAAAACTAATCTATAGCTGTTATTTGAGACGAGAGGATATGTCTGATGACCATGAAGAAAACCCTGATTGCCAGTGCAGTGATGGCCGGTATTTTCACTGCTCCGGCAGCGTTTGCCTTTAAGGAGTATCCGGCAGGCGAGCCTGTCACCATGAATGAGATGGAACTGGCCGCTGTGTACCTGCAGCCAATCGATATGGAACCGCGTGGCATGGGATTACCGGCAGCAAAAGCCGATATTCACCTTGAGGCGGATATTCATGCCGTGGAAGGCAGTAAAAATGGTTTTGGCGCAGGCGAATGGATCCCTTATCTGACTATCAGTTACACCTTGATTAACAGTGATACGGGTGAAAAACAAGAAGGTACGTTCATGCCGATGGTTGCCAGCGATGGCCCTCATTACGGTGCGAACATCAAAATGATGGGGGTGGGTAACTATAAAGTGACCTATCACATCGAACCGCCGTCAAAAGCAGGTATGCACCGTCATACAGACAGTGAGACCGGCGTTGGTCGCTGGTGGAAACCATTTGATGTGAGTTATGAATTTAAATACGTCGGCCTGAACTAAGCGCTTTTCCATCAGGCTGCTTGATTTGCCATTTTGGACCGGGCAGTGCTCACAATCTTACGTACGAAGTGTACCCACGATTTGTTTTGCGCTGCTCATGTCTTAACTGACCGCGAACTTATCCCCCTGATGGGCAGGCTCTAAATTATCGATGTACCTGGATAGTTACATCATTCAATCCGCCGTACAGAGTCGATGTTATGAGTTATTTTTTTGTCACGACGCTACAGGTTTTTTTCTGCATTGCGCTGCTCTCCGGGGTTCTCTGGAGTCGCATCGATCCCCCTTCATTGCGCCCACTCGTCTGGACCTTACTCACAGGCTTAATCCTTGGCGTGCTGGTGGGACTTACCCTCCGCGGCTCGCAGCCAGTGCAATTGTTGCTGGTTGGCACAGAAGTGATGATTACGCTGCTGTTTGTGTTGAGCTTCTGGTGGGTATCAAAGCGCATTCGCTACCTGTGGCAAGGGATTTTGGTGTTTGGCGCAGCCCGACATTGGGCTTTGGATCCCAATCTCGGCGGATTAACCAGCACCCATGTGCTAAATACCGATCTGCTGTTGAATCTGACGGCAATGCTATTGGCATTTGCGATCCTCTGCCTGGTTGGGGTACTGAGCGCTATGCTGTTGCGTCGTATTCGTGGACTCTACTGGCCGTTGACGCTGATTCTGATGGTCATGATTTGGCTGCCATTAAGCGGTAATTTGTTGCTGCTGTTAATGAAACTGCAGGTGCTACCGCTGGCGAAATCGCTATTGAGTTTTGTGGCCAAAGTGACAAACAACGCGGCGATGTATAACTGGTTGGGGGCCGCCCTATTACTTGCTCTGGCACTGTGCTGGGTACCGGCGTTGTTACGCGCGATCCGCCAGACGCGTAAAGCCGATGAGCCGATTGCTTATCGACTGGCGCTGGCGCATCGTCGAAATGCGTTTCGTCTTTGGCTGGTCACGCTAGGTTGCGCGGTGGTGGTGATCTCCGGGCAACTGTGGTGGGAAAAGGTCGCCTCTCAACCGCCGCAGTTGTCAGAAGCCATTCCGGTACAACTTGCCAGTGATGGCATGGTTCATCTGCCAATAGAACGACTCCGTGATGGCAAGCTGCACCGCTTTGTTTGGGTGGCCGATGATGGTAAAGCGGTACGTTTTTTCGTGATTAACCGCTATCCCGACAAGTTGCGTTTGGGGGTGGTTTTTGATGCCTGTCTACTGTGTGGCGATCAGGGTTACGTGATGGAAGGTAATCAGGTTATCTGCGTGGCATGCGGGGTACACATTTTCATTCCTTCGATTGGTAAACCTGGTGGTTGCAATCCGGTGCCGATTGAAAACTGGCGTAATGATGAGAAAGAGCTGGTGATCCCAGGTAAAGAGCTGGCTGCTGGCGTGAATTACTTCTCGACGGTCATGACCATCAAGGTGACCGACCCGGTTGATGGTTCCACATTGACCAATACTTCTGCTGACTACAAATACAGCTATGGTGGCAAAACCTGGTTTTTCTCGTCCGAGGCCAATTACGATCGCTTCCGTAAAACTCCGGAACAGTTCGTCCCTGCTGAATTGAGGGAGGAGTAACAAAATGCTGTGGCGAATGTTACGACAATCCTGGGGGCGTAATCTCCGACGCAAGGGGCTGGCTATTATGACCGTCTTTCTTGCGTCCAGCCTTATCTCCGCCCTGCTGGCGGTGTCGATTGATATTGGCGATAAAATGTCCAGAGAATTGAAGTCCTATGGTGCCAATATTTTGATTGAACCTGCCGGACAGGCGGCGCTGCCTGCACTTTTCAGTGAAAACAGTAATCCACTATCAGGACAGGATTTCCTTGATGAAGCGGAACTCCCCAACATTAAGGATATCTTCTGGCGCAACAACATTGTCGGCTTTGCCCCTATGCTTGGCGGTGATGTCGACGTTAACGGCAAAGAAGTACGTATTCTCGGCACCTTCTTCAGCCAACCGGTAGATATTCCAGATGAAGAAGGGTTTGAGACGGGGCAAAAAACGGTAAGCCCGTTCTGGCAAGTGACAGGCCACTGGCCGCAAGAGCCTGCTGGTGATGCTCCTCAAACACTGGTAGGGCATGCGTTGGCGCGACAAACGGGCTGGAAGCCAGGCGATCAACTGGTGATCCGTACCAGCAATACAACGTTGAATGTGACCGTCAGCGGCATCCTCTCCAGCGGCGGGGATGAGGATAACCAACTGGTTATGCCGTTGAGCACGGCGCAAACGTTGCTGGATTTACCCGGCAAAGTGCAGGCCATTCGTGTCTCGGCGCTGACGGTGCCGGAAAATGAGTTGTCGCGTCGGGCGCGTGAAAATCTCGATGCACTGAATGCTGAAGAGTACGACCTTTGGTACTGCACGGCCTATGTCTCGTCCATTGCTCATCAACTGGAGGAGGCTATTTCCGGTGCAGAAGTTCGCCCTGTGTGGCAGGTTGCTGCATCTGAGGGGGTTGTAATCGATAAAATTCAGTTGCTGATGGCCGTCGTGACCGTCGCAGCACTGGCAGCTTCGGCTATGGGAATCGCGTCACTGATGACCAGCACCATTATGGAGCGCGCTAAAGAGATCGGCCTGATGAAGGCGCTTGGCGCGCATCAGTGGCAAATCATGCTGTTGTTCTATCTTGAAGCCGCGTCCAGTGGACTGGCCGGTGGGGCATTGGGATGTGTTGCTGGATGGGGAATGGCGAAAGCGATTGGCCTGATGCTATTTGATGCGCCATTAAATTTTGCCTGGATTGTGGTGCCATGTGTATTGGTTATTGCGGTCCTGATTGCCCTGATTGGCACCTGGTTCCCGGCCCGCCGTATTGCCCGCCTGTATCCTGTGGAGGTGCTGTATGGCCGCTAAACGTACCATGCTCTGGTTGCTGGTATGGCGGGCGCTGCGTCTGCGTTTTCAGCGAGTTAGCGTAGTATTTGCCGCATTGATGGTCGGGGCGACCATTGTGACCGCGCTATCTGCGGTGTGGTTCGACATCAATACCAAAATGAGTGAAGAATTGCGGACCTTTGGCGCAAATTTCTACATCGGGCCAGGCCATGGCTCCAGCATGCCGCAGCAAGCGTTGCAGACTATTTTAGATCAGGCACCGCAAGGCCTGGTTCACGGAGCCAGTCCTTGGCTTTACGGTATGGCGCGTACCGAGCTGGAGAAGGTGGTGATTGTCGGCGTGTGGTTTGAATCCTTGCAAAAGCTGGTGCCGTACTGGCAGGTTCAGGGGAGTTGGATTGGTGTTAGCTTTGACGATCGCAATGCGATGATTGGCGTCAAATTGGCTGAGCGTCTTAACGTCCAACCGGGCGATAACATCATCCTGGTGGATCACAATCAGCGCAAAAACTTACAGATAAAAGGCATTGTTGAAGCCGGTGATGCGACAGATAACATGCTAATTGTAGTGGTCAAGTAATACTGGCCACAGT
>NZ_SZWX01000023.1:0-73569 GCF_005280975.1 Citrobacter sp. wls716
CTTCGTAGCTGTACTTGTCGTGCATGTAGTGAATAACGTTCAGTGCGGTGACGTACTGTTTAGCCAGCCAGTCCATGAAGTGATCCATGCGGTCCATAACTTCGTCGAAGTTCAGAACGTCGCCTTTGATCGGTTCAGATTTAGGACCAACCTGCATTTTCAGTTTTTCATCAACGCCACCGTTGATTGCGTACAGCATGGTTTTCGCCAGGTTTGCACGCGCACCGAAGAACTGCATTTGTTTACCAACAACCATCGGGCTTACGCAGCAAGCGATAGCGTAGTCGTCGTTGTTGAAGTCCGGACGCATCAGGTCATCGTTCTCGTACTGCAGAGAAGAGGTGTCGATGGACACTTTAGCGGCGAATTTCTTGAAGTTCAGAGGCAGTTTTTCAGACCACAGAACGGTGATGTTCGGCTCCGGAGAAGGACCCATGGTGTACAGGGTGTTCAGGAAGCGGAAGCTGTTTTTGGTAACCAGAGTACGGCCATCAACGCCCATACCGCCGATTGATTCAGTTGCCCAAATCGGGTCACCGGAGAACAGTTCATCATATTCAGGAGTACGCAGGAAGCGAACCATACGCAGTTTCATGACCAGGTGGTCGATCATTTCCTGTGCGTCTTGCTCGGTGATTTTGCCTGCTTTCAGGTCACGTTCGATGTAAGCATCCAGGAAGGTGGATACGCGACCGAAGGACATTGCTGCACCGTTCTGAGATTTAACCGCGGCCAGGTAGCCGAAGTAAGTCCACTGGATAGCTTCCTGAGCGTTGGTAGCCGGACCAGAGATATCGCAGCCATATTTAGCAGCCATTTCTTTGATCTGACCCAGAGCGCGGTGCTGTTCAGCGATTTCTTCACGCAGACGGATAGTTGCTTCCAGGTTTACGCCATTTTCCAGATCGGACTGCAGAGAGACGAACTGAGCGTATTTGTCTTTCATCAGGTAGTCGATACCGTACAGCGCAACGCGACGGTAGTCACCGATGATACGGCCACGGCCATACGCATCTGGCAGACCAGTCAGAACACCGGATTTACGGCAGTTCAGAATGTCTTTGGTATAAACATCGAATACACCCTGGTTGTGGGTTTTACGGTATTCGGTGAAGATTTTTTTCAGCATCGGGTCCAGTTCGCGATTGTACGCTTTGCAGGAACCTTCAACCATTTTGATACCGCCAAACGGGATAATCGCACGTTTCAGCGGAGCTTCAGTTTGCAGACCAACAATTTTCTCAAGCGCTTTGTTGATGTAGCCAGCGTCGTGAGAAGTGATGGTAGAAGCAACGGAGGTGTCAAAGTCAACAGGCGCGTGAGTGCGGTTTTCCTGTTTAACGCCTTCCATTACGCTGTCCCACAGTGCAGTGGTCGCTTCAGTTGCGCCAGCCAGGAAGGACTCGTCACCCTCATACGGAGTGTAGTTTTTCTGAATGAAGTCACGGACGTTTACTTCATTCTGCCAATCACCTTTGGTAAAACCTTCCCAGGCTGTGGCTAACTTTTCATTAAGCTCGGACATGTAACACCTACCTTCTTAAGTGGATTTTTTATTTACTGCGTGTAATGAGCATCAACAAATTAATGATGATCGTTACCACGCAGGTAAATGACCCAGTATGTCAACCCGACCAACAAACCGCCGCCGATAATGTTACCGATCGTAACCGGAATCAGGTTATCGGTGATGAAATTCATCACGGTCAGGTGAGAAAAATTCTCCGGAGAAGAACCGACAGCGGTCCAGAATTCCGGGGTGGCGAAATCGCGTATTACGATACCCATAGGGATCATAAACATGTTTGCGATACTGTGCTCAAAACCGCTGGCAACAAACATTGCGACCGGTAATACCATGATAAACGCTTTGTCCATCAGGCTGCGGCCAGAGTAGCTCATCCATACCGCCAGGCACACCATTAGGTTAGCCAGAATACCAAGGCTTACAGCTTCAACAAAAGTATGGTGCACTTTGTGGTCGGCAGTTTGCAGGACGTTGAGTCCCCACGCGCCGTTGGCGGTCATATACTCGCCAGAAAGCCACATGAGTAACACAAAAATCAGCGCACCAATCAGGTTACCGACATAAACGTTAAGCCAGTTCTTCGCTAACTGACCCCAGGTAATACGACCACTGGCTTTAGCGACGACAATCAGTACGGTTGAAGTGAAGAGGTCAGCGCCGCAGACAACGCAAAGGATCAGCCCCAGGGAAAAGCAGATACCACCCACCAGCTTTGCCATGCCGAAAGGCATTGTGCCGGTACCGGTTGTGGCAGTGATATAGAAAACAAAGGCAATTGAAATGAACACACCGGCAGTAATTGCCAGATAGAACGTCTTAAGCGGATGTTTCGTTGCTTTATAGACGCCTGCTTCTTCGGCAACTTTGGCCATAGCAGCAGGAAGTATAAGATCAAAAGGGTTGTCAGCTTTCACACTAACTCTCTCTTTATTAAGTCGGCGACGAGATACTAACAAAGCATTATAGATGAGAATTTGATATAGATCATATCTCGCCTGGCTTATAGGCCCGTAAGACGCATGGTTTTTATGCAATTACGGTGTAACTTGTTGATTATCCATGTAAAAATAAATTTTAAAAATTATAAAGTGAGTTGAAATTTTTCTTTATGCCTCCAGTCGGACGGTTAATTAAAATGGAGTAATTGAGATAAATAGCGATATTAATAAACCAAAAATTTTAATATCAACTACTAATATTTAACCTTGTTTTTACATTTATTTTTGAGTACACAAAAATAAAAAAACAGGGCGCTTAGAGCGCCCCGTAATATAGCCCAGACAATACGTTTAGCCTACTCAACGCGGGCTGTTTGCCACTATTTTGACCAGTGTGCTGCTTTCGCGCGTTGCAGCTTCTCATAGGCTTTCAGCAGAGACTGATGTGCCGGGAAAGCCCGCAGATCGCTATCAACCGTTTGTAATCCGTAGAATGGCGCTTCTCCGCTCATTGCTGCACTTGCTGCTTCAACTGCCTCTGCACCGTACATACGAACAAATGCGTTAAGATACTGCAGCGGCTGACGATCTTCTTCCTGAGAGAGCAGCAGCAGAGTTTGCAGGCAACGGTAATAGTTTGCGCGTTCAGCACTAAAGACGGATGCATTAAATTCCATTGTCCATTCCGTCCAGATCAGTGCCTGCTCAAGGTCACCACCCGCCAGAGCCAGCATTACTTTGAGCTCGCCAATGCGCAGGGTATACCAGCCATTATCCGCACCGGTCGCCAAACCCAGCAGCTCACGTACGCGAGTGAAGTCGTCAAATCCTTCTTCATCCAGTTGTGCGAGCAGGTTGAGGTAGTCTTCTTTTTCCCATTCGCTGCCTGGCAGAGAGAGAATGGTCTCACGCAGGTGCGCTCCCATGCTGTTGTTGGCTAACCACAAATCTTCTGCAGGGTAGATGTCAGACATGCCCGGGACGATAATGCGGCAAGCGTAAACGCTCAGATGCTCGTAGTCGGCGATGTAGACTTCCTTATCTTCCGCTTTGAAGATGGCCATCAGGGTGGCGAACTCTTCTTCCGTGGTGCCAGAGAAATTCCAGTCAACGAACGGGTAATCGGCATCTTGCTTGAACAGATCCCAGGAGATCAGACCGCTGGAATCGATGAAGTGCGTTTCGAGGTTAGTGTGCTCAGCCACTTCTTCATCGTCGAAGGTTGGGGGAGTGAAGACATCAAGATCTTTCAGGCCACGGCCCTGCAACAGTTCAGTGACGGTACGCTCCAGTGCAACACCGAAATCCGGGTGCGCGCCGAAAGAGGCAAAACAGGTACCGTTAGCCGGGTTGAACAGTACAACGCAGATAACCGGGTATTTGCCGCCCAGCGAGCCGTCGTATGCGAAGATTGGGAATCCTTCGGCTTCCAGCTTTGCAATGGATTCAACGACTGCCGGGTAACGCGCCATCACTTCGGCCGGAATTTCCGGCAGGCTGATGCTTTCCGCGATAATGCGGTTTTTCACATAGCGCTCAAAAACTTCAGACAGCCCCTGAACGCGGGCTTCATTCGGTGTGTTACCCGCAGACATACCGTTAGATACGTACAGATTACCGATAATGTTCATCGGAATGTAAACGGTCTGATTATCTGACTGACGGGTAAACGGCAGGCCGCAAACGCCGCGTTCTTCATTGCCGGATTGCAGATCGATAAGCATGCTACCGGTCAGTTCATTGTCTGGATCGTAGAATGCACGCAGACGCGCATCCAGCAAACCTTCAGGTACGTCATCATCTTCTGTCAGTGGGAACCATTTTTCGTTCGGGTAATGTACGAACGGGCCGTTAGCGATGGTGTCGCCCAGCCAGAAATCCGCAAAGAAGTAATTCGTGGACAGACGCTCAAAATATTCGCCCAGTGCGGAGGCCAGCGCCGCTTTTTTCGTCGCACCTTTACCGTTGGTAAAGCACAGCGCGCATTCTTTGTCGCGAATATGCACAGACCAGACGTTAGGAACGGGATTCAACCACGAGGCTTCTTCAATTTGAAAACCGAGGTCGAGTAATTTTTGCTGGAAGCGAGCGATGGAATCTTCCAGTGCGGCATCTTTGCCGGGGATAAATGTTTGCGTCATGAAAATCACTTTTGTCGTACGGAAAGCGCGCAATGATACGGGTTTTCAATGAATGGCGCTATCGCCGCCCGAGCCTCGGCGCAAATAAAGCATTTGATTCACACCGTAGCGTGTTCAGTCGAATGTCTGCGGACTATCTGCTGAAGGGAAGGGGGCTTCTTTCTTTATATATCTCTGCGCTATGCAAAACCAGAATGGTCGAAGGTTGGCTGGGCCAAATGCGCCTCCTGATAGCGAAAATCTCGGTTTTTATCCGTCAATCCGATAGATTCTTTTGTGTGATGCACCGCTCATTTTTGCCCTGGCCAGTTTTACCCATTGCGGCGCGTGTCACTGAATGATAAAACCGATATCCACAGGAATAACTTATACCCAATGTCTGTCACAGGAATTATCGTAAACGACAGGATGTTGATCGGATAACAACACAACGTGGTGAGGGGAAATGGCTCAGGTCTTCAATTTTAGTTCAGGTCCGGCAATGCTACCGGCAGAAGTACTTAAACTGGCTCAACAGGATCTTCGCGACTGGAACGGTCTTGGCACGTCGGTGATGGAAATTAGCCACCGTGGCAAAGAGTTCATCCAGGTCGCAGAGGAAGCGGAGCAGGATTTTCGCGATCTTCTCAGTATCCCCTCCAACTATAAAGTGTTGTTCTGTCATGGCGGTGGCCGTGGGCAGTTTGCGGGTATCCCATTAAATATTCTGGGTGACAAAACCACGGCGGATTACGTCGATGCCGGTTACTGGGCCGCCAGTGCAATTAAAGAAGCGAAAAAGTACTGCACGCCAAATGTTATCGACGCCAAAGTCACCGTTGACGGACTGCGTGCTGTTAAACCGATGAGTGAATGGCAGCTTTCTGACAATGCGGCGTATCTGCACTATTGTCCGAACGAAACCATCGACGGTATCGCGATTGATGAAACGCCGAATTTTGCCAGCAACGTGGTGGTTACGGCGGATCTGTCCTCGACCATTCTTTCCGCACCGCTTGACGTTAGTCGTTATGGCGTAATTTACGCCGGGGCGCAGAAAAACATCGGCCCGGCCGGGCTGACCATTGTCATCGTACGTGAAGATTTGCTGGGTAAGGCCCATGTGTCCTGCCCGTCAATCCTCGACTATACCGTGCTGAATGACAACGACTCCATGTTCAATACGCCACCGACCTTTGCCTGGTATCTGTCTGGCCTGGTTTTTAAATGGCTGAAAGAGCAGGGCGGTGTTAACGCGATGGATAAAATTAACCAGCAAAAAGCGGAACTGTTGTACGGCGTGATTGATAACAGCGATTTCTACCGCAACGATGTGGCGAAATCGAACCGTTCACGCATGAACGTCCCGTTCCAGTTGGCTGACAACGCGCTGGATAAACTTTTCCTGGAAGAGTCGTTTGCTGCCGGTCTGCATGCACTGAAGGGACATCGTGTAGTTGGCGGAATGCGGGCTTCAATCTATAACGCTATGCCGCTGGAAGGCGTAAAAGCACTGACCGATTTCATGGTCGATTTCGAGCGCCGCCGCGGCTAATCTGCTGTATTTTCATCCCCACAGTCAGTCTGTGGGGTTTTTATGTCTGTTTTTGAGAGTTGAGTTTCATGGAATCCCTGACGTTACAACCCATTGCGCGGGTGGATGGCACCATCAATCTGCCTGGATCCAAAAGTGTTTCTAACCGCGCTTTGCTGCTGGCTGCATTAGCAAATGGCACCACTGTCCTGACCAACCTGCTGGACAGCGATGATGTCCGCCATATGCTTAATGCTCTGAATGCGTTAGGGATTAGCTATACCCTTTCTGCCGATCGCACGCGTTGCGAGATAATCGGTAACGGCGGCGCGCTGCATGCAGAAGGCGCTGTAGAGCTGTTCCTTGGCAATGCCGGAACCGCAATGCGCCCGCTGGCCGCAGCGCTGTGCCTGGGCAGCAATGACATCGTGCTGACGGGCGAACCGCGCATGAAAGAGCGCCCGATTGGTCATCTGGTTGATGCGTTACGCCAGGGCGGAGCCAACATTGAATACCTGGAGCAGGAAAATTATCCGCCTCTACGTCTGCGCGGTGGTTTCACCGGAGGGCAAGTTGAGGTAGACGGCAGCGTATCCAGCCAGTTCCTCACTGCATTGCTGATGACTGCGCCGCTGGCGCCGCAGGACACGACGATCGCCATTAAAGGTGAGCTGGTATCCAAACCTTACATTGATATCACACTGAACCTGATGAAAACGTTTGGTGTTGAAATTGAGAATCAGAACTACCAGCGCTTTGTCGTGCAGGGCAACCAACAGTACCAGTCTCCGGGCGCCTATCTGGTAGAAGGCGACGCTTCATCGGCCTCGTATTTTCTTGCGGCTGGCGCGATCAAAGGCGGTACGGTGAAGGTTACCGGGATTGGGCGTCATAGCATGCAGGGTGATATTCGCTTTGCTGATGTGCTGGAAAAAATGGGCGCGACCGTGACATGGGGTGATGATTTTATTGCCTGTACTCGCGGTGAGTTGAACGCTGTCGATATGGACATGAACCATATTCCTGATGCGGCAATGACCATTGCGACCGCCGCGTTGTTTGCAAAGGGCACAACGACTTTACGGAACATTTACAACTGGCGCGTCAAAGAGACCGACCGTCTGTTTGCGATGGCAACGGAGTTGCGGAAAGTGGGCGCGGAAGTTGAAGAGGGGCATGATTTTATCCGTATCACTCCGCCGGTTAAGCTGCAGTTTGCGGATATTGCGACCTATAACGATCACCGTATGGCGATGTGTTTCTCGCTGGTGGCGTTGTCTGACACGCCGGTAACCATTCTGGACCCTAAATGCACCGCCAAAACCTTCCCGGATTATTTCGAACAGTTGGCCCGTATTAGTACTCCTGCCTGATCCTCACGAAACGCCGGTCCCTGGACTGGCGTTTCGATGTCCGTAACCGCACTGTTTTTACGCTTACAACTAATGCTAATTTGTTGATGATTTAACTTATTTATTTGTTTTTATTATAAATATCATCGGAAGATTAGCATGAAAAATAAATCACTCTTTTTGGCGTTGGCGGTTTCCGCTACGTTGTTGGCAGGTTGTAAAAATGGCGTAAATGGCGACCTTGTTGCCAGTTCCGGTATGGCGGCTTATAAAGCTGCGACGCTTTCCGACGCTGATGTCAAATCTCTCTCTAACAGTTCATGTAAGCAGATGGATAGCGAAAACCAGCTAGCGGGCGCAAAAAGCAAATACACTAAGCGTCTGAATAAAATTGCGAAAGCGTTGGGTAATAACATTGATGGAACGCCGGTCAACTATAAGGTTTATATGACCAGTGATATCAATGCCTGGGCAATGGCGAATGGATGCGTACGTGTTTATTCGGGTTTGATGGACCAGATGACCGACAATGAGATTGAAGGTGTGCTGGGTCATGAGTTGGGCCATGTTTCTTTAGGACACTCACGTAAAGCAATGCAGACTGCGTATGCCACACTCGCTGCGCGCGATGCTATTTCTGCGACCAGCGGCGTCGCTTCTCAGCTTTCCCAGTCTCAGTTGGGCGATCTGGCGGAAGGTGTGATTAACTCAGCGTTCTCCCGTAGCCAGGAATCGGATGCGGATGACTTTTCCTATGATTTGCTGAAAAAACGCGGTATTGACCGTCAGGGGTTAGTGACTGCGTTTGATAAGTTTGCCACGATGGACGCAGGCCATGCAAAATCACTGATGGATTCTCATCCGGCATCTGACGATCGTGCTCAGCATATGCGTGAACGTATCGCTGCAGATAAAAAGTAAAACAGTGTCATCTTCCGGGCTGGTTTCTCGCTAGCCCGCTATAATTGCGCAATTCTTCCTCATATCGTTACAGACTAATCGGGTTTTTACACTCTGTGTTAACGATTATTAGCGTTGGCGCGTATAATGCGCGGCGTTCACGTTAACGTATGCCCGTTTAAGGAGAAAAAGATGACGGCAATTGCCCCGGTTATTACCATTGATGGCCCAAGTGGTGCAGGAAAAGGCACCTTGTGCAAGGCAATGGCGGAAGCATTGCAGTGGCATCTGTTAGATTCAGGCGCGATCTACCGCGTACTGGCGCTCGCAGCGTTACATCACCATGTTGATGTCACTTCTGAAGATGCTCTGGTACCGCTTGCCTCACACCTGGATGTGCGTTTTATCTCAACGGACGGCAACCTGGAAGTCATTCTGGAAGGCGAAGATGTCAGCGGCGAAATCCGCACCCAGGAAGTGGCGAATGCCGCCTCTCAGGTCGCTGCGTTTCCTCGCGTACGCGAAGCGCTGTTACGTCGTCAACGCGCGTTTCGTGAAGCGCCCGGCCTGATTGCCGACGGACGTGATATGGGCACGGTGGTGTTCCCTGATGCGCCAGTAAAAATTTTTCTGGACGCCTCCTCGCAAGAACGTGCGCATCGACGTATGCTACAGTTGCAGGAGAAGGGCTTTAGTGTTAACTTTGAACGCCTTTTGGCCGAGATCGAAGAACGCGATTACCGCGATCGCAACCGTGCTGTAGCGCCGCTGGTTCCCGCTGCTGATGCTTTAGTTTTAGATTCAACCCGATTAAGCATTGAGCAAGTGATTGAAAAAGCGTTACAATACGCGCGCCAAAAACTGGCTCTCGCATAAGTGCGACCGAATTTGCAGTACCCCCGTTGCAATGGATTGACAGCGGGTATGTTAAACAACCCCATCCGGCATGGAGCCAGGTGGACGTTAAATATGAAACCTGAAGATTAAACATGACTGAATCTTTTGCTCAACTGTTTGAAGAATCCTTAAAAGAAATCGAAACCCGCCCGGGTTCCATCGTTCGTGGTGTTGTTGTTGCTATCGACAAAGACGTAGTACTGGTTGACGCCGGTCTGAAATCTGAGTCCGCCATTCCGGCAGAGCAGTTCAAAAACGCCCAGGGCGAGCTGGAAATCCAGGTTGGTGACGAAGTTGACGTTGCTCTGGATGCAGTAGAAGACGGCTTCGGTGAAACCCTGCTGTCCCGTGAAAAAGCTAAACGTCACGAAGCTTGGATCACGCTGGAAAAAGCTTACGAAGAAGCTGCAACCGTTACTGGTGTTATCAATGGCAAAGTCAAGGGTGGCTTCACTGTTGAGCTGAATGGTATTCGCGCGTTCCTGCCGGGTTCCCTGGTAGACGTTCGTCCGGTCCGCGACACGCTGCACCTGGAAGGCAAAGAGCTTGAATTCAAAGTAATCAAGCTGGATCAGAAGCGTAACAACGTTGTTGTTTCCCGTCGTGCCGTTATCGAATCCGAAAACAGCGCAGAACGCGATCAGCTGCTGGAAAACCTGCAGGAAGGCATGGAAGTTAAAGGTATCGTTAAGAACCTCACTGACTACGGTGCATTCGTTGATCTGGGTGGCGTTGACGGCCTGCTGCACATCACCGACATGGCATGGAAACGCGTTAAGCATCCGAGCGAAATCGTAAACGTTGGCGACGAAATCACTGTTAAAGTGCTGAAGTTCGACCGCGAGCGTACTCGTGTATCTCTGGGCCTGAAACAGCTGGGCGAAGATCCATGGGTAGCTATCGCTAAGCGTTATCCGGAAGGTACCAAACTGACTGGTCGCGTGACCAACCTGACCGACTACGGCTGCTTCGTTGAAATCGAAGAAGGCGTTGAAGGCCTGGTTCACGTTTCCGAAATGGATTGGACCAACAAAAACATCCACCCGTCCAAAGTTGTTAACGTTGGCGACGTAGTGGAAGTTATGGTTCTGGATATCGACGAAGAACGTCGTCGTATCTCCCTGGGTCTGAAGCAGTGCAAAAACAACCCATGGCAGCAGTTCGCGGAAACCCACAACAAGGGCGACCGTGTTGAAGGTAAAATCAAGTCTATTACTGACTTCGGTATCTTCATCGGCCTGGACGGCGGCATCGACGGCCTGGTTCACCTGTCTGACATCTCCTGGAACGTTGCAGGCGAAGAAGCAGTTCGTGAATACAAAAAAGGCGACGAAATCGCAGCAGTTGTTCTGCAGGTTGACGCAGAGCGTGAGCGTATCTCTCTGGGCGTTAAACAGCTCGCAGAAGATCCGTTCAACAACTGGGTTGCACTGAACAAGAAAGGCGCAATCGTAAACGGTAAAGTCACTGCAGTTGACGCTAAAGGCGCAACCGTAGAACTGGCTGACGGCGTTGAAGGTTACCTGCGCGCTTCTGAAGCTTCCCGCGACCGCGTTGAAGATGCAACTCTGGTTCTGAGCGTAGGCGACGACGTTGAAGCTAAATTCACCGGCGTTGATCGTAAGAACCGTGCAATCAGCCTGTCTGTTCGTGCTAAAGACGAAGCTGATGAGAAAGATGCAATCGCAACTGTTAACAAACAGGAAGATGCAAACTTCTCTAACAACGCAATGGCTGAAGCTTTCAAAGCAGCTAAAGGCGAGTAATATCGAGTACTCTATACCCGCACATGCAACTTGAAGTATGACGGGTATAAATCCTTTGTGCTGTTAACAACACAAAGGGTGACGAGTAGCTTGACAGATTACAGGATTCGTCCTGTAATCAATGACAAAGGGCGGCTACGGCCGCCCTTAATCAATGCAGCAGCTAATTTTGCCTTTAAGGAACCGGAGGAATCATGACCAAGTCAGAATTGATTGAAAGACTTGCAACCCAGCAACCTCATATTCCCGCGAAAGCGGTTGAAGATGCAGTAAAAGAGATGCTGGAACATATGGCCTCGACTCTTGCGCAGGGCGAGCGTATTGAAATCCGCGGTTTCGGCAGTTTTTCTTTGCATTACCGCGCACCACGCACCGGACGTAATCCGAAGACTGGCGATAAAGTGGATCTGGAAGGAAAATATGTTCCGCACTTTAAGCCGGGTAAAGAACTGCGCGATCGCGCCAATATTTACGGTTAAGTCCTCAGCAAGACTTAGCCCCGAGAAAAGCACCTGTATGGGTGCTTTTTTCATTTTCACCTCCCAGTGCTGGAATCTCTCTCCCAACATATTTGTATGTTACATCTGCAGTTAAATAACATCGGAACGCACCTCGTTTACCGGTAAATAGTTGCCAGACATCTGCTGAATTGTCCTGCACACTCCCTGTCACAGGGAGGTGTCATATGAAACTAACAACAATCAGTACGTGTGCGTTATGCGGCATTCTCCCGCTGACGGTATTACCCGTATTACCTGACATGCTGTGTGTCAGCTTGGTATTTGGTCTGGCGTGTCTGCTTTGTCTCATTCCTCATCGATATATGCATTACGCTGGATTAGTCCTGCTGTTTTTCCTGTGGGGAATACTGGCTGCGAAAGAGGTTATCTGGGCCGGTAATACGCTGCCTGCGAAAACCCAGCAAGCCATTGTGAGGATAACCGGAACTGACAATATGACAACGCACTACGGCCAAATCACTCACCTTCAGGGGAAACGAATCTTTCCTGCCGTTGGCGTCGTACTGTATGGACAGTACTTACCTGGCGATGTTTGCGCAGGTCAGACATGGGCGATGATGCTGAAAGTTCGTGCTGTGCATGGGCAACTGAATGAAGGTGGATTTGATAGCCAGCGCTATGCATTGGCACAGCATCAGCCGCTAACGGGGCGATTTCTGCAGGCCTCAGTGATTACACCGCAATGCAGTCTGCGTGCACGTTATCTCTCCTCGCTAAAAACCACGCTTGCCGCCTATCCCTGGCAGCAAGTCATACTGGGGCTGGGGATGGGGGAACGTTTGTCTGTATCGCAGGCGGTAAAAAATATAATGCGTGACACCGGAACAGCACATTTGATGGCCATTTCCGGGCTGCATATTGCTTTTGCCGCACTCCTCGCTGGCGGATTGATACGAGGCGGACAATTTTTTATGCCAGCACGCTGGATCTGCTGGCAGGCTCCGCTAGTCGGGGGGGTGCTCTGCGCTGCATTTTATGCCTGGCTGACGGGGCTGCAACCACCGGCATTACGCACGGTCATCGCGCTAATGGTATGGGGGGCACTAAAACTAAGCGGCAGGCAGTGGAGTGGCTGGGCGGTCTGGATTACCTGTCTGGCAGCAATTGTGGTAGTAGATCCGGTCGCGGTGATTTCACAAAGTCTGTGGTTGTCTGCTTTCGCCGTAGCGGCGCTGCTATTCTGGTTTCAGTGGATGCCGATGCCGTGCTGGCCGCTCTCGCGTATCGGACGTGCAGTGCTGGCGCTTGCTCATCTTCAACTGGGAATTACGGTACTGCTTCTGCCTGTCCAAATCGCATTATTTCACGGTGTTAGCCTGAGCTCATTGCTGGCCAATTTATTTGCGGTACCGCTGGTCACATTTGTTTCAGTTCCTCTGATATTAGCGGGTATGGTCGTGCATTTAACCGGTCAGGTGATGATCGAGGCAGGGCTGTGGTATCTCGCTGACCGTTCTATGGAGCTGTTATTTTGGGGTCTCAATAGCTTACCGGAAGGATGGCTCAACATTGATGCGCGTTGGCAATGGCTTGCACTGTCCCCATGGCTGATGCTTATTGCATGGCGATTAAATGCCTGGGAAACGCTACCGGTTGCCTGTTTTACCGGGCTTTTGTTATTGAGTGGACCGTTCTGGAGGACACCCCGCGCTGATTTGTGGCAGGTACATATGCTGGACGTCGGGCAGGGGCTGGCGATGGTGATTGCGCGTAATGGTAAAGCACTGCTTTATGATACTGGTCTGGCATGGCCTGAAGGTGATAGCGCGCAACAGCTGATTATTCCCTGGCTACGTTGGCACAACCTGGAACCGCAAGGGGTAATTCTAAGTCACGAGCATTTGGATCACCGTGGAGGGTTGCAATCGCTACAGCAAGCCTGGCCGTCACTGTGGATCAGAAGTCCGTTGGGCTGGAAAGGGCATCTCCCTTGTTTTCGCGGGGAGCATTGGCAATGGCAGGGATTAACATTTAGTGCACATTGGCCAGTCAGTGGAAATAAAGAGCAGGGGAATAACCATTCCTGTGTGGTAAAGGTGGATGACGGACATCAGAGTATTCTCCTGACTGGTGATATTGAATCCCCTGCTGAACAAAAAATGCTAAGTCACTACTGGCAGCATCTGCAGGCTACGTTTGTGCAGGTTCCACACCACGGGAGTAACACGTCATCCTCATTGGCGCTGATTCAACGCGTTGGCGGACAGGCCGCAATAGCCTCAGCATCCCGCTACAATGCCTGGCGTCTACCGTCATGGAAAGTCCGACAGCGTTACCGGAAACAAAATTATCAGTGGCTGGACACACCCCACCAGGGGCAAATCACGCTAGATATTTATCAAAAAAGTTGGCGCATACGCAGCTTACGGGATCAGATTTTACCCCGTTGGTATCATCAGTGGTTTGGCGTGTTGGAGGATAACGGGTAGAATATGCGGCTATTCTAACAAATGCTGGTTTTTTGAATGCATAACGATAAAGATCTCTCTACGTGGCAGACGTTTCGCCGACTATGGCCAACCATAGCGCCTTTTAAATCGGGTCTGATCGTGGCGGGTATAGCGTTAGTCCTTAACGCGGCCAGCGATACCTTCATGTTATCGCTCCTCAAGCCATTACTGGATGATGGTTTTGGTAAAACTGATCGCTCTGTGCTGCTGTGGATGCCTCTGGTGGTCATTGGGCTAATGATAGTTCGCGGTATTACGAGCTACGTCTCCAGCTACTGTATTTCATGGGTGTCAGGCAAAGTGGTCATGACCATGCGCCGCCGCCTGTTTGGTCATATGATGGGTATGCCTGTCGCCTTTTTTGATAAACAGTCTACCGGTACGCTGCTGTCTCGTATTACCTATGATTCAGAGCAGGTCGCGTCATCATCTTCTGGTGCGCTAATCACCGTAGTACGTGAAGGTGCCTCGATTATTGGCCTGTTTATCATGATGTTCTATTACAGTTGGCAGCTGTCATTGATCCTGATTGTGCTGGCGCCAATTGTGTCAGTGGCAATCCGAGTGGTTTCCAAGCGCTTTCGTAGCATCAGTAAAAACATGCAAAACACCATGGGGCAGGTTACGACAAGTGCGGAGCAGATGCTGAAAGGCCACAAAGAAGTTTTGATTTTTGGTGGTCAGGAAGTTGAAACCAAGCGTTTTGACAAAGTCAGCAACAAGATGCGTCTGCAGGGTATGAAGATGGTTTCTGCCTCTTCTATCTCCGATCCTATCATCCAGTTGATCGCTTCTCTGGCTCTGGCCTTCGTGTTATATGCGGCCAGTTTCCCAAGCGTGATGGAAAACCTGACGGCAGGGACAATCACCGTTGTCTTCTCTTCAATGATCGCCCTGATGCGTCCACTGAAGTCACTGACTAACGTCAATGCGCAGTTCCAGCGCGGTATGGCGGCATGCCAGACCTTATTTACGATACTGGATAGCGAACAAGAGAAAGATGAAGGTAAACGCGTCATTGAGCGCGCTTCTGGCGATCTGGAGTTCCGTAATGTGACCTTTACCTACCCGGGCCGTGACATTCCTGCGCTACGTAACATCAACCTGAATATTCCGGCGGGCAAAACCGTTGCCCTGGTTGGTCGTTCGGGTTCTGGTAAATCCACTATCGCCAGCCTGATCACGCGCTTCTACGATATTGATGAAGGGCAGATTCTGATGGATGGGCACGACCTGCGTGAATACACCCTGTCATCGCTGCGCGATCAGGTGGCGCTGGTATCGCAGAACGTTCACCTGTTCAATGATACGGTTGCCAACAACATCGCCTACGCGCGTACCGATATGTACAGCCGCGAGCAGATCGAAAAAGCGGCACAGATGGCCTACGCCATGGATTTCATCAACAAGATGGATGATGGTCTGGATACGGTGATTGGCGAAAACGGCGTGCTGCTTTCAGGTGGTCAGCGCCAGCGTATCGCCATCGCTCGCGCCTTGCTGCGCGACAGTCCGATCCTGATCCTCGATGAAGCTACGTCGGCGCTGGATACCGAATCCGAACGCGCGATTCAGTCTGCGCTGGATGAGCTACAGAAAAACCGTACCTCTCTGGTTATTGCTCACCGCCTTTCTACCATTGAACAGGCAGACGAGATCATCGTGGTGGAGGATGGTCTGATTGTCGAACGCGGAACCCATAGCGAACTGCTTGAGCAGCGTGGGGTTTATGCACAATTACATAAGATGCAATTCGGTCAATGATCGCACGTATCTGGTCTGGTGAATCGCCGCTGTGGCGATTGCTACTTCCACTCTCCTGGCTGTATGGCCTGGTGAGTGGCGGGATCCGCCTATGCTACAAGCTTGGGCTTAAACGTGCATGGCGTGCGCCAGTACCGGTGGTGGTGGTTGGCAATCTTACCGCGGGCGGCAATGGTAAAACGCCGGTAGTGATTTGGCTGGTTGAGCAGCTGCAGCAACGCGGTATTCGTGTGGGCGTAGTGTCTCGTGGTTATGGCGGGAAAGCAGTGACTTATCCGCTATTGCTAACGGCAGACACCACTACCGCAGAAGCGGGTGATGAGCCTGTGCTTATCTTTCAACGTACCGGCGTACCCGTAGCGGTATCTCCGGTAAGATCGGATGCGGTAAAAGCGATCCTTGCTCACCATGACGTGCAGATTATTGTGACAGACGATGGGTTACAGCACTATCGTCTGGCTCGTGATGTGGAAATCGTGGTGATTGACGGTGTGCGTCGGTTTGGTAACGGCTGGTGGCTCCCTGCTGGGCCAATGCGTGAACGCGCAGGTCGCCTTAAATCGGTAGATGCCACGATCGTTAATGGCGGCGTTGCGCGACCGGGTGAAATTCCCATGCATCTTGAGCCGGGGCCGGCCGTTAATTTACGTACCGGTGAACGTCGCGATGTGGCGCAACTGCCTGATATTGTCGCCATGGCGGGTATCGGTCATCCACCCCGTTTTTTTGCCACGCTTGAGGCATGTGGCGCCAGGTTACAAAAATGTGTCGCACTGGCGGACCATCAGTCTCTGACCTACAGTGACGTCAGTGCGTTGTTAGCAGAAGGACAAACGCTGGTGATGACGGAAAAAGATGCGGTTAAATGTCGTGCGTTTGCCGATGAAAACTGGTGGTATTTACCGGTTGACGCTCATCTGTCAGGCGAACGGCCTGATGTGTTGCTGGATAGCTTAATCTCGCTGACTCGCTGACTGATTCACGCTGCGGCAGCGAATCATTTATGAGGCCATAAATGTCGTTGCCGCACCTTTCTTTGACAGATGCCCGTCATCTTCATCTTGCTGCCCAGGGGCTACTGAAAAAAACACGCCGCCGGGCAACGCCTGCAGATATTCTTCCCACCATTTCGCGTATGTCGTTACTGCAAATCGATACCATCAATATTGTGGCGCGCAGTCCCTATCTGGTGCTGTTTAGTCGTTTGGGTGACTATTCCCCCCAATGGCTGGATGAGTCCTTACTGCAGGGCGAATTGATGGAGTATTGGGCGCATGAAGCCTGTTTTTTACCGCGCAGCGACTTTACGCTGATACGCCATCGTATGTTGGCTCCGGAAAAAATGGGCTGGAAATACAAAGCGGCGTGGATGAAAGAACATGCCCATGAAATTGAGCAACTGTTACAGCATATCCAGCATAACGGGCCGGTACGTTCAGCCGATTTCGAGCATCCGCGTAAGGGCGCCAGCGGTTGGTGGGAATGGAAACCACAAAAGCGGCATCTGGAAGGGCTTTTTACATCCGGGAAAGTGATGGTGGTGGAGCGGCGTAATTTTCAGCGAGTGTATGATTTAACGCATCGCGTCATGCCTCATTGGGATGACGAGCGTGACCGGCTGTCGCAGGATGAAGCCGAAATTGTGATGCTGGATAATAGCGCCCGTAGTTTGGGTATTTTCCGTGAGCAGTGGTTGGCGGACTACTATCGCCTGAAGCGTCCGGCGTTAAAAAACTGGTGCGATATGCGAAGGGAACAGCGACATATAATTCCTGTTGATGTAGAAGGGCTGGGCACCTTGTGGTTGCACAGCCACCTTCAGCCGCAACTGGAACTTGCTCTGGCGGGAAAGTTGACTGCCACCCACAACGCTGTTTTATCCCCGTTTGATCCGGTGGTCTGGGATCGTAAACGGGCAGAACAGCTGTTTGATTTTAGCTACCGACTGGAATGCTATACGCCAGCGCCGAAACGTCAGTATGGTTATTTCGTCTTGCCGTTGCTGCATCGCGGGCAGTTAGTTGGGCGCATGGACGCCAAAATGCACCGTAAAACCGGCGTGCTGGAGGTTATTTCGCTGTGGTTGCAGGATGGCATCAAACCAGGGGTTACTCTGCAAAAAGGATTGTTTCAGGCGATTGATGATTTTGCCCGCTGGCAGCAGGCGACGCGAGTGACATTGGGGCATTGCCCGGACGGTTTATTTGCTGAATCTCGGCACGGTTGGGAAATAGACCCAGCCTCTTAATTGATTATGTTAATATTTACGGATTCACAATCCGGTCCATCTGGAGGAACTATGGATCATCGTCTGCTTGAAATCATTGCCTGCCCGGTATGCAATGGCAAACTCTGGTTTAACCAGGAAAAACAGGAACTGATTTGTAAACTGGATAACCTTGCTTTCCCACTGCGCGACGGCATTCCAGTTTTGCTGGAAACCGAAGCCCGTGTTCTGACTGCTGATGAGAGTAAATCATGAGTTTTGTGGTCATTATTCCTGCGCGTTATGCGTCCACACGTTTGCCGGGTAAGCCGCTGCTGGATATCAACGGCAAGCCCATGATTGTGCATGTCCTGGAACGTGCGCGTGAATCTGGCGCTGAGCGTATTATTGTTGCCACCGATCATGAAGATGTCGCTCGTGCGGTAGAAGCGGTGGGTGGCGAAGTGTGCATGACCCGTGCCGATCACCAGTCTGGCACGGAGCGACTGGCGGAAGTTGTCGAGAAATGTGGCTTTAGCGATGATACCGTTATTGTGAACGTCCAGGGTGATGAGCCGATGATCCCGGCGGTCATTATTCGTCAGGTCGCTGAGAATCTGGCGCAGCGCCAGGTTGGTATGGCGACCCTTGCAGCCCCGATTCACAGCGCAGAAGAGGCGTTTAATCCAAATGCGGTAAAAGTTGTGCTGGATGCCGAAGGTTATGCTCTCTATTTTTCCCGTGCGACGATCCCATGGGATCGCGACCGTTTTTCCAAAAGCCTCGAAACGGTGGGCGATACCTTCCTGCGTCACCTGGGCATTTACGGTTATCGCGCCGGATTTATTCGCCGTTATGTAAACTGGCAGCCGAGTCCGCTTGAGCATATTGAAATGCTGGAGCAACTGCGTGTGCTGTGGTACGGCGAGAAAATTCACGTTGCCGTCGCAAAAGAAGTCCCGGGAACCGGCGTAGACACTGCCGAAGACCTTGAGCGCGTTCGCGCTGAAATGCGTTAGTTTTTCTCATGACACTCCCCCCGGTGATGCGATTTTTTGGGAGGAGTGTCGTATCGTTACGCTTTCCCTCCACTTTTCTTTTCATCAATTGATCTCATCCGGGTGACATCTGTCTGCACGACGCTCATTATGAAAGCAGTAGCATTAATGAGGGCAATCTGAAATGGAACAGTTGCGTGCCGAACTCAGCCATCTGCTGGGTGAAAAACTCAGTCGTATTGAATGCGTAAATGAAAAAGTGGATACGGCCCTGTGGTCACTGTATGACAGCCAGGGAAATCCGATGCCACTGATGGCGAGAAGTTTCACCACACCGGGGATGGCGCAGCAGTTAGCATGGAAAACCACCATGCTGGCACGTAGCGGGACTGTGCGTATGCCAGTCATTTATGGGGTCTTAACGCACGAAGAGCATCCCGGCCCTGATGTCCTGTTGCTTGAGCGTTTACGCGGTGTGCCGGTAGAAGCGCCAGCCAGAACGCCCGAACGCTGGGAACATTTAAAGGATCAGATTGTAGAAGGTCTGCTTTCATGGCATCGACAGGATAGCCGCGGCTGTGTGGGAATGGTGGATAACACGCAAGAGAATATCTGGCCATCCTGGTATCGTCAGCGAGTTGAGGTGCTGTGGACTACGTTAAGTCAGTTCAACAATACCGGGCTGACAATGCAGGACAAACGGATCCTGTTTCGTACCCGTGAGTGTTTGCCCGCTTTATTTGAAGGATTCAATGATAACTGCGTGCTGATCCACGGTAATTTCAGCTTACGCAGCATGCTTAAAGACGCCCGTAGCGATCAGCTTCTGGCAATGGTGGGGCCGGGGTTGATGCTGTGGGCGCCCAGGGAATATGAACTGTTCCGCTTAATGGATAATGCGCTGGCGGAAAGCCTGCTATGGCAATACCTGCAGCGCGCGCCAGTGGCGGAGTCGTTCATCTGGCGGCGCTGGCTGTATGTGTTATGGGATGAGGTTGCGCAACTGGTCAATACCGGACGTTTTAATCGTTCCAACTTTGACCTGGCAACGAAATCACTACTGCCGTGGCTCGCCTGAACCTTTTAGCCACTGCCAGATGCGCCCCAACGTTTCGTAACCAACACGATCGCTATGCATCAGCCAGACAGGCGAAGGAATTGCTCGCTCCCACGGATTGAGTGGTGAATCGATGGCCAGTTGATTAGCGGGTGCAGGCAACGGATGCAGTCCGGCCTGCTGGAAGAAAATCATCGCACGCGGTAAGTGCGATGCGGATGTCACCAGCAGGAACGGCGTATCGCCAATGGCCTGTTTTACTGCTATCGCTTCTTCTTCGGTATCTTTAGGTTTGTCCAGCGTAATGATCTCGCTGCGGGGCACGCCCAGCGACTGCGCCACGCGAGCGCCAGCTTCAGCCGTGCTGACATTATTGGTTTTTGCGGCAGCGCCGGTAAAGATAAGCTTCGAGCCCGGGTTTGCGCGCCATAGGCGAATACCTTCATTCAGACGTGGAAGGCTGTTGTTGATCAGGTTTGAACTTGGCGCCCACTGCGGATTCCACGTATATCCGCCACCCAACACCACAATGTACTCCACTTTTTGCGTACCCTGCCAGGTTGGATAACTATCCTCAAGCGGTTTCAGCAGACGATCGGCGACAGGTTGCAGGCTAAGCAGTAAAAGTGCGAGCCAACTCAGGCTGATACACACTTTCCCCGTTTTCTGAAAGCGGCTAAACCAGATTAACCCCAGGCCGATGCCCATCACAAGCAGCATCAACGGAAGCGGCAGCATCATACCGCCAATCACTTTCTTCAGCGTAAAAAGCATCCTTTTTGGTTCCTTTTTTAACCATATAGCAGGGGATCTGCAGCGATATTACACCAGGAAGGTTCATTCTCGGCGTGGGTGTGACAAAATAGCGGTTTTACTTAGTCACCCTAAAGCCAGCCTGTGGAGAGCCCGATGCGGGATCGCAATTTTGATGACATTGCAGAGAAGTTTTCCCGTAACATTTACGGCACCACCAAAGGTCAATTAAGACAGGCTATTCTCTGGCAGGATTTGGATCGCTTACTGCCCACGCTCGGTGAACAGAAATTACATATTCTGGATGCGGGTGGGGGCGAAGGGCAAACGGCCATCAAAATGGCGGAGCGCGGTCACTTCGTGACATTATGTGACCTGTCCGGTGAGATGATCGCCCGTGCGCAACAGGCAGCAGAGGCAAAAGGTGTGAGCGGAAACATGCATTTCATACAATGCGCCGCTCAGGATGTTGCTGCGCATTTGGAAAGCCCGGTTGATCTGATATTGTTTCATGCTGTGCTGGAATGGGTGGCCGAACCGGTTTGCGTGCTGCAAACCCTGTGGTCGGTATTACGTCCCGGCGGCGCGTTATCGTTAATGTTCTACAATGCTAACGGTCTGCTGATGCACAACATGGTCGCAGGGAATTTCGACTATGTGCAGGTTGGGATGCCAAAACGTAAAAAACGTACGCTTTCACCAGACTATCCGCGTGAACCAGGACAGGTTTACCAGTGGCTGGAAGAGATCGGTTGGCAGATAACCGGTAAGACAGGCGTGCGCGTGTTTCATGATTATCTGCGAGATAAGCATCAACAGCGTGACGGTTATGAAATGTTACTTGAGTTAGAAACGCGCTATTGCCGCCAGGAACCGTATATCAGCCTTGGCCGCTATATTCATGTCACCGCGCGCAAACCGCAGATGCAAGGATAACCTATGAGTGAATTTTCCCAGACAGTCCCCGAACTGGTTGCCTGGGCCAGAAAAAATGACTTCTCCATCTCTCTGCCGGTAGACAGACTTTCGTTCCTGCTGGCGGTAGCCACGCTGAACGGTGAGCGACTTGACGGTGAGATGAGCGAAGGCGAGCTGGTGGATGCGTTCCGCCATGTGAGTGATGCGTTTGAGCAAACCAGCGAAACCATCGGTGTTCGCGCCAATAACGCGATTAACGACATGGTACGTCAACGTCTGCTGAACCGCTTTACCAGCGAGCAGGCGGAAGGTAACGCTATTTATCGTTTAACGCCGCTGGGGATTGGCATCACGGATTACTATATTCGTCAGCGCGAATTCTCTACATTGCGTTTGTCGATGCAGTTGTCGATTGTTGCTGGTGAGCTGAAGCGCGCGGCAGATGCCGCCGCAGAAGGTGGTGATGAATTCCACTGGCACCGCAACGTCTATGCACCATTGAAGTATTCGGTAGCGGAAATTTTCGACAGTATCGATCTGACCCAGCGCATCATGGATGAACAGCAGCAGCAGGTAAAAGACGACATCGCACAGTTGCTAAACAAAGACTGGCGGGCGGCAATTTCCAGCTGTGAAATGCTGCTGTCTGAAACGTCTGGTACGCTGCGTGAACTGCAGGATACGCTGGAAGCCGCAGGCGATAAGCTCCAGGCGAACTTGTTACGCATTCAGGACGCGACGATGGCTCATGACGATTTGCATTTCGTCGACCGGCTGGTGTTCGACCTGCAAAGCAAGCTCGACCGTATTATCAGCTGGGGTCAGCAATCCATCGATTTGTGGATCGGCTACGATCGTCACGTGCACAAGTTTATCCGTACCGCTATTGATATGGACAAAAATCGCGTCTTTGCCCAGCGTTTACGTCAGTCTGTCCAGAGCTATTTTGACGATCCGTGGGCGTTGACCTATGCCAATGCCGATCGTCTGCTGGATATGCGTGACGAAGAGATGGTGCTGCGTGATGAAGAGGTCACCGGTGAGCTCCCGGCCGATCTGGAATATGAAGAATTTAACGAGATCCGCGAACAGCTGGCGGCAATTATCGAAGAGCAGTTGGCTATCTATAAATCCAGACAAACGCCACTGGATCTCGGATTGGTCGTGCGCGAGTATCTGGCGCAATATCCACGTGCGCGTCACTTCGACGTTGCGCGTATTGTTATCGATCAGGCGGTACGTCTTGGCGTAGCGCAAGCAGACTTCACCGGACTGCCAGCCAAATGGCAGCCGATTAATGATTACGGAGCCAAGGTACAGGCGCATGTCATTGACAAATATTGAACAAGTGATGCCGGTAAAGCTGGCGCAGGCGCTGGCGAATCCGTTATTTCCGGCGCTGGATAGCGCCTTACGTTCGGGCCGCCATATCGGTCTGGATGAACTGGATAATCATGCCTTCCTGATGGATTTTCAGGAATATTTTGAAGAGTTTTACAGCCGCTATAACGTGGAATTGATCCGTGCGCCGGAAGGGTTCTTCTACCTTCGTCCGCGTTCAACGACGCTCATTCCCCGTTCGGTCCTGTCTGAACTGGACATGATGGTCGGTAAAATTCTTTGCTATCTCTATCTCAGCCCGGAACGTCTGGCGAACGAAGGGATTTTTACTCAGCAAGAGCTGTACGACGAGCTGCTAACGCTGGCGGATGAAGCCAAACTGCTGAAGCTGGTGAACAACCGTTCGACCGGTTCGGACGTTGATCGCCAGAAACTCCAGGAAAAAGTGCGTTCTTCACTTAACCGCCTGCGTCGTTTAGGCATGGTGTGGTTTATGGGTCACGACAGTAGCAAATTCCGTATTACGGAATCAGTCTTCCGCTTTGGCGCGGACGTGCGCAGCGGTGACGATCCGCGCGAAGCGCAGCGTCGCTTAATTCGTGATGGCGAAGCGATGCCGGTCGAGAACCGCCTGCAGCTCAACGATGAGCCCGAAGAGAATCAGCCGGACAGTGGAGAAGAAGAATAATGATTGAACGCGGTAAATTTCGCTCACTTACGCTGATTAACTGGAATGGTTTTTTTGCCCGTACGTTTGACCTTGATGAGCTGGTTACCACGCTGTCGGGCGGGAACGGGGCGGGTAAATCCACCACCATGGCGGCATTCGTTACAGCGCTTATCCCGGACTTAACCTTGCTGCATTTTCGTAATACCACCGAAGCCGGTGCAACCAGCGGCTCACGCGATAAAGGTCTGCACGGAAAGCTGAAAGCAGGTGTCTGTTACTCGATGCTTGACGTGCTCAACTCGCGCCATCAGCGTGTGGTCGTTGGCGTGCGTCTGCAGCAGGTTGCCGGGCGCGATCGTAAAGTGGACATCAAGCCATTTGCGATTCAGGGGTTACCGATGTCGGTGCAGCCAACCCAACTGGTCACGGAAACGTTGAACGAACGGCAGGCTCGCGTGCTGTCTCTTGCTGAGCTAAAAGAGAAGCTTGATGAGATGGAAGGCGTGCAGTTTAAGCAGTTCAACTCGATAACCGATTATCACTCGTTGATGTTCGATTTGGGCATCATTGCCCGTCGTCTGCGCTCTGCCTCCGACCGTAGTAAATTCTATCGCCTGATTGAAGCCTCACTGTACGGCGGTATCTCCAGCGCCATTACTCGCTCACTGCGCGATTACCTGCTGCCAGAAAACAGCGGCGTGCGTAAAGCGTTCCAGGATATGGAAGCGGCGCTGCGTGAAAACCGCATGACGCTGGAAGCGATTCGCGTCACCCAGTCAGATCGTGACCTGTTTAAGCATTTGATCAGCGAAGCGACTAACTATGTGGCGGCAGATTATATGCGCCACGCTAATGAACGTCGTATTCACCTCGACAAAGCGCTGGAATATCGTCGTGAACTGTATACCTCGCGCCAGCAGCTGGCCGCAGAGCAGTATAAGCATGTGGATATGGCGCGTGAACTGGGCGAGCATAACGGCGCGGAAGGCGATCTGGAAGCCGATTATCAGGCTGCGAGCGATCATCTGAATCTGGTGCAAACCGCACTGCGTCAGCAGGAAAAAATTGAACGCTACGAAGCGGATCTCGAAGAGTTGCAGATCCGTCTCGAAGAACAAAATGAAGTCGTGGCAGAAGCTGTCGATCGTCAGGATGAGAATGAAGCCCGTGCGGAAGCCGCCGAGCTGGAAGTGGATGAGCTGAAAAGCCAGCTTGCCGATTACCAGCAGGCGCTGGACGTCCAGCAAACGCGCGCCATCCAGTACACTCAGGCGATTCAGGCACTGAGCCGAGCCAAAGAGCTTTGCCACTTACCGGATCTGACCGCCGATAGCGCCGCTGAATGGCTGGAAACCTTCCAGGCCAAAGAGCAGGAAGCGACCGAGAAGTTGCTGACGCTGGAACAAAAAATGAGCGTGGCGCAAACTGCGCACAGCCAGTTCGAACAGGCTTACCAGCTGGTGGCGGCTATCAACGGCCCGCTGGCGCGTGGTGAAGCCTGGAGCGTGGCGCGTGAGCTGCTGCGCGAAGGCGTTGAACAGCGCCACCTGGCGGAACAGGTTCAGCCATTGCGCATGCGTTTGAGCGAGCTGGAACAGCGTCTGCGCGAACAGCAGGAAGCCGAGCGTCTGCTGGCTGAATTCTGCAAGCGTCAGGGTAAACAGTTCGATATCGATGAGCTGGAAGCGCTGCACCAGGAACTGGAAGCGCGTATCGCCGCCTTGTCGGACAGCGTCTCGTCTGCCAGCGAACAGCGTATGACGCTGCGTCAGGAGCAGGAGCAGCTGCAATCGCGTATCCAGCATCTGATGAAACGCGCGCCTGTCTGGCTGGCCGCGCAAAATAGCCTGAACCAGCTTAGCGAACAGTGTGGTGAAGAGTTTACCTCCAGCCAGGATGTGACTGAGTATCTGCAACAATTGCTGGAGCGCGAGCGTGAAGCCATTGTTGAGCGTGATGAAGTCGGCGCGCGCAAAAATGCGGTTGATGAAGAGATTGAACGTTTAAGTCAGCCGGGCGGGGCGGAAGATCAGCGCCTCACTGCGCTGGCGGAACGCTTCGGCGGCGTGCTGCTGTCTGAAATCTATGACGATGTTAGCCTTGAAGATGCGCCGTACTTCTCTGCGCTGTACGGTCCTTCGCGCCATGCCATCGTGGTGCCGGATCTGTCACTGATTACTGAGCAACTTGATGGGCTGACGGATTGCCCGGAAGACCTCTATTTCATCGAAGGGGATCCGCAGTCGTTTGATGACAGCGTTTTCAGCGTCGATGAACTTGAAAAAGCGGTGGTGGTGAAAACCGCCGAGCGTCAGTGGCGTTATTCCCGCTTCCCGACGGTGCCGATTTTTGGTCGTGCTGCGCGCGAAAGCCGTATCGAAACCCTGCATGCCGAGCGTGAAGGGCTGTCTGAACGTTTTGCAACGCTCTCCTTTGACGTCCAGAAAACCCAACGTCTGCACCAGGCGTTTAGCCGCTTTATTGGCAGCCATCTGTCGGTGGCATTTGAAGCCGATCCGGAAGCGGAAATTCGCCAACTGAACAGCCGTCGCGTTGAACTCGAACGTGCGCTGACCAATCATGAAAATGATAATCAGCAAAGCCGTATGCAGTTTGAACAGGCGAAAGAGGGGGTTTCTGCTCTTAACCGCCTGCTGCCGCGTTTGAATTTGCTGGCAGATGACATGCTGGCCGATCGTGTGGACGAAATTCGTGAGCGTCTGGATGAAGCCCAGGAAGCGGCGCGTTTTGTGCAGCAGCACGGCAACCAGTTAGCCAAACTGGAACCGATGGTTTCGGTTCTGCAAAATGACCCGGAGCAGTTTGAACAGCTGAAAGAAGACTACGCGTATTCTCAGCAGATGCAGCGTGATGCGCGTCAGCAAGCTTTTGCCCTGACCGAAGTGGTACAGCGCCGGGCGCACTTTAGCTATTCCGACTCCGCCGAAATGCTCAGCGGTAACAGCGATCTGAATGAGAAACTGCGTGAGCGTCTGGAACAGGCGGAAGCTGAACGTACCCGCGCCCGTGAAGCGTTGCGCAGCCATGCCGCGCAGTTGAGCCAGTACAATCAGGTTATGGCCTCGCTGAAAAGCTCTTATGACACCAAGAAAGAGCTACTGAACGATTTACAACGCGAACTGCAGGATATCGGCGTTCGCGCAGACAGCGGCGCTGAAGAGCGTGCGCGTATTCGTCGTGATGAACTGCATGCGCAGCTCAGTAATAATCGCGCGCGTCGCAACCAACTGGAAAAAGCGCTAACCTTCTGCGAAGCGGAGATGGAAAACCTGACCCGCAGACTGCGCAAGCTTGAGCGCGATTACCATGAAATGCGTGAGCAGGTGGTGACCGCGAAAGCCGGCTGGTGTGCGGTGATGCGGATGGTGAAAGATAACGGTGTGGAGCGTCGTCTGCACCGTCGCGAGTTGGCCTATCTTTCCGGTGACGAACTGCGTTCGATGTCGGATAAGGCGCTCGGTGCGCTACGTCTGGCGGTTGCGGATAACGAACATCTGCGCGATGTGCTGCGCATGTCTGAAGATCCAAAACGTCCAGAACGTAAAATTCAATTCTTTGTTGCGGTTTACCAGCATCTGCGTGAACGTATTCGCCAGGATATTATCCGTACCGACGATCCGGTTGAAGCCATCGAGCAGATGGAGATTGAATTGAGCCGTCTGACGGAAGAGTTAACCTCCCGTGAACAGAAGCTGGCCATCAGCTCTCGCAGCGTGGCAAATATTATTCGTAAGACAATTCAGCGCGAACAGAACCGTATTCGTATGTTGAACCAGGGTCTGCAAAGCGTGTCGTTTGGCCAGGTAAACAGCGTTCGTCTGAACGTCAACGTACGCGAGACGCATGCCACCTTGCTGGACGTACTCTCCGAGCAGCATGAGCAGCACCAGGATCTGTTTAACAGCAATCGTCTGACCTTCTCTGAAGCGCTGGCGAAGCTGTATCAGCGTCTGAATCCGCAGATTGACATGGGACAGCGTACGCCGCAAACCATTGGTGAAGAACTGCTCGACTACCGCAACTACCTGGAAATGGAAGTTGAGGTTAACCGTGGTTCTGACGGTTGGCTGCGTGCCGAATCGGGCGCCCTGTCCACAGGGGAAGCGATCGGTACCGGGATGTCAATCCTCGTGATGGTTGTTCAAAGCTGGGAAGATGAAGGGCGTAGACTGCGTGGGAAAGATATCTCGCCATGCCGCCTGTTGTTCCTTGATGAAGCCGCACGACTTGATGCCCGCTCCATCGCAACCCTGTTTGAACTGTGCGAGCGTTTGCAGATGCAGCTGATTATTGCTGCGCCGGAAAATATCAGCCCGGAGAAAGGCACAACCTACAAACTGGTGCGTAAAGTCTTCCAGAACACCGAACACGTTCATGTGGTGGGTCTGCGTGGTTTTGCCCCTCAGTTACCTGAGCCCTTACCTGGGATAGAAGATGCCTCTTCGCAGGCAAGCTAAGTAAAAAGGCGGCGCTAAAGCCGCCTTTTTCTTTTCCGATATGCACATGATACCTGGTGTAATTTCTTTAGACTTCTTTACATTAGGTTAGGCAAAAATGATTTGATGTTTATATACTGAAGGTAAGCCTAACGCGTCACCGGGCTTGCTCGTCATACTTCAGAATGTATTGGCGTTTTACAGGCCCGCTCCCTTGAGAGTAATGGGGAATACAGGCGGTCTGGCTACTCAAAGTATGATAAAGAAAACAGGGGGCAAGGGATGTTGCTTAATAAAATGTGTGGTCGTCGGCTGTCGGCAATCAGTTTGTGCCTGGCCGTAACATTCGCTCCACTGTTCAACGCGCAGGCTGATGAGCCTGAAATGATTCCTGGCGACAGCTCTGCGGCCGTCAGCGAACAGCCTACAGCGTTATCGCAACCGCAGGTACAATCTTACGCGACAGGTGTGATGGCGGGAATTCAGTCTCTGCCCAATGGCACATCTGTGGACAAAGCCCGCGCTGAATTGCAATCTCAGCTACCAGCAGGCTATACGCCGGTTTATATGAGCCAGCTGGAATTACTGTATGCCGCACGCGAAATGAAACCGATGTGGGAAAATCGTGATGCGGTAAAAGCCTTTCAACAACAGTTAGCCGAGGTGGCGATTGCCGGGTTTCAGCCGCAGTTTAACGCCTGGGTTGCGTTACTGACTGACCCAGCAGTCACAGGCCTGGCACGTGATACTGTACTTTCTGATGCGATGATGGGCTATCTGCACTTTATTGCCAATATCCCCGTCAAAGGTAGCCGCTGGCTCTACAGCGATAAGCCTTATGCACTGGCAACGCCACCGCTCTCCGTTGTTAACCAATGGCAGGTAGCGCTGGACAACGGTCAGCTAACTTCATTTATCACCAGCCTTACACCTCAGCATCCACAGTATGCTGCAATGCATGAGTCGTTGCTGAAGCTGGTGGGGGATTCGCGACCCTGGCCACGGTTAACCAGCACCACGACGTTGCGTCCCGGTGAATGGAGTAATGATATCCCGGCGCTGCGCGAAATTCTGCGTCGTACCGGAATGCTGAACGCCGGTGTCAGCACTTCTGCCAAAGAAGGGCGTAGCGCCTACGATCGCGAACTTGTTGACGCGGTGAAACGTTTTCAGACATGGCAGGGGCTGGGGGCCGATGGCACGATTGGCCCTGCGACGCGTGACTGGCTGAACGTGACGCCTGCTCAACGCGCGGGCGTACTGGCGTTAAATATTCAGCGTTTGCGCCTGCTGCCGAGCGATCTGTCTACCGGCATCATGGTAAACATCCCAGCCTACTCGCTGGTTTATTATCAGAACGGAAATCAGGTGCTGGCTTCCCGTGTTATTGTCGGACGTCCCGATCGTAAAACGCCGATGATGAGCAGCGCGTTGAATAATGTGGTTGTAAATCCACCGTGGAACGTGCCGCCGACGCTGGCCCGGAAAGATATTCTGCCTAAATTGTGGAACGATCCGGGGTACCTTGAGCGTCACGGGTATACTGTAATGCGCGGCTGGAACAGCAAAGAGACGATAGATCCGTGGCAGGTTGACTGGGCTACAATCACCGCCTCAAATCTGCCGTTCCGCTTCCAGCAGGCACCGGGCGCGCGTAATTCGCTGGGTCGCTATAAATTCAATATGCCGAGTTCGGACGCTATTTATCTGCACGATACGCCAAACCATAATTTGTTCCAGAAGGATACTCGGGCGCTAAGTTCTGGCTGTGTGCGCGTGAATAAGGCCTCGGAACTGGCGAATATGCTGCTGCAGGATGCTGGCTGGAATGATACGCGCATCTCGGATGCCCTGAAGCAAGGGGATACGCGGTATGTAAATATCCGCCAGAATATTCCGGTCAACCTGTACTATCTGACTGCCTTTGTGGGAAGCGATGGACGTACGCAGTATCGAACAGATATTTACAATTACGATCAGACAGCGCGATCCAGCGCACAAATCATGTCGAAAGCTGAGCAATTAATCAGATAAATGAAGCAGTTCGAGGAAAATGATTGTCGTAAGTTATGACGAAAACGGGGCAGGATGGCTGCAAGCCCCGTATTTCCTGGGTTTGGGAGCCTTGACGTGGACTACTTAGCCAGATAAGGTTTCCCGCGTGCGCTAGAGCATACATACGATAACATTGACCTGTAGACCTTAATACCATGGACAAATTTGACGCTAATCGCCGCAAACTGCTGGCGCTTGGTGGCATTGCCCTCGGCGCTGCCATCCTGCCTACGCCTGCGTTTGCTACACTCTCCACCCCACGTCCGCGTATATTGACTCTGAATAACCTGCATACCGGTGAGTCAATAAAAGCAGAGTTTTTTGATGGCAGGGGCTATATTCAGGACGAATTAGCAAAACTTAATCACTTTTTCCGTGACTTTCGGGCGAATAAAGTGAAATCCATCGACCCGGGATTGTTTGATCAACTCTTCCGTCTGCAGGGATTGCTGGGTACGCGTAAACCCGTACAACTGATCTCCGGCTATCGTTCCATCGATACCAATAACGAACTCCGTGCACGTAGTCGTGGTGTGGCAAAGAAAAGCTACCACACGAAAGGCCAGGCCATGGATTTCCACATTGAAGGCATCGCATTAAGCAATATTCGCAAAGCTGCGTTATCTATGCGCGCAGGTGGTGTAGGATACTACCCCAGCAGTAACTTTGTGCATATCGACACCGGGCCTGCACGGCACTGGTGATCCGTAAGCTTAATGAAACAGGAGCTGTATGAACTATCGTATTATTCCGGTCACTGCATTCGCCCAGAACTGCTCGCTAATCTGGTGTGAGCAGACGCGTCTGGCCGCACTGGTCGATCCCGGCGGTGATGCCGAGAAAATCAAACAGGAAGTCGATGCCAGCGGTTTGACGCTCATGCAGATCCTGCTTACCCATGGACATCTTGACCATGTAGGGGCAGCGGCTGAACTGGCACAGCATTATGGTGTTCCGGTTATTGGTCCGGAAAAAGAAGATGAGTTCTGGTTACAGGGGCTCCCTGCTCAGAGCCGCATGTTTGGCCTGGGTGACTGTGAGCCGCTGACGCCCGATCGCTGGCTAAACGAAGGCGATCGGATTAGCGTCGGCAACGTAACCTTACAGGTGCTGCATTGCCCGGGTCACACGCCAGGGCATGTTGTCTTCTTTGATGAACAATCAAAGTTACTGATTTCAGGCGACGTGATTTTCAAAGGTGGCGTAGGGCGCAGTGATTTCCCGCGTGGGGATCACAACCAATTGATTGATTCGATTAAACGTAAACTCTTACCATTGGGTGATGACGTGACGTTTATCCCGGGTCACGGCCCACTTTCTACGCTGGGTAACGAACGGCTACATAACCCGTTCCTGCAGGATGAAATGCCAGTCTGGTAACACCGCAGATAAATAAAAAGGCCGCGATTGCGGCCTTTTTATGCGCAATAAATTACAGCACTGCGACAATCGCTTCGCACAGCGGTGCCATGTTATCTGGCGTCATTCCTGCGACGTTTACACGTCCGGAAGCGACGGCATAGACACCAAACTCTTCACGCAGACGCAGAACCTGTTCTTTTGTCAGGCCGCTGAAAGAGAACATACCGTTCTGTTTGATGATAAAGCTGAAGTCGCGGTTTGCACCTTTCTCCTGCAGCGTATTGACAAACAGTAAACGCATGCGCTGAATACGTTGGCGCATGTCAGTCAGTTCCTGTTCCCAGATGGCACGCAGCGCATCGTTGCTCAGAATTGTGGCGACTACGGATGCACCGTGGGCTGGCGGGTTGGAGTAGTTCGCACGAATTACCGATTTCATCTGGCTAAAGGCACGGTCAACGGTTTCAGCATCAGCTGCAACCAGTGTACAGGCACCTACGCGCTCATTGTACAGACCAAAGTTTTTGGAATAGGAGCTGGCGACAATCAGCTCTTTATGCAGCGCGGCGAATGCACGCAGACCCTCTGCATCTTCTTCCAGACCACGCGCAAAGCCCTGGTAGGCGAAGTCGAACAGTGGTAACCAACCTTTTTCGACTGACAGCTGAGCCAGCGTTTGCCACTGCTCCAGCGTCGGATCGATACCGGTCGGATTGTGGCAGCATCCGTGGAATAATACGACGTCGCCAGCTTGTGCTTCAGCCAGGCTTGCCAGCAATGCATCAAAGTCCAGTGAATGGTTTGCAGCATCGTAATAGTTATATTCACGCACTTCCAGACCAGCAGAATTAAATACGCTCTTATGGTTCGGCCAGCTTGGGTTGCTGACCCACACGCGTTTTGCGCTGGTGTTTTTTGCCAGGAAATCAGCGGCCACACGCAGGGCACCCGTACCACCAGGGGTCTGTGCGGTACGCGCGCGTTTTTCATTAATCAGAGCACTTTCTTTACCAAACAGTAATTCCTGAGTGCAGCGACCAAACTCTGGAATACCGTCAATGCCAAGATAGTTTTTGGTGGTTTCATTTTCCAGGATATATTGCTCGGCTTTTTTAACGCTGGTCAGTACCGGCGTTTTGCCTGTCTCATCTTTATATACACCGATTCCGAGGTTGATTTTCCCCGGGCGGTCATCGGCACGAAACAAATCAGCCAGGCCCAAAATGGGGTCGGCAGGAGCGGCGGTAATGTTCTCAAACATGACGAGGTTCCATTGTGGTTACAGAAGGGAAGTCCGCTATCAGGTTAACGGTAGATTTACAAAATGCCAACCGTTAGTGACGAAAAGCAGGGGTGTTTTTTGAAGACGCAAGAATCCGCTGGCGGATATAAAAAAACAGGACCGAAGTCCTGTTTTTTAGGCATTTAGCAAAGAGGTCTGCTATTAGAACTGGTAAACGATACCCACTGCAACGGTGTCGTCAGAGCCTACGCCCAGTTTGTTGTCAGAATCGATCTGGTTGATGATGTAATCAACATAGGTGGACATGTTTTTGTTGAAGTAGTAAGTCGCGCCCACTTCGAAGTAGTTCACCAGATCTACGTCACCGATACCTTCGATATCCTTACCTTTAGATTTGGTATAGGCGAGGGACGGACGCAGGCCGAAGTCGAACTGGTACTGAGCAACTAACAGTACGTCTTCAGTTTTGTTCGCATAACCGTTAGAAATGCGGGTTGCGTTGCGGGTTTCGCTGTAGTTCGCTGCCAGGTAGATGTTGTTAGCATCGTATTTCACGCCGGTAGCCCACTGCTCAGCTTTGTCGCCATGGCCGCGCAGAAGCGGGTTTTGCTGGGCATCGGTACGGTCAGCCGCGCCGTATGCACCGACGATACCGAAGCCTTCGAATTCGTAGCTTACAGAACCGCCAACGCCGTCACCATTAGAGCGACGAACGTCATCACGCTCGTTTTTACCCAGGTACTGAACAGCGAAGTTCAGGCCTTCAACCAGACCGAAGAAGTTGGAGTTACGGTAAGTCGCGAGGCCACCGTTACGCTGAGAGAAGAACTGGTCGGAAGCCGCAGTATCGCCACCGAATTCTGGCAGCATATCGGTGTAACCCAGTGCATCGTATACGACGCCGTAGTTACGACCGTAATCGAAGGAACCTGCGTCACCGAATTTCAGACCAGCAAACGCCAGACGGGTTTTGTTCCCATTCTGAGAGTCGTCACCGCCTTCGGAGTTATTGCCGCTGAACTGGTATTCCCACTGGCCGTAACCGGTCAGCTGGTCGTTAATCTGAGTTTCCCCTTTGAAACCAAGACGGGCGTAAGTCTGATCGCCATTAGGTGCGTAGGCGTTGTCACCGTTGTGCTTGGAAAAATAGTGCAGACCTACAGCTTTACCGTAGATGTCTACTTTATTGCCATCTTTGTTATAAACTTCTGCAGCGTTAGCTGCCCCGGCTACCAGCAGAGCAGGGATAACCACTGCAAGAATATTGCGCTTCATCATTATTTATTACCCTCATCGGTTTTTATATGACACCTGCCACTGCCGCCAATAAATTCCGTCAATAAAAATTTACGGAACTATTGATGAGAGTTTGGTGTCTTTATGTGTCTGCAGGCATCTTTCCATTCAAACTACCGTTTCGCTACTCTCAAAGTGCTACAAATATAAAGATTTGGTTTCAAAAAGAAAAAATGTGTAACAAAACGTTATTTTTATGCAACTTTGTGAACGACTTCAAATTTCAGGTGTCCCTGCGATTGAATTTTGCTCAGTTTTATCTATTTATATGATTTTCTTATACTTAATTTTGCTAACGACATTTTTATCTAGCCCCGCAAAAAAGAACCATTTTTACAAATGCATATTTTGGCCGTCCAGAATGCCGTGTGAATGGGTAATAAATGCTCTATTTGATCATGAAGTGCTAATCCACAATAAAAATAGTGATTATTTTTTGTTCTCAAATGTTGCAGTGAAACATTGCGTAACAGGAAGGGGGAATTTACGGGTTGAGTTTAGTGCGGGATGAGAGTCCATCTAAGGCGACAAATACAGCAATGCGCTGAACGAAAAAAGGCCAGCAGTGCCGGCCTTTATGATTAAAGCGACAACGTTAGAAGCTGGCGTTACGCGGTGTACGCGGGAACGGAATAACATCGCGGACGTTCTGTACGCCGGTGACATAAGCGATCAGACGCTCAAAGCCCAAACCAAAACCGGAATGCGGAACGGTACCGTAGCGACGCAGATCGCGATACCACCAGTAATCTTCTTTGTTCAGACCCATCTCCAGCATACGGGCATCCAGCACGTCCAGACGCTCTTCACGCTGAGAACCACCGATGATTTCACCGATTCCCGGTGCCAGCACGTCCATTGCCGCAACGGTTTTACCGTCGTCGTTAAGGCGCATATAAAACGCCTTAATATCTTTCGGATAGTTTTTAACAACCACCGGCGCTTTAAAGTGTTCTTCGGCAAGATAGCGTTCATGCTCAGAAGACAGATCGACACCCCAGTAAACCGGGTTTTCGAACTGTTTGCCGCATTTTTCCAGGATGCTTACCGCATCGGTGTAATCCACCTGCGCGAAGTCAGCATCAATAAAACGTTCCAGGCGTGATACCGCGTCTTTGTCGACACGTTCGGCGAAGAACTTCATATCATCCGCACGTTCTTCCAGTACGGCTTTGAACGCGTATTTCAGCATTGCTTCAGCCAGACCTGCAACATCGTTCAGATCGGCAAAAGCGACTTCCGGCTCGAGCATCCAAAACTCTGCCAGGTGACGACTGGTGTTAGAGTTTTCTGCACGGAACGTCGGGCCAAAAGTATAAATTTTGGACAGGGCGCAGGCGTAAGTTTCACCGTTCAACTGACCGGAAACGGTCAGGAACGCTTCCTTACCAAAGAAGTCTTTATCGAAATCGACTTTACCCTGATCGTTACGCGGCAGGTTTTCCAGATCCAGCGTAGAAACACGGAACATTTCACCCGCACCTTCCGTATCGGAAGCGGTGATCAGCGGAGTAGATACCCAAAAGAAACCCTGCTCATGGAAGAAGCGATGCAGCGCTTGCGCCAGCGTATGACGTACGCGCGCTACCGCACCAATCATATTGGTGCGCGGACGCATATGCGCCACTTCACGCAGATACTCAATGCTGTGACGCTTAGCCGCCATTGGGTAGGTATCAGGATCTTCAACCCAGCCCGCGACTTCAACTTCAGTGGCCTGAATTTCAAAGCTCTGTCCTTGTCCAGGTGATGCAACGACTTTACCCGTTACGATAACTGAACAACCCGTCGTCAGGCGCAGTACGTCCTGATTGTAATTGGGCAGAGAATTATTGATGACGGCCTGTACAGGATCAAAGCAGGAACCGTCATAAACGGCGAGGAAGGAGATGCCAGCTTTTGAATCTCGGCGGGTACGCACCCATCCGCGCACGGTGACTTCGCTGTCAACGGCTACGCGGCCCTGGAGTACGTCGGCTACAGGCACAACGCTCATAATATTCTCTCTGTTAATAGTCGGATATATAAACACATGTCCACCCATAATGGGGGGGATACCTATGTTACCTGGCATCTGCAATCAGACAAGCAGAATTCGTAGCTGGAGTGAAAGATTTCGGAAATAAACGTGAAAAGGGAGCCAAAGTGGCTCCCTGGAAGGACTAGCTGGCTTTTTTAATATGCGGGAGATCGAAGGCTTTGCGCAGCGCGCGCACAAACGCTTTATCATGGCAGATGGTTTTACCCGGGCTGTCAGATAACTTCGCCACCGGTTTGCCGTTACATTCGACCAGCTTGATAACGATATTCAGCGGCTTAACCTGGGGGATGTTACACGTCAGGCGTGTCCCGATACCAAAGCTCAACTTCACGCGAGAAGAGAAGTGGCGGTAGAGTTCAATCGCTTTATTCAGATCGAGGTTATCGGAGAACACCAGCGTTTTGCTTTGCGGGTCAATGCCCAGTTTTTCATAATGGGCGATGGCTTTCTCACCCCATTCCACCGGATCGCCAGAGTCGTGGCGCAAACCCTGATAGTGGGTGGCAAACTCAACGCCAAAGTCGCGCAAAAACGCGTCCATGGTGATGCAATCGGTCAGGGCGATGCCGAGCTGGTCGGGATATTCGTTCAGCCAGGCGGCCAGGGCAACGCGCTGGCTGGTGGCAAGCTCAGGGCTGATTTGCTGGTGTGCCTGGAACCATTCATGCGCCTGGGTTCCCATCGGCGTTAATGACAAACGACGGGCAAGATCGTAGTTGCTGGTGCCAACAAACCACGGCTCTTGCTGCAGGCGTTTAACGATAGCCTGCTGGACTTCACGTGAAAAACGACGACGCGTACCGAAATCCATCAGATGGAAGCGGGACATATCGACATCTTTCGTTAAAGCAGAGAATTCTGCTAATTTGTTTTCCAGCTCAGCCAGCGCCTGTGGGACGCCTGATTCGGGCGAGCGATAACGGTGTACCAGCTCGCTTATCACCGCTAACAGCGGAACTTCCCACATGATCACTTCGCGCCATGGCCCGGTTAAGCGAATGTTCAACTTACCGTTGTCATTGGTGACGCAAACCTGTTCCGGGTTATAGCGGAAATCACGTAACCAGGTGAGGTAATCAGCTTTGAAGAAAGGCAGGCCGGAGAGCCACTGGTACTCGTCCTCCTGCAGTCGCAGGTGCTGCATAGCATTCACCTGTTCGCGAATAGAATCGGCATAAATACCGAGCAGGTCATCGCCACGGCAACGAAATTCAGCCGCTACTTGTACATCATAGTAGTGGTGAAAAACGGCTTGCTGCATATGCAACTTATAAGCGTCTGTATCCAGCAGCGAGTGCAGAACAGGAGAAGCGAATTGTGTCATAGGTGCGCAGTAGCATCCTCTCACGGGAGCGTTTAGTACAATAAACAACTAAGAAAACCGCTGGAGTATACCCTGTTTAGCGATTTATTGAACCCCGATCACACCATAAGCTGTCTTTCTGGTCGAGGGCAATTCGTGCCGCGTGTTATAAAAATGTAGCAAAAAGGGCGTTTGTGCCTGAAAAGATGAACATTCTGCGTAGCGTGATTTACGCAACAGGAATAGACTGAAGCCGAGACTCTACCAAAGATGCTAAAGGTTTTTTTATGACACAACAGCCACAAGCCAAATACCGCCACGACTACCGTGCGCCGGATTACCAGATTACTGATATTGACTTGACCTTTGACCTGGATGCTGAAAAAACCGTGGTCACCGCAGTGAGCCAGGCTGTCCGTCATGGTGCATCCGATGCGCCCCTGCGCCTGAATGGCGAAGATCTGACCCTGGTGTCAATCCACGTGAATGATGAACCGTGGACAGCATATAAAGAAGAAGAGGGCGCTCTGGTCATCAATCAACTGCCGGAACGTTTTACGCTGCGTATCGTGAATGAAATTAGCCCAGCGGCGAATACCGCGCTGGAAGGGCTTTACAAGTCAGGTGACGCGCTGTGTACCCAGTGCGAAGCGGAAGGCTTTCGCCATATTACCTGGTATCTCGACAGGCCGGACGTGCTGGCGCGTTTTACGACCAAAATTATTGCCGATAAAACCAGATATCCATTCCTGCTTTCCAACGGTAACCGCGTGGCGCAGGGCGAACTGGAAAACGGTCGCCACTGGGTACAGTGGCAGGATCCATTCCCGAAACCGTGCTATTTGTTTGCGCTGGTAGCGGGTGATTTCGACGTGCTGCGCGACACCTTTACCACCCGCTCCGGGCGTGAAGTGGCGCTGGAACTGTATGTCGATCGTGGGAACCTGGACCGCGCGCCGTGGGCGATGACCTCGCTGAAAAACTCCATGAAATGGGATGAAGAGCGCTTTGGCCTCGAATATGATCTCGACATCTATATGATTGTCGCCGTGGATTTCTTCAACATGGGCGCGATGGAGAATAAAGGTCTGAACATCTTTAACTCCAAATACGTGCTGGCGCGTACCGATACCGCCACCGACAAAGATTATCTCGATATTGAGCGCGTCATCGGTCACGAATATTTCCATAACTGGACCGGCAACCGCGTGACCTGTCGCGACTGGTTCCAGTTGAGCCTGAAAGAGGGGTTAACCGTGTTCCGCGATCAGGAATTCAGTTCCGATCTTGGCTCACGTGCGGTAAACCGTATCAGCAATGTGCGTACCATGCGCGGCCTGCAGTTTGCTGAGGACGCCAGCCCGATGGCGCATCCTATCCGTCCGGATATGGTCATTGAAATGAACAACTTCTATACCCTGACCGTATATGAGAAGGGTGCGGAAGTGATTCGTATGATCCACACCCTGCTGGGTGAGGCTAACTTCCAGAAAGGGATGCAGCTGTACTTTGAGCGTCACGATGGTAGCGCCGCGACCTGTGATGATTTCGTGCAGGCGATGGAAGATGCGTCGAACGTCGATCTCTCCCATTTCCGCCGCTGGTACAGCCAGTCCGGTACGCCGATTCTGACCGTGCGAGATGACTACAATCCAGCAACGGAACAGTACACACTGACTATCAGCCAGCGTACGCCAGCCACGCCGGATCAGGCTGAAAAGCAGCCCTTGCATATTCCTTTTGCCCTTGAGTTGTATGACAACGAAGGGAAAGTGATCCCGCTACAAAAAGGCGGGCACCCGGTGAATTCCGTACTCAACGTGACCCAGGCAGAGCAGACGTTTGTCTTTGATAACGTCTACTTCCAGCCGGTTCCGGCGCTGCTGTGCGAATTCTCCGCGCCGGTGAAACTGGAATATAAATGGAGCGATCAGCAACTGACCTTCCTGATGCGCCATGCGCGTAACGATTTCTCTCGTTGGGATGCGGCGCAAAGCCTGCTGGCGACCTATATTAAGCTCAATGTTGCCCGTCATCAGCAGGGACAACCGCTGTCGCTGCCGGTCCACGTGGCCGATGCATTCCGCGCGATTCTGCTCGATGAGAAAATCGATCCGGCACTGGCGGCAGAGATCCTGACGCTGCCTTCAGTAAATGAAATTGCCGAACTGTTCGACATCATTGATCCGGTGGCGATAACCGAAGTACGCGAAGCGTTAACCCGCACGCTGGCGGCCGAGCTGGCGGATGAATTCCTCGCCATCTATAACGCTAATCATCTTGATGAATACCGCGTTGAGCATGGCGATATTGGCAAACGTACGCTGCGCAACGCCTGCCTGCGATTCCTGGCCTTTGGCGAAACCCATCTGGCTGACACGCTGGTAAGCAAGCAGTACCGTGAAGCGAACAATATGACCGATGCGCTGGCGGCGCTGTCTGCGGCGGTCGCAGCACAGTTGCCGTGTCGTGACGCGCTGATGCAGGAATACGACGACAAATGGCACCATGACGGTCTGGTGATGGATAAATGGTTTATCCTGCAGTCCACCAGCCCGGCGAGAAATGTGCTGGAAACGGTACGCGGCCTGCTGAAGCATCGTTCCTTTAGTATGAGTAACCCGAACCGCATCCGTTCGCTGATTGGTGCCTTCGCGGGCAGCAACCCGGCGGCATTCCATGCGGAAGATGGTAGCGGTTATCAGTTCCTGGTGGACATGCTGACTGAGCTCAACAGCCGTAACCCGCAGGTGGCGTCACGTCTGATTGAGCCGTTGATTCGTTTAAAACGCTATGATGCAAAACGTCAGGCGAAGATGCGTGCGGCGCTGGAACAGCTGAAAGGACTGGAGAATCTGTCAGGCGATCTGTTCGAGAAAATTACTAAAGCGTTGGCCTGAGACGTTGACCTGTAGTTTTGTTGGCCGGATAAGGCGGTAACGCCGTCATCCGGCAAAATGCCCGGTGGCGCTCATGCTTACCGGGCCTACAACGTCCTGAATGTTTATCCATGCAGTCGGATTGACTGTTCTGCCTCGCCACGCTGCATCACCCGGTTCAACACCTCGGCTTCCAGTTCTGCCAGACGCACCGAGCCAATCCGGCGTGGTCGCGCAATATCCACCGTTAAATCCAGTCCGATTTTTCCATCCTCAATCAGCAAGACACGATCGGCCATTGCCACCGCTTCGCTGACGTCATGGGTGACCAGCAGTACGGTAAAGCCGTGCTCTTGCCACAAAGAGACAATCAGATCCTGCATCTCAAGGCGGGTTAAGGCATCCAGCGCGCCGAGGGGTTCATCCAGCAGAAGCAGACCGGGGCGATGAATTAATGCCCGCGCCAGGGCCACGCGCTGTTTTTGTCCGCCAGAAAGCGCTGCGGGCCACTCCTGAGCACGATTCTCCAGCCCAACTGCGGCCAGCGCATCTCGGGCTGCATTGCGCCAGTGACCTTTCAGACCCAGACCCACGTTATCGATAACCGTCTTCCATGGCAGCAGACGCGCATCCTGAAACATCATTCGCGTATCATCCTGAATCTCTGCCAGCGGGGTGGTTCCGGCGAGTAATGCGCCAGAGGTGGGCGACTCCAGCCCAGCCAGCAGGCGCAGCAACGTACTTTTACCTCCGCCACTGCGGCCTACCACGGCAACGAACTGTCCGGCCGGAATATGCAAATCTAACTGATTGAGCACCGTATTGGCGGCGTATTGTTTTGTCACGGCGCTCAGCAAAAGCGGCGTGCCCTGGTTCAGGCGAGCGGTGTTCATACGGTAGCCTCCTTCACATGGTAAGCCGGGTTCCAGCGCAGCCAGATTCGCTCCAGCAGTTGGGCACTGACATCGGCTAGTTTGCCGAGCAGGGCATAGAGAATAATGGCCACCACGACCACATCGGTTTGTAGAAATTCGCGGGCGTTCATCGCCAGGTAGCCAATACCGGCATTGGCTGAAATGGTTTCTGCGACGATAAGCGTCAGCCACATCAGCCCGAGAGCGAAACGCACCCCAACCATAATCGAGGGCAGGGCGCCGGGGAGGATCACATGAATAAACAGTGAAAAACCAGACAACCCATAGCTGCGCGCCATTTCAACCAGCCCGCGGTCGATATTGCGTATCCCGTGCCAGGTGTTGATGTAAATCGGGAACAGCGTGCCCAGGGCGACGAGAAAGATCCTGGCGGATTCATCAATACCGAACCACAAAATCACCAGCGGGATCAGCGCCAGATGCGGTACGTTACGCAGCATCTGCACCGAGGTATCCAGCAGGCGTTCTCCCCAACGCGAAAGACCGCTGATCAGTCCCAGCGTCAGGCCAATCGATCCACCGATAGAGAATCCGATCAGCGCGCGCCAGGCGCTGATCGCCAGATGCTGCCAAAGTTCGCCGCTGGCGGAAAGCGTCCAGAAAGCTTCGACCACGCCCTCCGGTGAGGGCAGGATGCGGTTGGACAGCCAGCCCATTGATGATGCGAGCTGCCAGAGCGCCACCAGACCTACCGGTAAAAACCAGGGCGCGAGGCGCAATAACCACCTATTTTTCTGTGTTGCCATTAGCCGCTCCTTAGCTTTGTGCGACTTTGCGCGGGATGAATTCGTTCGCCACCGCTTCGCCTTGCTGTTGCAGGCGCTGCGGTTGCGGAATTTCGGGTATCGCGACATCCAGATGCGGGAACAGCAGCTCACCAACTCTGTATGCCTCTTCCAGATGCGGATACCCGGACAGCACAAAGCTGTCGATTCCCAGCGCGGCATACTCGTTAATACGCGCTGCGACCGTAGGACCATCTCCGACCAGTGCGGTCCCTGCGCCACCGCGTACCAGTCCGACCCCCGCCCACAGGTTCGGGCTAATTTCCAGTTTGTCGCGTTTACCGTTGTGCAGTGCAGCCATTCGCTGCTGACCAACCGAATCCGTTTTTGAGAAGGCTGCCTGGGCTTTGGCGATGGTGTCGTCATCCAGATGGGTTATCAGACGATCCGCTGCCTGCCATGCCTCGCGCGTTGTCTCCCGTACGATCACATGCAGACGAATACCGAAGCGGATCTTACGCCCGCGCGCCGCCGCTTTAGCCCGCACCTGTTCAATCTTCTGTTTCACCTGTTCGGGCGGCTCGCCCCAGGTCAGGTAGAGATCAACCTGTTCGGCGGCCAGATCTTGTGCGACGTCAGACGAGCCGCCGAAATAGAGTGGAGGATGTGGCCGCTGGATCGGCGGGAAGAACAGTTTTGCCCCGCGAACATGAATATGTTTGCCGTTGAAATCCACCGTTTCACCTTGCAGCAAGCGCCGCCAGACCTGAGTAAATTCGCCAGAGGCTTCATAGCGCCCGGTGTGATCGAGGAACACGCCGTCGCCAGCCAACTCCTGCGGATCGCTGCCGGTCACCAGGTTAAATAGCGCCCGACCATTAGAAAGCCTGTCGAGCGTTGCTGCCTGACGCGCGGCAACCGTCGGCGAGGTGACGCTTGGGCGTAGCGCGACCAAAAATTTTAACCGCTGGGTGACCGGGATCATCGAGGCGGCGACCAGCCAGGCATCTTCGCAGGAGCGACCGGTGGGGATCAGCACGCCGGTAAACCCCAGACGGTCGGCCGTTTGCGCAATTTGTTGCAGATATCCGTGATCGACCGGGCGCGAACCTTCTTCCGTTCCAAGATAATGACCGTCACCGTGGGTGGGTAAAAACCAGAACATGTTCAGACTCATAATTTTTCTCCTGCCTGCTGAGTGGGTTGCCAGATACGCTGGCGAATATCGATTTTTTTCGGCACCAGACGGTTGTCATAAAACAGATCCGCGGTTTGTTGCTGTAGCGCAGCAACAGAGTCGCTGACGGGCGTAATGGTGGTTGGCGGGCGGTGATCCAGATAAGAGGCAATTACCGGCTCAGGCAGGCCCATGGTTTTAGCCAGCAGGGCAATGCTTTGCTGGCGCTGGCTGAGGGTTAACGCATCGGCCTGGCTAAAGGTATTCAGTATGCCAAGAATAAAAGCGCCATTTTTTTCGGCATAAGGACGTGCGGCGAGATAAAACGAACCGGTTTGCTTGAGGTCTGAGCCGTCTTTCAGCACGCGTACATCACCTTGCAATAACGCGGCGGAATAGTAGGGATCCCAGATAGCCCACGCATCAACGTTTCCTTGCTGGAAGGCCGCTCGCGCATCGGCTGGCGTCAGATAGGTCGGTTGAATATCGGTAAATTTCAGCCCAGCCTGTTGCAGTGCACGGAGCAGTAAATTGTGGGCGCTGGAACCTTTCTGGAAAGCGACTTTATGTCCTTTAAGCTGCGCGACGTTCTGGATCGGGCTATTTTTCGGCACCAGAATCACTTCAGCTTTCGGTTTGGGGGGCTCAACGCCCACGTAAACCAGATCGGCCCCCGCGGCCTGGGCGAAAATGGGTGGAATGTCACCCGTACTGCCGAGATCGATACTGCCGATATTGAGCGCTTCCAGCATTTGTGGCCCGGCAGGGAACTCAACCCACGAGATTTTGGTTTGCGGGTAGCGTTTCTCAAGTAGCTGATGGCTTTTGGCCAACACCATGCTGACGCTCCCTTTCTGATAACCAATGCGTAGAGCATCGGGCGCAGGTTCTGCGGCGTGCGCCAGCGTTGACAGTGACAGCAGCCCAGCCAGTGTGAACCACGACGTGTGACGTTTGAGCAGATTAAGCATGGGCGGCACCTCGCAGGGCATTCAGTTGAGGGAGTTGGATATCGCGACGATGCAATGCCAGCCAGAAGGTGTCGAGCGCACTATCCATGCGCTGCTGCAGGTTGGGCGTAAACTGCGGTTTATGCTGATAATCGATGACCTGCGAATCATCGGCAAATACGCCGTGCAGGATCTCCTGGGCTTTTAACGCACTCAGTACCGGTTTCAGCGCGTAATCGACGGCCAGTAAATGCGCCACGCTGCCGCCGGTCGCCAGCGGCAACACCACTTTTCCTTCCAGCGCCCGCTCGGGGAGCAGATCGAGCAGCGTTTTCAGTGCGCCAGAGTAAGCGGCTTTATAGACTGGTGTTGCGACAATCAGCCCGTCTGCATCCTGCAATTGTTCGATAAATGTGTTCAACGCCGGACTGTCAAAACGGGCATAGATCAGGTCTTCCGGGGCAAAATTGTGCAGGTTCCAGTGAAAGACTTCGACATCATGACTGTTGAGTTTTTCTCGGGCATATTCCAGTAACGCGCTGGAGCGAGAGGGAAAGCGTGGGCTTCCCGCCAGAGTAATGACGCGCATAATTTCAACCTCTCCTTATAACTAATTGTTTGCTTTTAGTTAACATTGATAACAATTTATGCAGTCTGGCAGAGAGATTTTGTTTATCGAAATGATTTATACGGGATAGAAAAGTTGGAAATTGAATAAAAAGGCAGGGGCCAGGAAAACGATTGCTATTTATTGCCGCAGGTCAATTCCCTTTTTGCTCGCGATCGCACATAATACGCCCCCGGTTTGCACACCGGGAATCCAGGAGAGTTCATGTACTACCCCTTCGTTCGTAAAGCCCTTTTTCAGCTCGATCCAGAGCGCGCTCATGAATTGACATTCCAGCAGTTACGTCGCATTACCGGCACGCCGCTTGAAGCGCTTGTCCGCCAGAAAGTACCGGCAAAACCGGTTACCTGTATGGGGCTGACGTTTAAAAACCCGCTCGGTCTTGCTGCCGGACTGGATAAAGACGGGGAGTGCATTGATGCACTTGGCGCGATGGGATTCGGCTCAATTGAAATAGGTACCGTGACGCCGCGTCCTCAGCCGGGTAACGATAAACCGCGTCTGTTCCGTCTGGTTGATGCAGAAGGTTTGATCAACCGCATGGGGTTTAATAACCTGGGTGTTGATAACCTGGTTGAGAACGTTAAAAAATCGCATTTTGACGGTATTCTGGGGATTAATATTGGCAAGAATAAAGATACCCCAGTAGAGAATGGCAAAGATGACTATTTGATTTGTATGGAAAAAGTCTATGCTTATGCAGGTTATATTGCGATTAATATCTCTTCACCGAATACGCCGGGATTACGTACGCTGCAATACGGCGAGGCTCTGGACGATCTGCTGACGGCTATTAAAAATAAGCAAAACGATCTGCAAGCGATCCACCATAAATATGTGCCGGTGGCGGTAAAGATCGCGCCGGATCTTTCTGTGGAAGAACTGATCCAGGTTGCTGACAGTTTAGTTCGGCATAATATTGATGGCGTAATTGCGACTAACACCACGCTCGATCGTTCGCTCGTTCAGGGAATGAAAAATTGCGATCAAATGGGTGGTCTGAGCGGGCGACCATTGCAATTAAAAAGTACAGAAATTATTCGCCAGTTGTCTCAGGAATTAAAAGGGCAGTTGCCAATTATTGGTGTTGGCGGGATCGACTCGGTGATTGCCGCGCGGGAAAAAATGGCTGCCGGCGCAAGCCTCGTACAGATTTATTCGGGCTTTATTTTTAAAGGTCCGCCGTTGATTAAAGAAATCGTCAGCAATATCTGATCTATGCCTTAATCCGACAACCAGGGCTTTATTTCTGGCCCTGGTTGTTTTATATTCCTTTACTGTTGCTTATTTAAACATTCTGAGCTTTTATTATTAAGGCAATAAACGAAGCGGCAAAAGGATACTGTCGTAATGGCGATGATTAAGGAAAGGAGAGAAACTGATGCGAATTAAACCCGACGATAACTGGCGCTGGTATTATGATGAAGAGCACGATCGTATGATGCTCGATTTAGCCAATGGCATGTTATTCCGCTCGCGTTTTGCGCGTAAAATGCTCACGCCTGATGCTTTTTCTCCATCTGGTTTTTGTGTTGATGACGCCGCGCTTTATTTCTCCTTCGAAGAAAAATGCCGTTATCTGGATTTAGCTAAAGAACAAAAAGCGGAACTGGTGCTAAATGCGCTGGTGGCTATTCGGTATCTTAAACCGCAAATGCCAAAAAGCTGGCACTTTGTTGCGCACGGTATTAACTGGTCGCCAACCGTGGGTGACGCCGCCTGTGTGGATTTAAGCGATACCGAAGAACAGGTAAATCTGTTAGTGGTCGAGCCGGGTGAAAATGCCGCACTGTGTTTGCTTGCGCAGCCCGGAGTGGTCATCGCTGGTCGCACCATGCAACTTGGCGATGCGATTAAAATCATGAATGACAGACTGAAACCACAGGCAATTGTCGACAGTTTCAACCTTGAGCAGGCGGTCTAACTTTCCAGCCTGATTGCTGTCTTGGGTACACAACTGCAGCAAAGAATCGTTCCGTCATCGCCAATCGCTGATTTTTTCAGTGGGTTGACTTCGCCTTCTACCAGCCGAATCCGGCAGCATCCGCAAATTCCCGCACGACACGAGTAGGGAACACGGATCCCCTGGTTTTCCAGCTGTTCCAACAATACCTGCTGATTATTTCCGCGAAACGTTTGACCCTGCCAGTCAATCATCACTGTTGCATCGGGTTGTTGTTGCAAAGCCGTATCATCAGATTCCGTCGCGCTGTACAGCCGGGCGGGTCGGGTCGCCAGTATTTCGACTTCATCACCTACACGAATTACGCCGCTATTACGGGCGATGAGATTCTGGCCGAAATCGACATCACCGTTGTCCGCCGCCGTGCGGAAGGTTTGCAGCGTTGCCAGTGGCTCGCCAGACGGATGTTTCTGGCCTTTTTCTGGGCTGACGGTAGTGAAAATACAGCGGCTACAGGGTTTTGCCACATCAAAAATGACGTCGCCGATGCGAATCACTTTCCAGGTATCTTCTTCCCAGGCGCCAGCGCCTGAAATCACCAGATTAGGGCGAAACTGTTCCATTTTGACGCTTGCCGGACAGCGCTGTTGCAGATCGCGTAGCGACGCTTCATTGGTCAGCAGGTAGGGATAACCGTCGGCGAAGGATAAGGGAACGTCATCGTGGCGCTTTACCCGGCGCGTAAGTTGCGGGCCAACCCAACGCAACTGCACATCACGGGAAAAGAAACCGCTGATCCAGCGATTGATATCCGCTGGTGCTACTCGCGCGGTAAAATGATTTCCCCATACTTCAGTTGGCGCATCCTGGGCGGCGAAGTCGGCAAATCGTACGAGCGCACTGCTGCCGTCTGGCGCCGTAAGATGCAGTCCATCGTGGAAAGGAGAAGGGGTAAAGCGGACCATTTGCGGGAACTGTCGGGCAGTGATGAACGTTCCGTCAGGTTCAGTGATCATAAATATGCGATCAAAGGCAAGGCCGCTGATATCTGCCAGGGCGTGCGTTAGCCCAATGCCGCGCATTGATTTAACCGGATGGATAAAAAGTCGGGTTAACGTGACCACTGTACAGCCCCTCGAATGAAAATAAGCCTTCAACTTTATGACATACAGCCCATATTAGCTATAATGCGCAGCAATTTTCTTGGAGTAAAAGTGACATTATGAATTCTCTGTTTGCCAGTACGGCCCGCGGGCTGGAAGAGCTGTTAAAAACTGAACTGGAAAACCTCGGCGCGCTGGAGTGCCAGGTCGTTCAGGGTGGGGTCCATTTTAAGGGCGACACGCGGCTTGTTTACCAGAGCCTGATGTGGAGCCGCCTGGCCTCGCGCATTATCCTGCCGATGGGAGAATGCAAGGTCTACAGCGATCTTGATCTGTACCTCGGCGTTCAGGCAATCGACTGGACAGAGATATTTAATCCTGGTGCCACCTTTGCCGTGCATTTTAGCGGCCTGAACGAGACGATTCGTAATAGTCAGTACGGTGCACTGAAAGTAAAGGATGCGATTGTCGATGCCTTTACCCGTAAAAACCTGCCGCGTCCGAACGTAGATCGTGAATCACCCGATCTGCGCATTAACGTCTGGTTGAACAAAGATACCGCCAGCATCGCCCTCGATCTGAGCGGTGACGGCCTGCATCAGCGTGGTTATCGCGATCGCGCGGGTCAGGCGCCGATTAAAGAAACGCTGGCCGCCGCTATTGTTATGCGTTCTGGCTGGCAGCCGGGAACCCCGTTACTCGATCCGATGTGTGGTTCCGGCACACTGCTGATTGAAGCGGCGATGTGGGCAACCGATCGCGCGCCGGGCCTGCACCGTGGCTACTGGGGCTTCAACGGTTGGGCGCAGCACGATGAAGTCGTCTGGCAAGAAGTCAAAGCCGAAGCACAGGTTCGTGCACGCAAAGGGTTGGCGGACTATACCTCGCACTTCTATGGATCTGACAGCGATGCGCGGGTAATTGAAAAAGCGCGCAGTAATGCTCGCCGCGCCGGTATTGCCGATCTGATGACGTTTGAAGTTAAAGATGTCGCTAAACTGAGCAACCCGCTGCCGAAAGGACCGTATGGTACGGTTATCAGCAACCCGCCATACGGCGAACGTCTGGATAGCGAACCGGCGTTGATAGCTCTGCACAGCCTGCTGGGACGCACGATGAAAAACCAGTTTGGCGGCTGGAATTTGTCGCTGTTCAGCGCCTCGCCGGATCTGCTCAGCAGCCTGCAATTGCGTGCGGATAAACAGTTTAAAGCGAAAAATGGCCCGCTGGATTGTGTACAGAAGAACTATCACGTTGCAGAAACGACCGCTGACAGCAAACCTGCAACGGTGGCGGAAGATTATGCCAACCGCCTGCGCAAGAATATTAAGAAATTGGAAAAATGGGCACGTCAGGAAGGGATTGAATGCTATCGCCTGTATGACGCTGACCTGCCGGAATACAACGTTGCAGTGGACCGCTATGGTGACTGGGTCGTGGTTCAGGAATATGCGCCGCCGAAGACGGTTGATGCGCAGAAAGCACGTCAACGCCTGTTCGACATTATCGCCGCAACGCTGTCGGTACTGGAAATCGCACCAAACAAACTGGTGCTGAAAACCCGTGAGCGCCAGAAAGGAAAGAACCAATACCAGAAAATGAACGAGAAGGGCGAGTTCATTGAGGTGAGCGAGTATAACGCGCGCCTGTGGGTAAACCTGACCGATTATCTGGATACCGGCCTGTTCCTCGATCACCGAATTGCACGCCGCATGTTGGGGCAGATGAGCAAAGGGAAAGACTTCCTTAACCTGTTCTCCTATACCGGCAGCGCCAGCGTACATGCGGGATTGGGCGGTGCGCGCAGCACCACAACGGTAGATATGTCGCGTACCTATCTGGAATGGGCAGAGCGTAACCTGCGACTGAACGGGTTAAGCGGACGTGCGCACCGCTTGATTCAGGCCGACTGCCTGGGCTGGCTGCGTGATGCCAATGAACAGTTTGATCTGATCTTCATTGATCCGCCGACGTTCTCTAACTCTAAGCGTATGGAAGACTCGTTCGATGTGCAGCGCGATCATCTGGCGCTGATGAAAGATCTGAAACGCCTGCTGCGTAAAGACGGCACGATTATGTTCTCCAACAACAAACGTGGATTCCGTATGGACCTCGACGGTCTGGCTGAACTGGGATTGAAAGCACAAGAAATTACCCAAAAAACGCTTTCCCAGGACTTTGCCCGTAACCGTCAGATCCACAACTGCTGGCTGATTACCGCAGCCTGAAAGGAAAAATAAATGTCATTGATCAGTATGCATGGCGCATGGCTGTCGTTCAGCGATTCGCCACTTCTTGATAATGCAGAATTGCATATCGAGGATAACGAACGCGTCTGTCTGGTAGGCCGTAACGGCGCGGGAAAATCGACGCTGATGAAGATCCTGAACCGTGAGCAGGGTCTTGACGATGGGCGTATTATTTATGAGCAGGATCTGGTTGTGGCGCGTCTGCAGCAGGATCCGCCGCGCAACGTGCAGGGTAGCGTCTACGATTTCGTCGCCGAAGGGATTGCAGAACAGGCGGTTTACCTCAAGCGTTATCATGATATCTCGCATCTGGTGATCACCGACCCGAGTGATAAAAACCTCCAGGAACTGGCGAAGGTTCAGGAACAGCTGGATCACCATAATCTGTGGCAGCTGGAAAACCGTATTAATGAAGTACTGGAACAGCTTGGCCTGGAAGCAGACATGGAGCTGGCATCGCTTTCCGGCGGCTGGTTACGTAAGGCGGCGCTGGGCCGTGCGTTAGTAAGTAACCCGCGCGTACTGCTGCTGGATGAACCGACGAACCACCTGGATATTGAAACCATCGACTGGCTGGAAGGGTTCCTGAAAACCTTCAATGGGACAATCATTTTCATCTCCCACGACCGTTCATTTATTCGCAATATGGCGACGCGCATTGTCGATCTCGACCGCGGCAAGCTGGTGACCTATCCCGGGAACTACGATCAGTATCTGCTGGATAAAGAAGAAGCATTGCGCGTAGAAGAGTTACAAAACGCGGAATTTGACCGCAAACTGGCGCAGGAAGAAGTCTGGATCCGTCAAGGGATTAAGGCGCGTCGAACCCGCAATGAAGGCCGCGTGCGTGCGCTGAAAGCCATGCGTCGCGAGCGTGGCGAGCGGCGTGAAGTGATGGGCACAGCGAAGATGCAGGTCGAAGAAGCGAGCCGCTCAGGCAAGATTGTTTTCGAAATGGAGAATGTTGATTACCAGGTTGACGGGAAGCAGCTGGTGAAAGATTTCTCCGCGCAGGTGCAGCGCAGCGACAAAATTGCCTTAATTGGGCCTAACGGCTGCGGCAAAACAACGCTGCTGAAGCTGATGCTGGGACAATTACAGGCCGACAGTGGTCGCATCCACGTCGGGACGAAACTGGAAGTTGCCTATTTCGACCAGCACCGTGCTGAACTGGATCCGGATAAAACCGTGATGGATAACCTTGCTGAAGGTAAGCAAGAGGTGATGGTGAACGGTAAGCCGCGCCATGTGCTGGGCTATCTTCAGGACTTCCTGTTCCATCCGAAACGTGCGATGACGCCAGTACGTGCTCTCTCTGGCGGGGAACGCAATCGCCTGCTGTTGGCGCGTTTGTTCCTGAAACCCAGCAATCTGTTAATTCTCGATGAACCCACCAACGATCTCGACGTCGAAACGCTGGAACTGCTCGAAGAGTTGATTGACGGTTATCAGGGGACCGTATTGCTGGTAAGCCACGACCGTCAGTTTGTTGACAATACTGTTACCGAGTGCTGGATTTTTGAAGGTGGCGGCAAAATTGGTCGTTATGTGGGCGGCTATCATGACGCGCGTGGCCAACAAACACAGTATGTGGCGTTTAAACAACCCGTTGAGAAAAAAACGGAGGAAACTGTTGCGCCTAAAGCAGAAATTGTAAAACGCGGCACCAGCAAACTAAGCTATAAACTACAGCGCGAACTGGAGCAGCTTCCTGCGCTGCTTGAAGAACTGGAAGCTAAGCTGGAAGCCTTACAGACTCAGGTTGCTGACGCCGCGTTTTTTAGTCAGCCGCACGAGCAAACGCAACAGGTGTTAGCTAATCTGAACGAAGCAGAACAAGAACTTGAGCAAGCCTTTGAGCGCTGGGAGTATCTTGAGTCTTTGAAGAATGGCGCATAATTAAAGGAGCACATATGTGCGAACATCACCATGCCGCGAAGCATATTTTGTGCTCGCAGTGTGACATGCTGGTGGCGCTTCCTCGCCTTGAGCATGGTCAGAAAGCGGCATGTCCACGATGTGGCACTACGTTAACGGTTGAGTGGGACGCGCCACGGCAGCGTCCTACCGCCTATGTGTTAGCAGCATTGTTCATGCTGCTTTTATCAAACCTGTTTCCCTTTGTGAATATGAACGTCGCAGGGGTGAGTAGTGAAGTGACGTTGCTGCAAATTCCCAGCGTGCTCTTTTCTGAAGATTACGCCAGTCTCGGCACCTTCTTTATCTTATTCGTTCAGTTGGTTCCGGCCTTTTGTCTGCTGACGATCCTGCTACTGGTAAACCGGGTTGAGATGCCGGGGCGGCTTAAAGCATGGCTGGCGCGCATTTTGTTTCAGTTAAAAAGCTGGGGAATGGCAGAAATCTTCCTTGCGGGCGTGCTGGTGAGCTTTGTTAAACTAATGGCCTATGGCGATATCGGTGTGGGCAGTAGTTTCATCCCGTGGTGCTTCTTTTGTCTTCTCCAGTTACGAGCATTCCAGTGTGTCGATCGTCGCTGGCTGTGGGATGATATTGCGCCGATGCCGGCTATCAAACAGGTCTTAAAGCCAGGTGTTCCCGGTATCCGACAAGGGTTGCGTTCCTGCTCCTGTTGCACGGCTATTCTTCCGGCTGATGAGCTGGTGTGTCCGCGCTGTCAAACGAAAGGCTATGTGCGGCGTAAAAACAGTTTGCAATGGACACTGGCATTACTGTTCACGTCGATCATGCTTTATCTTCCTGCCAATATTCTGCCGATTATGATCACCGATTTGCTGGGGTCAAAACTGCCATCAACCATTCTTGAGGGCGTGGTTTTAATCTGGAGCGAAGGTTCTTATCCCGTGGCTGCAGTTATCTTTATCGCCAGTATTATGGTGCCGACCTTAAAAATGATCGCCATTGCCTGGCTATGTTGGGATGCCAAAGGGCATGGCAAACGCGACAGCGAACGTATGCACCTGATTTATGAGGTGGTGGAATTTGTCGGTCGCTGGTCAATGATCGACGTTTTTGTTATTGCGGTGCTCTCTGCGCTGGTGCGTATGGGAGGGTTGATGAACATTTATCCTGCAATGGGTGCTTTGATGTTTGCTTTAGTCGTCATTATGACAATGTTTTCTGCGATGACATTTGATCCGCGTCTGTCGTGGGACCGTGAACCAGAACCAGGCCATGAGGAGTCCTGACAGCATGGAATCTAAAAGTGGGGAAGCCAAAGTGCAGAAGGTAAAAAACTGGTCGCCCGTGTGGATATTCCCGATCGTCACTGCACTCATTGGCGCATGGGTTCTGTTTTACCACTACAGCCATCAGGGGCCGGAAGTCACGTTGATTACGACCAATGCCGAAGGTATTGAAGGGGGCAAAACGACGATTAAGAGCCGCAGTGTGGACGTCGGCATCGTTGAGAGCGCAACCCTGACGGATGATCTGACCCATGTGGAGATTAAAGCGCGTCTTAATTCCGGTATGGAAAAGCTGCTGCATAAAGATTCTGTTTTTTGGGTTGTGAAGCCGCAGGTGGGGCGTGAAGGTATCAGTGGCCTGGGAACGCTGTTGTCCGGGGCATATATTGAGCTGCAACCCGGTAATAAAGGCAGCAAGCTGGAAAATTACCAATTGCTCGATTCTCCACCGCTGGCGCCGCCTGATGCGAAAGGGATCCGCGTGATCCTGGACAGTAAAAAAGCCGGTCAATTGAGTCCGGGTGACCCGGTGCTGTTCCGTGGATATCGCGTGGGCTCGGTTGAGACCAGCACGTTTGATGCTCAAAAACGCACGATCAGCTACCAGCTTTTCATCAATGCGCCAAACGATCGACTGGTAACCAGTAATGTCCGTTTCTGGAAAGACAGCGGTATTGCCGTCGATCTCACTTCGGCAGGTATGCGAGTAGAAATGGGCTCGCTCACGACGCTGTTTGGCGGTGGGGTAAGCTTTGACGTACCGGAAGGGCTGGAGCAAGGCCAACCGGTTGAACAGCATTCCTCTTTTAATCTGTATGACGATCAAAAAAGTATTCAGGATTCCTTGTATACCGATCACATTGATTACCTGATGTTCTTCAAGGATTCAATTCGTGGTCTGCAGCCGGGTGCGCCGTTGGAATTCCGTGGTATACGCCTGGGTACAGTAAGTAAAGTGCCTTTCTTCGCGCCAAATATGCGCCAGGTATTTAACAATGATTACCGCATTCCTGTTCTGGTGCGTATTGAACCTGAACGGCTGAAAGCGCAGTTGGGTGAAGACACCGATGTGGGGGCTCATCTTGCTGAGTTGCTCAAACGTGGGCTGAGAGGCTCATTGAAGACGGGGAACCTGGTGACCGGCGCGCTGTATGTCGATCTCGACTTTTACCCGAAAGAGCCGCCAATTACAGGGGTACGCGAGTTTAATGGTTATCAAATTATCCCAACAGTGAGTGGCGGTCTGGCGCAGATTCAGCAACGTCTGATGGAAGCGTTGGATAAGATTAATGGCCTGCCGCTGAACCCGATGATTGAGCAGGCAACCAATACGCTGTCGGAAAGCCAGCGCACGATGAAGCATCTGCAAACTACGCTGGATAACATGAATAAGATCACGTCCAGCCAGTCGATGCAGCAGCTTCCTGCGGATATGCAGAATACGTTACGTGAACTGAATCGCAGCATGCAGGGCTTCCAGCCGGGTTCTGCGGCCTATAACAAGATGGTGGCAGATATGCAGCGTCTTGATCAGGTACTGCGTGAACTGCAGCCGGTTCTGAAAACGCTGAACGACAAGAGCAACGCGCTGGTGTTTGAAGCGAAGGACAAAAAAGATCCAGAGCCGAAGAGGGCGAAACAATGAAAAAGTGGCTAGTGGTGATGATGGCGGTCTGGCTGACGTCATGTAGCTCCAGCGGAGAGAGTAAAAGCTATTATCAGCTCCCCATTGCGCAAGGGGGGGGACAAAGTTCAGCTAATCAGGGCAATCGCCTGTTGTGGGTTGAACAGGTTGCAGTACCTGATTACCTGGCGGGGAATGGTGTGGTGTACCAGACCAGCGACGTGAAGTATGTGATAGCAAATAACAATCTCTGGGCCAGCCCACTGGATCAGCAACTGCGTAATACCCTTGTCGCAAATCTCAGTATGCAACTTCCTGGTTGGGTGGTCGCTTCTCAGCCGTTGGGAAGCACTCAGGATACGCTTAACGTGACGGTGACAGGCTTTCACGGACGTTACGACGGCAAAGTGATTGTCAGCGGTGAATGGTTGCTGAATCACCAGGGGCAATTAATCAAGCGTCCGTTCCATATCGAAGTTGTACAGACGCAGGATGGCTACGATGAAATGGTGAAAGTTCTGGCCAGCGCCTGGAGTCAGGAAGCGACGGCAATCGCCCAGGAGCTGAAACGCATTCCATAAGCTTAAATAATTGTAAATTATGCCGCCTCAGGCTCATCGCCAGAGGCGGTTTTTTTTATTTTTTTAGCAGTTGAGGTAGCTGTTCTGACAGAGAATTTTTGTACAAATGATTTACCAGCTAGCTCACAAATATGACACTGGCGTGAATTTTGCGCATTGACGAGTCTAATGTTTAGGGGTATTCGTTTAGTGTGATTGCACACTTAGTAATCACTGTTTTCTTTTCCACCAGACCTAAAAATGAGGGAAACGAGGCATGAAGAGACAAAAACGAGATCGCCTGGAACGGGCACATCAACGTGGATATCAGGCCGGCATTGCCGGACGCTCAAAAGAAATGTGTCCCTATCAGACGCTGAATCAGAGGTCATACTGGCTGGGAGGCTGGCGAGAAGCCATGGGGGATAGGGTTTTAATGGCCTGATTCTGTCTCTTTAGATAAAAGAAACCTCCGCTAAGCGGAGGTTTCGCCTTTTGTAGACCGGCAAAATAACGTGCGCTGCCATTCGGCCATGTCGCACTGCCAGACCTACAGATGTCTGCGATTAGAACGCCGAGGTGTCCTGGAACAGACCCACTTTCAGATCATTTGCGGTGTAGATCAGGCGACCATCAACCAGCACTTCACCATCAGCCAGACCCATGATCAGGCGGCGGTTAACGATGCGTTTGAAGTGAATGCGGTAAGTGACTTTCTTCGCGGTCGGCAGAACCTGACCTGTGAATTTCACTTCGCCCACGCCCAGTGCACGGCCTTTACCTTCGCCGCCCAACCAGCCGAGATAGAATCCAACCAACTGCCACATGGCATCCAGACCCAGACAACCTGGCATTACCGGATCGCCGATAAAATGGCATCCGAAGAACCACAGGTCCGGGTTGATGTCCAGTTCAGCTTCCACATAACCTTTGTCAAAGTTGCCGCCGGTTTCGGTCATCTTGATGACACGATCCATCATCAGCATGCTTGGTGCAGGCAGTTGTGGGCCTTTAGCACCAAACAGCTCACCGCGACCAGAGGCAAGAAGGTCTTCTTTTGTATAGGATTCGCGTTTATCTACCATGTTCTCTGTAAGCCTTATTTTATTGAAGCACGCAGGATAGCTAACACGTGTACGCTGAACAAGTCCGATCAGTTCGGAATAATCCAATTCAGCCAACGTAGCGGCCATGGAAAACGGTGACGGCCTTCCTGTTGCGTTGCCGCAGCAATACGCTCCTGGATAGTTTGCATCAGCGTCGTCTGACCTTCTCCATCCCACACCAAATTTAATAGCAGTGGCAGCGCATCGGTCACGTCGTCTACTGCCCAGATAGTGAATTTTTCTTCTTCAACAGCCTGCAACAGTGCGGGTGGCAGGCTCAGATGTCTGACGTTGGCTGCAGGGATAATCACACCCTGAGTCCCCGTTAATTCACGCTGCTGGCAGATGGCAAAGAAGCCTTCAATTTTCTCATTCAGACCGCCGACAGGTTGAGCACGACCAAACTGATCGACAGAACCGGTTATCGCGATGCTTTGATTGACGGGAACGTCAGCGAGAGCGCTTATTAGCGCACACAGTTCTGCCATAGAGGCGCTGTCACCGTCTACTTCACTGTATGATTGCTCAAATGTCAGAGAGGCAGAGAACGGTATTTGCTGTTCAAGCTGGAGTTCCGACATCAGGAACGCCTGCATAATCATCATACCCTTGGCATGAATATTTCCGCCCAGCTCGGCTTTACGTTCAATATCGGTAAATTCGCCATCGCCAATATGCACGACGCAACTGATACGTGAAGGTTCACCAAATGCGCGGGGATGACCTGGAAATTCGATCACCGACAGGGCGTTTATTTGCCCAATACGCTCGCCTTCCGTTTCAATGAGGATCTGCTCTTGCAGGATCTCATCCTGCATCCGTTCAGAGAGGAATCCTTCTCGCCATTCACGCTGAGCAAGCATCAGGCTCAATTGCTCCGCAGTGCAGGTATCACTGTCGCAAAGAGGGGCCACTTCTTTGAGCTGGCGGGTGATCCATAGCGGATTAAGCGGCAGCGTATCCTGTTCGCCGGTATAGCGAACGGCTTCGCGGATGAGAACCTGCCAGGCATCGGCAGCGGGATAGGGCAGATTGTTGCGGCGGGCAGTATGCGTTACCCACTGACACCACTGTGTCATGGTTTCGGCATCCACTATCTGCAAGTTATCTTCAAATTCGCTGTAGATAGCCTGTTCTGCCAGTTCTGGTTCCATTTCCTGGAAGTCTGCCAGCGATTCACGTTCGCCGACCAACACCACTTTCAGTTTAAGCGGCATAGAAGGGACGGAGACTGGCAGGGGGCGAGACTCATCAAAGGCCACCCAGTCAAAACGTTCGTGGCTGACAATGGCTTTCAGGCGCATCCACAACAACGGCTGAGCCAGAAGTGTGCGCAATGAGATAACCAGCACACCGCCGTTGGCCTGATGGACCAGTCCCGGTTGCAGCGTAATTTCGCCATTGAACTGGCGCAGACAGCCAAACAGTTGTTCGGCCTCAACCCAGTCAGCATTAACCACCTGAGTTAACGTCGCAAAGTTGTCGTCTGCTTTCTCTGCTGCGCGGTAACGAATAGTGTGGCCGGATACATCGTAATGCCCCCCGGTTAACTTATCGGCATCCGCATGCAAGGTACGTGCAGCCGTTGCAATAAGATTGAGATACTCCAGCTCTTCGGGCGCTTTCACCAGCATAAACGAGGACGTAGCCCAGTGCTGAAGAAGTTGCTCTAGCGCGAATTGTAAACGTGGCTGAGTATCACTGAGTAAGGTGTCGGTGTCGTCAGTGACGTGCGGCTGTGCAAATATTTCCTGATAGCTATCGGTATCAGGAACCAGATCACGCCATGCAAGTTTCGTAATGGTCAAAGTTGATGTTTTTTAGTCTGTTGTAAAAAACGAGATTATACCGTAACCATCAGCACTGCACACGTGGAAAGCGCCGCTAAACGAATGTGATGACGAGCGACAGTTCACAGGCTGGATATTCTTTTCTTCAGATGCCGAAAAAGCTGATATTCTGATAAGAGTTACACGGTAACATTGAGATCGCAATGAAATATCAACAACTTGAAAATCTTGAAAGCGGATGGAAATGGAAGTACCTGGTGAAGAAGCATCGCGAGGGGGAGTTGATTACCCGCTATGTGGAAGCCAGCGCTGCCAAAGAAGCCGTTGATTTGTTGCTAACCCTCGAAAATGAACCGGTTCGGGTCAACGCCTGGATTGAAGAATACATGAACCCAGCACTGCTCAATCGTATGAAGCAAACGATCCGGGCGAGGCGTAAGCGGCACTTTAATGCAGAACATCAGCATACGCGTAAGAAATCGATCGATCTGGAGTTTATGGTCTGGCAGCGTTTAGCCGGGCTTGCGCAGCGACGTGGTAAAACGCTCTCAGAAACGATTGTGCAGTTGATTGAAGATGCGGAACATAAAGAAAAGTATGCGAACAAGATGTCGACATTGAAACAGGATCTACAGGCGTTACTGGGTAAAGAGTAGGGTACGGGTAACGTCAATATGGAGCGTGTCTGTGCTTTTGCATGATATGTAGGTGAAAAAAAACCCCGCCAGGCGGGGTTTTTTTATAAGACGATAACTTAAGCCTGAGGCTGAGTTACAACGTCTTTGATGCCTTTAACTTCGATCTCAACACGACGATCCGGAGCCAGGCAGTCGATCAGCGCAGCGCGAGCTTTCACGTTGTCACAGGTGTTGCCGGTAACCGGGTTGGATTCGCCCATACCACGTGCGGAGATTTTGTCAGAAGGAATACCTTTAGAGATCAGGTAATCAACAACAGACTGAGCACGTTTCTCAGACAGACCCTGGTTGTAAGCGTCAGAACCGATGCGGTCAGTGAAGCCCAGAACAACGACGGAACCGTCTTTCGGATCCAGGTTGCTCAGCTGGCTGTACATCTGATCCAGAGCCTGCTGGCCTTCTGGTTTCAGAGTCGCTTTGTTGAAGTTGAACAGAACGTCAGACTTCAGAGTGAAGTGTTTGGTCTGTACTTCTGGAGCCGGAGCCGGAGCCGGAGCAACTACCGGAGCTGCTTCTTCCTGCTGGCCGAAACGGTAAGAAACACCAACGCTCAACAGACCGTTGTCTGGACGACCACCAACGGTGTTCGCGTCACCGATGTTGTTGGTCCACTGGTATTCCAGACGGGTAGCGATTTCAGGAGTAATTGCATACTCTACGCCGCCAGCGAATACTGGAGATACACCAGTGTCGTGGTCTTTGAAGCCGTCGTTGTTTTTAGCATCTGCACGCCAAACCATACCACCCAGACGGGTATAAACGTCCAGATCGTCAGTGATTGGGTAACCCAGTTTAGCGGTCAGCTGAACGCCCTGAGCTTTGAATGCGCCATTTTCAGTGTTGCCTTTGTACGGCATACGACCTAACCAGTCGTAACCCATTTCAAAACCAACGTACGGGTTAACCTGGTAACCACCGAACGCACCAGCACCCAGTTGGCTTTCGTGGGTCGGTCCGTTGTTGTTGATCTGATTGTTGCCGATGTCATGGAACTGGGACCAACCCAGTTTAGCACCAGTATACCAGGTGTTATCTTTCGGAGCGGCCTGCGCCACGGTAGCGAAACCAGCCAGTGCCACTGCAATTGCGATAGCTGTCTTTTTCATTTTATGCGCCTCGTTATCATCCAAAATTCGCCATGAATATCTCCAGAGAGATAACACGGTTAAATCCTTCACCCGGGGACCAGTTCAATAGTTACTCTACCGATATCTGCGGCTTACGCCGAGCACCCCTGGCGATGTAAAGTCTACAACGTAGTTGAAAACTTACAAGTGTGAAGTCCGTCAGGCATATGAAAAAAAAAGGCTTGTATACACAATATTTAACATTTGTGGATGATTAATTGTACAGCTACTATCGCGGAAACCGCTTCACACAGGCGTTCTCACAAAAAAGGTGTTAAAGCTCAAAGCCGAATTTGAGGGTGAAAAAAAATTCCAGGATAAATCCTAATTTTACTTAATGATACAAATTCGAGTGAATTTTTAGCCCGGAATGCTGTCTCCCCGCAAGTGTCTGAGCGCGTACAGGACGCATGATAAATCCCATCGCATTGCCTTCATCTGCTGCTTTTACCAGCTCGGCATGTTCATCTTCGGTTAATTCTTCCGTCAGCCAGCCAATTACGACGCTGTAGTTACCCGTGCGTAGCGCACGAACCATAGATTCCAGCGTATTGCAGGGAGAGAGTTGGCTAATTTGCATGACTTTCGTCAATGGAAGCCCGGCCGACTGCACCCACTCCCGGCTTAGTTTTTGCTGAGGCGTCAGCCACAGCTGCCAGCGCGACTGCTGACCTAATTGCTGAAGCAGGGGAAGCAGCAGGAGCTGCGTCATCATGGGCTGGTCCTCGCGATAGACCACTTCACTGATAAGCCCAGCGGTAGTGTGCTCTGACGACACGCGCGCAATTTTGCTTGCTGTGGAAGAGAACGACGAAGAACGATTTGCATAGCCTGAAGTGTACATAATCAATCCAGCCCTGTGAGTTACTGTATGAATATACAGTAACCCTGCTATCACCAAAGATCAACCTTATTTTCTGAAACAGGTTCGCAGTTTTTGGTTGTTGTTACGGGAAAAACAAAATTCATCTTGCCCCTTGCGAATAAGTTGCCTATTTTCGTCATTAACGGATCCGCTACTGCAAATCATTTTATTACGTTATGATTTAAAAGGATTTTTATGAAAAAACTTTCTTATGCAAGGATCTATAAATCACAAGAATATCTGGCGTCATTGGGGACTATTCGTTACCGATCGCTGTTTGGGGGTTATAGCCTGACGGTTGAGGACACGGTATTCGCCATGGTCGCCAGTGGCGAGTTATATCTTCGGGCCTGTGAACAGAGTGCGCAGTACTGTGTAAAACATTCCCCTGTCTGGCTGACATTTATAAAACGTGGACGTCCGGTGGTGCTCAATTATTATCAGGTGAACGATACGCTGTGGCAAAACCAGCAACAACTGGTGTCGCTATCACGGTATTCACTGGATGCGGCGTTAAAAGAAAAGCAAAGTCGTTTTGCACAGCATCGCCTGCGTGGACTGCCGAACATGACATTCCATCTGGAAACCCTGCTGAATGAAGCAGGTATAAAAGATGAAAGCACATTACGCATGTTGGGGGCAAAAATGTGCTGGTTGAAACTGCGACAGGTTAATCCCGCCCTGACGGTGAAAATACTCTATGCCCTTGAAGGCGCAATTGGGGGAATTCATGAGGCGGCACTCCCGGCGATTCGTCGCCAGGAGCTTGTGGAGTGGGTGAGTTCTCTTACGCCTGAACCGGTGTACTAGACGGCAATGCGGCAATTTGCTGCTGTAATCGTCTGATTTCTGGTAGTAGCGCTATCAATAGGCCAACTTGCTGTACGACCAGTGGTTCTTTACTGTCCGGGCGTGGTTCAAGATGCTGAATCCGTTGCTTCAGTCCTTCAAGCGCCTGGTATACGCGCTGCTCGTCAGCGGGTTGATGATGAAGTGCATCATCAACATAGCAAACGGCATCGTCCAGTAATGCCAGAACGTCCGGGTTGGTTAACTGTTCACGGTGTGCGCCCAGTGCCGAGATATAACTGGTAAAGGTATGGTTGAGGCACAGCAAGCGGAATGCCGTTTCGCGCGTTTGGGCAGTGACATCCGGTTCACTCGACATATTCGACACCACGGATGCCAGCTCCGCATCACGATTATGCGCATCGCGGCGCGCAATACGGTATGCCAGACGATTGTCTCGCCCCTGATGATACTGTTCGAGAATGGCATCAAGGTAACGACAGTTTGCATCGGTCGCCCGTTCAATCACCCGTGGCAGGTTGCGAAAGCGCCAGTCTGGCCAGATGAAACTGACGGCTGCCCATGCGATGGCACAACCAATCAGCGTATCGATGACGCGCGGCAGTGCGACTTCAAACCCTTCACCAAGCAGGTTAAAGCACAGCAATACCAGCAGCGTGATAAACATTGTGGCATGTGCGTACTGAACATTGCGGAAAGCAAAAAAGAGCACGCCGGTGATCACCAGCAGTATTAATTGCCCTTCCAGCGATGGGACGAACCACAGGATGGGCAGTCCAATCGCTATCCCGACTAATGTGCCGATAATCCTTAACGCCAGACGATGTCGTGTGGCGTTGTAGTTGGGCTGGCAGACAAACAGGCTGGTCAGCAGGATCCAGTAGCCATGGTTCATGCCCGTTATCTGGATAATGGCGTACCCGACGCAGAGCACCAGAGACATGCGAACCGCGTGGCGAAACAGCGCCGACTCTGGCGTAAAATTGCGACTCAGACGCAGCCAGATATCACTGAATCCGTGCGGACTGTCATCGGCAAGCTGATTTTCTGACTCATTGCGCGAGAGTACCTGAGCCTGTTCAGACTCAATGGTGGCCAGTTGCGCATCGATAGCCCGCAGGTTCGATAGTAAGAATCCCAGCGTATTGAGCAGATCTGCAGGGGCACCGCTTGCACGCATGCGCTCAAGGGCAGCATCTATATGTGTAAAGACTCGCTCAAAGTGTGGATCGTGCTGGTAAGGGGTGCGTAGCAAAATGCAGCGAGACAGTTGCGTACAGGCTTGTCCCTGCATCGACATTAGTCGCTGGAAACGAAACATCACATCGCTGTGACGGAAATGGTCGCGTAGCGTCTGGTACTGAATATGTGAGGAACTTGCGCGTTCGTGAATATCCTGCGCGACAAAATAGTAATGCAGTGTGCGGCGGGTTCCTCGCTGTCCGCGGTCACCGCGCAGACGGGTCAGTAATGATACTTTTGTTTGGTTCAGCGTCGCCATCAGTTGCCCATTGGCCAGCGCTAACTCATACAAGGGGGCCTGACTTTCATCTTCAATGTCGGGATCAAAAAGGCGGGATTTCAGCTCCAGGTAGTGTGCCAACTGTTCGTAGCTGCGTGCCAGATTGTCCTGCAGTGGACGAATCGGGAACAGAAGGTGACCGATGAGCGTCAGAAGGTTATACCAGATGGCGCCTGCAAGCAGCAGGATCGGTTGCTGATACCACTGGTCGTACAGTGATGTTCCCAGCATGGTGTAAATGGCGATCAGTAATGCACCAAAGGCGATGGTCGCATAACGCTGGCCTAAGCCTCCCAGCAGTATAAAGCCGCTGGTGGAAAGCGTTAATCCAATAGCAAACAGCCATGGCCATGGGAAGAGCAATTCGACGGAGGCCGAAGCAATGAAAAAGCAGATCAGCGTAATAATCAAATTACGCAGACGACCCGCGAGCCGATCGTCCAGATCGGTCAGCGCGGCAGCAACCATGCCCAGCGTGAGCGGGATGGTCAGTTTGACGTCACCCAGCCACCACGGCAGCGCCGTAGTGCCGCAGAGCGCGATAAAAATCCGCACGTAGTACAGCCAGGTGCTGTTCCAGGTATAGCGTTTAAGCAGTGGACTTAACATAAAGGCCATCAGTTCCGATTATTCAAAGCGACGACGCGCGTTGGCTTCGCGTGCGGCACGGGCAACTTCGACTGAAACCACGCGACGACCAACGGGCCAGAGTGCAATTGCGGCGATTTTAAAGTTCGCAATACCAACCGGAATACCAATAATCGTAATGCACTGGGCAATACCGGAAACAATATGCATCAGGCACAGCCACCAGCCGAAGAAAATCAGCCAGAAAATGTTGAGCAGCGTACCGCCGGTATTCAGAAGCACGTTTTTACCCGCCGGGTTGAGTTCATCAACGTGAATCGCCTCATTACCGTAGGGGAACAGCGACAAGCGTGTGATTTCCCAGCAGGAGCGGGTCAAGGGTAGTGTGAAGATAAGCACGATACTGACTAACGTCGCCAGTAACCAGGCTAAGGTGGTGGCGAATCCCCCAAGCACAAAATTTAAAATATTCAGAACAGTACGCATAAACCCTCGGTTAACTCTGGTTTTCTGTGAGTTTGGCAATTGTAACGTTTTTTTGGGCTGGAGCACGTTTTCTCTGGCGGTTACACTGATAAGCAAACCTCTTCGTGTGGATCCGCGTAAGTCTTATGGAACTGAAAGCAACTTCTCTGGGAAAACGTCTGGCGCAACACCCTTACGATCGGGCCGTTATTCTCAATGCCGGCATTAAAGTCTCTGGCGACCGTCATGAGTATCTTATTCCATTCAATCAGTTACTGGCTATCCATTGTAAAAGGGGCCTGGTATGGGGTGAGCTGGAATTTGTGCTTTCTGATGATAAAGTTGTACGCCTTCACGGCACTGAATGGGCGGAAACCCAACGTTTCCACCATCATCTGAACATCCTCTGGCAGCAGTGGAGCCAGGAGATGAGCGACGTCGCTGCGGGAGTTTTACAGCAACAGCTGGATGCGATTGCGGCGCGTACCAGTGATAACAAATGGCTGACGCGCGAACAAACGTCAGGGCTGCAGCAGCAGATCCGCCGTGCCTTTGCCGCGCTACCGCTCCCGATCAACCGACTGGAAGAATTTGATAATTGCCGTGAGGCGTTGCACCAATGCCAGGCATGGTTGAAGGACATTGAAGCCTGTCGCTTACAGCACAATCAGGCATACACCGATGCGATGCTGGCGGAGCATACCGAGTTTTTCCAGAAGATTGAGTCTTCACCGCTGAATCCAGCCCAGGCTCGTGCGGTGGTGAATGGCGAGCAGTCGCTATTGGTGCTTGCGGGGGCAGGAAGTGGCAAAACATCCGTTCTGGTTGCGCGTGCAGGCTGGTTGCTGGCGCGGGGAGAAGCGGCCGCTGAACAAATCTTGCTGCTGGCGTTTGGTCGCAAAGCCGCTCAGGAAATGGATGAGCGCATTCGCGAACGACTGAATACGCAAGACGTCACCGCGCGGACGTTTCATTCACTGGCGTTGCATATTATTCATCAGGGTAGCAAAAAAGTTCCGACAGTCAGCAAACTCGAAAATGATACTGCCGCCAGAAATAAGCTGTTTATCGCCACATGGCGTCAGCAGTGCAGCGAGAAAAAAGCCCAGGCTAAAGGCTGGCGACAGTGGCTGGAAGAAGAGATGCAGTGGTCCGTGCCAGAAGGCAATTTTTGGGACGATGAAAAATTACAACGTCGTCTGGCCTCACGTCTGGATCGCTGGGTTAGCCTGATGCGTATGCATGGTGGAGCACAGGCGGAGATGATCGCCAATGCGCCGGAGGCGATCCGCGACCTGTTCAGCAAACGTATAAAGCTGATGGCGCCGTTACTCAAGGCCTGGAAGAGTGCTCTGAAAGAAGAGAATGCCGTCGATTTTTCTGGATTGATCCATCAGGCGATTGTCATTCTGGAGAAGGGACGCTTTATCAGCCCCTGGAAGCATATCCTGGTTGATGAATTTCAGGATATATCCCCACAGCGCGCCGCCCTGTTAGCCGCATTGCGCAAGCAAAACTCACAGACCATGCTATTTGCCGTAGGGGATGACTGGCAGGCCATTTACCGTTTCAGTGGTGCACAACTTTCGTTAACTACCGCCTTCCGGCAACACTTTGGTGAGGGCGATCGCTGCGATCTGGATACGACATACCGTTTTAATAGTCGTATTGGCGAAATAGCCAATCGGTTTATCCAGCAAAACCCGCATCAGCTTAAAAAACCGCTCAATAGCCTGACAGCAGGCGACAGGAAAGCCGTCACTCTGCTCGATGAAAGTCAGCTGGATGCGCTGTTGGATAAGCTATCCGGCTTTGCGAAAGCAGAAGAACGCATACTGGTGCTGGCGCGATATCACCACCTCAAACCTGCCAGTCTTGAGAAAGCAGCGACCCGCTGGCCCAAACTACAGCTGGACTTTATGACTATTCATGCCAGTAAAGGACAGCAGGCGGATTATGTCATTGTCGTTGGGCTTCATGATGGCAACGATGGTTTTCCGGCCCCGGCCCGTGAGTCGATTATGGAAGAAGCATTACTGCCAATGGTCGAGGATTTTCCGGATGCAGAAGAGAGAAGGTTGCTCTACGTGGCACTTACCCGTGCCCGGCATCGGGTGTGGTTGCTGTTTAATAAAGACGCGCCATCCTGTTTTGTTGATGAACTAAAACAACTGGATGTCCCGGTAGCGAGAAAACCCTGAAGAACAGGCGGCGACGGCGGCCGCCTGTCTGGCGATTATTTGAGGCGCTCTGCCAGATAACGGGCGTAATCAGGGATCAGGATGTCCGTTGCATCGTTGAAGTTTGGCGACTGGATAATAAAATCGGCGGTAGATACGTTGGTGGCAACCGGAATATTCCAAACTGTGGCCAGGCGCAGAAGGGCTTTAACATCCGGATCATGAGGCACGGCGTTGAGTGGATCCCAGAAGAAGATCAGCACATCAATTTTCCCTTCAGAGATCAGTGCGCCGACCTGCTGATCGCCGCCCATTGGACCGCTAAGCATGGCGTTGACATCCATGCCGGTCGCGCGTTGAATGAGATTTCCTGTCGTGCCTGTCGCATAGAGGACATGCTTTTCTAACAATGGCTGGTGGCGTTCCACCCAGCTCATCAGCATCTGTTTACAGTGATCATGTGCAACCAGCGCAATATGCTTACGCGCCGGTAAAGTGCGAGTCGTCAGTTCCATAGTACAGCTCCCAAGTTAACCTTATTACAGAGTACTGGAAGCGTTTGACGCTGCAAGAGAAAGACAAAAAAAATGCGTAGGTGAACATAAACGTCATGAGGGTGGCTGTTTCTCTGCCCATTGCAGAAAATTACTTCGTGTTTGCGCATCGGCCTGGCCAAACCAATATTTCAAACGCTGTTCGGTGAGTGTTTGTGACTGCGGCGGCACCCGATCCAGTTCAGAAACCCCTGAGAGCAATGCGCTGTCATCTGCCATCATAGTGGCAAATTGTGGGAGTGAAGCATGCTTAGACGATTTGTTATAGCGTTCAGTCTCGAGTTCATAATCCACGATTTTTGCCGATGAGGTAATCGACAAAATATCCAGCTTGACCGGAATGGGCATGGAATCGCCATCTAATAGTTCCACACGGGGAGCTTCATCGAAATGCGTTGCGTCACGTTCGTTGTTCAGACGGGGGAGATGAAAATTGACCTGACTAACTAACTGAGTATCAAAACTGATGACCAGCGGAGGAGAAATATACAGACGTTCTTCATGGCTGGAGAGACGAATCGTTTTCTCAACGCGAAAGACAAGCTGATGCCGACCATTCTCCAGCTCAATACTGTCGGCACCGCGCAGTAAAGAGCTGGACACCTTTTTTCCGTCCAGCACCAGCAGGTCAATATCATTAGACAGGCGCAAAGAGGTCGCACAAACGGTTACCGGCAAAAACAGAGCAATAAGGGCTGTCACAATGCCGGTTTTCATAAGGTTCTCCTGTCCAGAAGATTTCTGTATAAGATGTATCTAAATTTTTCGACAATCATGTTTACTAACATATAGACATATTTTCCAGTTTAGCTCTCATGCGCCAGTATGGGATGAATGGTTGTGACGTCAGCTTTGTCGTACACTTTGCAAAACAGCCTGGAGGAAGACGATGAAAGAGACCGATATTGCTGGCATTTTGACATCTACTCGTACGATTGCGCTGGTAGGAGCAAGCGATAAACCCGATCGCCCGAGCTATCGGGTGATGAAGTATTTACTCGATCAGGGTTATCACGTTATCCCCGTGTCTCCTAAAGTTGCCGGAAAAACACTGCTGGGGCAGCAGGGCTATGCGACACTGGCAGACGTACCAGAGAAAGTGGATATGGTGGATGTCTTTAGAAACTCAGAAGCAGCATGGGGAGTCGCACAGGAGGCTATTGCTATTGGTGCGAAGACTTTGTGGATGCAGCTTGGCGTGATTAATGAGCAGGCTGCCGTGCTGGCGCGCGATGCGGGCCTGGCGGTAGTGATGGATCGTTGCCCGGCGATTGAAATCCCCAGACTGGGACTAGCGAAGTAAGGTTGTACTGTTGCCGGATGGCGCATTGTATATCCGGCCTACAACGGTGTTTGTCGTAGGCCGGAGAAATGTTGTCAGTTGCGCAGGCGTGGAGCCTGGAGCTGTTTACGGATTGTCCGTGCCAGTTCATCCATCGATGGTTGCTCTGGATGTTCTTCCTGTAGCTCGCTACTCAACTGTGCTTCAGCCAGATACGTATGTACTGGCAGGCCATTATCGTCTTCCATCACCACGTGATACCAGGGAGCGGCGCGAAGTTCGTCGTTAACCGCCAACTCATCAGGTGACGGGTCATCAAGCGAATATTCCGGGTCGATATCCACGACCACTCCGAGGTAACCTAACAGGGAATGGCGGACCTGCTGGCCGATACCGAATTTGCTGGCAATCATAGTCACCTCCCGGGAAATAGATACCCTCTATGTAAGGGTAATATTCCACTTTTCAAGTTACATGATGCGACAGGCAAACCCTTTCAGATACAGCCCTTCCGGGTAGGTAGCGATCACAGGATGATCGGCGGCCTGACGGAACTGCTCTATAAATTGTACATCACGCCCGGCATCTATTGCGGCATCGGCGATGATTTTCTGAAATAAATCGGTGGTCATCAATCCGGAGCAGGAGAATGTCAGCAGTACGCCACCCGGATTCAGCAACTGAATTGCCAGCATATTGATGTCTTTATAGCCACGGCAGGCGCCCATCAACTGGCTCTTGTTTTCGACAAACTTCGGCGGGTCCATCACGATAACATCAAATTTCTCACCACGATCGCGATAGGCACGCAGCAACTTGAACACGTCATCACGCACAAACTCAGCTTTGCTCAGATCCAGCTTGTTCAGCTCTACGTTCTGGCGGGCAATATCGAGCGCTTCCTGGGAGGTGTCGACGCTGACCACCTGACGGCATCCGCCCATTAAGGCTGAGACAGCAAAGCCGCCGGTATAAGAGAAACAGTTCAGGACACGTTTGTTTTCCACGTAACGACGCGTGGCCAGGCGGCTGTCACGCTGATCGAGGTAATAACCGGTTTTATGTCCGTGCTGAATATCAACCAGCAGTTTCATCCCGTGCTCTTCAATCGGCAGTAGAGCTGGCGGCAGTTCACCCGTGACGGGACCCTGAGTCAGTTCCATGCCTTCTTTTTTACGCACGGCAACATCGCTACGGTCATAAATTGCGCACTCCGGGAAGACAACCTGCAGGGCGCTAATCAATGCGGCGCGTTGATATTCAGCACCGGCGCTGAGCAACTGCAATACCAGGAAGTTGCCGAAGCGGTCAATGGTGACGCCCGGCAGACCATCGGATTCGCCGGCGATCAGACGGTAGCTATCCAAACCATCTTTGTTCGCCAGCCAGTCTCGCCATTTCTGTGCCTGTTGCAGACGGCGGGTAAAGAAATCAATATCGATGGATTCAGACTTGTCGAATGTCCAGACGCGTGCACGGATCTGCGACGCGGGTGAGTACGCGCCGCGTGCTAACCATTTACCCTGATGGTCAACAATATCGATGGTTTCACCGAGGTTGGCTTTACCTTCCATACGTGCGACGGCACCGGAAAATACCCACGGATGGCGACGAAGTAATGATTTTTCGCGCCCTTTGGCTAACACTAAACGTACACTCATAATTTACTATTCTGTCAATTCAAAGAAATGGGCGCCATTGTCCTGAGTTTTACGTGTATTTGCAACGCGCACCGCGATGATAAGGAGAACCATAATGTCGAAAGTCTGCATAATTGCCTGGGTCTATGGCCGGGTACAGGGGGTGGGGTTTCGCTATACCACTCAGCATGAAGCGCAACGGCTGGGATTGACTGGCTACTCGAAGAATATGGATGACGGCAGCGTAGAGGTTGTCGCCTGCGGTGAAAGCGACCGGGTGGAACAACTGATGAAGTGGTTAAAAGCCGGGGGCCCGCGTAGCGCCAGGGTAGACAGAGTCCTCAGCGAACCGCATCGGCCTGGCGAAGAGTTAACGGGATTTAGTATCCGCTATTAAATACATTTGACCGGTTTTGGCAGACCGGCAATTTTGGTTGCCTGCTTGGCCGGACCTTTCGGGAACAGGCGGTAGAGATAACGGCTGTTGCCTTTCTCTTCGCCAAACTTATTGGCCATCGCTTTGACCAGCATACGAATAGCGGGGGAGGTATTAAACTCCAGATAAAACTCGCGCACAAAGCGCACTACTTCCCAGTGTTCAACTGACAGCGTAATTCCTTCGTTTTCAGCAATGGCAACTGCCAGCGGTTCGCTCCATTCGGTTGTGTCTTTTAAATAGCCTTCGCTATCAGTACTGATTTCTTTACCTTCAAAGATCAACATAATTCTTCACTGCGTTAGTCAAACTGGCGGCAGTTTACCAAAAAAGAAAGCCCCGCATAAGCGGGGCTGGATAATGTACGTGGTCATTTTAATCGCGGCTGGCGAAGCCCAGAATGCTAAGCAGGCTGACGAAGATGTTGTACAGCGATACATACAGGCTGACGGTTGCACGGATGTAGTTGGTTTCACCACCACGGATGATGTTGCTGGTTTCAAACAGGATGGCACCTGAAGAAATCAGGATAAACACCGCGCTAATCGCCAGATGCAGCGCTGGCAGTTGCAGGAAGATATTCGCAACCATACCAATCAGCACCACCACGATACCTGCCATCAGCATACCGCCGAGGAAGGACATGTCTTTACGCGTGGTCAGAACATACGCAGAGCAGCTGAAGAAGACCAGCGCCGTACCACCCAGTGCCATACCGATCACGTCACCCATACCTGCCGACAGGTAAGTGTTCAGAATCGGTCCCAGGATGTAACCCAGGAAACCGGTGAAAGCGAAAGCAGACAGAATACCTACTGGTTTATCTGCCGTTTTGTAGGTCAGGAACATCAGACCATACATACCAACCAGCGTCAGAATCAGACCCGGAGATGGCAGCATCAGTACTGTACTGGCAGTTGCGGTGATCGCTGAAAACGCCAGCGTCAGGCTGAGCAGGAAATAGGTATTACGCAGCACCTTATGTGTGCTGAGTAGCGATGTACGATCGCGCGAAGAACTAATAATACGATCCATGAGTCACTCTCTTATGACAGATGTAATTAATGATGGAGGATAATGAAATCAAGGGGAATGACACAGCGGTTTTACCCATCTTTACGCATTTTAACCCGCCAGGCTTAAGCATATTATTTCAACAAAAGCTCCCGAATCAGATGTTAGCACTATAAGTGCGAAAATGTCAGATCCACCTCTCCCAGGTAACTGAAAAATATTGCGTTATTCCCGAATCTCTCTGACAGTGACAGCGGTGTTTACATAAAACAGAGCAATAAGGTAAAGGGAATGACTCAACATAAATCGAAGATATTGACGTTTACGCTGTTGGCTGTCTGTTTGATGTCTATTAACGGCGCGGCAAGGGCGGCAAATGTGCCTGCAGGTACACTACTTGCAGAAAAACAGGAGCTGGTCAGAAACAACGGCAGTGAGCCAGCCTCACTGGATCCGCATAAAGTCGAAAGCAACGTTGAGTTTAATTTAATCAGCGATATGTTCGATGGGCTGGTGGCCGTAAACCTGGATGGCACTATTGCGCCCCGTCTTGCTGCCTCCTGGGAGAATAAAGATAACACTGTCTGGACCTTCCATTTACGCCCAGGCATAACCTGGTCAGATGGATCGGCTATTACTGCACAGGATGTCGTCTGGAGCTGGCAGCGCCTGGTTTCACCGCAAACTACCTCACCCTATGCCTCTTATCTGGGCAATATGCATGTCGCAAATGCGGTTGATATTGCTCAGGGGAAAAAAGATCCCGCGACGCTTGGAGTCAAGGCGCTGAATGACACCACGCTGGAAATTACCCTGACGCAGCCGACAGCGGCATTTTTAGCGATGCTGGCGCATCCATCGCTGGTGCCGCTGGATAAAGTGCTGATTGGCCGCTTTGGCGATAAGTGGACTCGTCCGGAGCACTTTGTCAGCAGTGGTGCGTATAAGTTGTCGCAGTGGGTCGTCAACGAGCGGATTGTTGCCGTGCGCAACCCGCATTACTGGGACGATCAGCACACGGTCATTAATAAAGTGACGTATTTGCCCATCAGTTCAGAGGCTGCAGACGTTAACCGTTACAAAGCCGGGGAAATCGATATTGTTTTTAGTGTTCCGGTCAATCAGTTCGCTCAATTGAAAAAGACGATGGGTGATGAACTCCATGTCTCACCTCAGCTTTCAACTTATTATTATCAGTTTAATACCACGCGTGCGCCGTTTAACGACCCACGCGTGCGTCGGGCGTTGAATATGGCGCTGGATAAGGACATCATCGCACAAAAGGTGATGGGACAGGGACAGCGTGCGGCGTGGGTTATCAGCCAGCCTGAAATTGGCGGGGTAAAATTACACGCGCCGGACTACGCATCATGGCCACTCGACAAACGCATTGCCGAGGCAAAAAAACTGCTGGCGGAAGCGGGCTACGGCCCTGAGCATCCGCTTAACTTAAATCTGCTCTACAACACCTTCGAAACGCATCAGCGAATCGCGATTGCCGCCTCGTCAATGTGGAAGAAAAATCTTGGCGTTGAGGCAAAACTGCAGAACCAGGAATGGAAAACGATGCTGGATACCATGCACACCGGCAGTTTTGACGTCGTACGCTATGCATGGATAGCGGATTACGACGATGCGTCGAGTTTCCTCAATATTTTCCGCACAGGTGATAGTGAAAACACCACCCGATACAGTAATCCAGCCTTTGACGAAGCGATGCACAATGCGGCGAAAGCAACTTCGCTCCAGGAGCGAGGCAAATATTACCAGCAGGCTGAAGACCTTTTAGGGGAAGATGTGCCAGCGATTCCGGTTTACCACTATGTTCGTACCCATCTGGTGAAGCCATGGGTGGGGGGATTTGCACCGGATAACCGGGGAAACTACTACACCAAAGATATGTACATCAAAAAACAGTAAACAGCAGCAGCCCGGATTTGTGCTGAATAAACGGTCAATTTGTTGTTATTTAAGTCGATTAACAACATTTTGGCTGTTTTTCAGGCAAACGAACACATTGGTGCTTTACAGGTTCGTTCGGGATGTTTATAGTGCGCCTCATTGGAAGCGTGGCCGAGCGGTTGAAGGCACCGGTCTTGAAAACCGGCGACCCGAAAGGGTT
>NZ_SZWX01000024.1:0-314940 GCF_005280975.1 Citrobacter sp. wls716
CAGGTGGCCAAATTTACTGTGCCACTACATATGCAAAGAACAACGTTATATTTTGTCCTGATTGACACGGGATGAAAGCTCCTGATGGTTCTCTTTTCGTTCGCTATAGCGATCCGCAAGATAGCCGGTTTGCCCCTTAAGCAGCAGAGTGATTTTAAACAGCTCTTCGGCTACATCGACAATGCGGTCATACCATGACGAAGGTTTCATTCGTCCGTTTTCGTCGAACTCTTGCCATGCCTTGGCTACGGAGGACTGGTTAGGGATCGTAAACATCCGCATCCACCGGCCCAGAATACGCATCTGGTTCACTGCATTGAAGGACTGTGAACCTCCGCAAACCTGCATTACCGCAAGTGTTTTGCCCTGCGAAGGACGAACTGCGCCTTCACTTAATGGTATCCAGTCAATCTGCGCCTTCATAACTGCGCTCATAGCCCCGTGCCGTTCCGGAGAACTCCACACCATCCCGTCACACCATCTGACCAGACCGCGCAGCTCGGCGACTTTAGGATGTGTATCTGGCGCATCATCCGGCAGGGGTAAACCTGAGGGATTAAATAGTTTTACCTCCGCGCCCATCGCTGCCAGCAGGCGACCAGCTTCTTCCGCAGCAAAGCGGCTGTAGGAGCGCTCTCTAACTGAGCCATATAGGATCAGAATCCGCGGCGGCTCGTGCAGGCGCTCGGCGATGTGTTGATCAAAGCATTCACTATTCAGTGCTGGAAATTGTTCCATTTTTCTACTCCGGAGAGATCAGATGATTTCAAATTTAATACATATGATTTACCATATGTATATTCTAAAGGGAACGGAGTGAAAAATGCTACAACCTGTTCAGCTTTTCAAAATCCTGTCGGATGAAACCCGGCTCGCCATCGTCATGATTCTCCGGGAGTCAGGAGAACTGTGCGTCTGTGATATCTGCGCAACCATTTCCGAATCACAGCCCAAAGTCTCGCGACATATGGCTATTCTTCGCGAGGCTGGGTTGGTTCTGGATCGTCGTGAAGGCAAATGGATCCATTATCGTCTGTCACCCCACATACCGGCATGGGCAGCGGAGACAATCACAACGTCCTGGCAGTGTATGCGAGAGGATGTGCGTGAATGGCTGGATAAATCAGCCTGCACCTCCTGTTGAGAAATGAAAACACATTTACATAATCATATATAACGGAGTCTGAGATGCTTTTGGCAGGGAGTATATTTTTACTGACGCTGATACTGGTGATCTGGCAACCCAGAGGCTTGAGCATTGGCTGGAGTGCGAGTATCGGGGCTGTGCTGGCGCTGGTAACCGGTGTCATCCATATCAATGATATTCCCGTTGTCTGGAATATCGTCTGGAACGCGACAGCGGCATTTATTGCGGTCATTATCATCAGTCTGCTACTCGATGAGGCCGGTTTCTTTGAGTGGACCGCACTGCACGTCTCCCGCTGGGGTAACGGGCGTGGTCGCCTGCTGTTTTCCTGGATAGTGTTGCTCGGTGCCGCTGTCGCTGCTTTGTTCGCCAATGACGGCGCCGCGCTGATTCTGACACCAATTGTGATTGCGATGCTGCTTGCAATGGGATTCAGCAAGGGCACAACACTGGCCTTTGTGATGGCCGCAGGATTTATAGCAGATACGGCCAGCCTGCCGCTCATTGTTTCTAACCTGGTGAATATCGTCTCGGCGGACTTTTTCGGTCTGGGCTTTACGCAGTATGCCTCCGTTATGATCCCCGTAGATGTGGCAGCGATTGCGGCCACGCTAGTCATGCTGCATCTCTTCTTCCGCAGGGACATTCCGGCGACGTATGACGTTTCGCTGCTGAAGACTCCTGCCAGTGTGATAAAAGATCCGGCAACGTTCAGGGTGGGCTGGATTGTCCTGTTATTGCTGCTTGTCGGTTTCTTTGTTTTGGAGCCTATGGGGATCCCGGTCAGTGCGATAGCGGCTACTGGCGCAGCAGTACTGTTTATAGTGGCGAAAAGAGGTAATGCCATCAACACCGGAAAAGTCCTGCGCGGTGCGCCATGGCAGATCGTTATTTTTTCGCTGGGCATGTACCTGGTTGTTTATGGCCTCCGCAATGCAGGGTTAACGGAGTATCTGTCTGGCGTGCTAAACCTGCTGGCAGAAAAGGGATTATGGGCAGCAACGTTTGGCACCGGCTTTCTGACCGCGTTCCTGTCGTCGGTGATGAACAATATGCCGACAGTGCTGATTGGCGCGCTGTCGATTGATGGGAGTACGGCGACTGGCGTCGTCAAAGAGGCAATGATTTATGCCAACGTGATCGGCTGCGATTTAGGCCCGAAAATCACCCCGATTGGCAGTCTGGCAACCCTGCTTTGGCTGCATGTGCTTGCCCAGAAAAATATAACGATTACCTGGGGATATTACTTCCGCACCGGCATTATCATGACTCTGCCCGTGCTGTTTATCACTCTGGCCGCGCTGGCGTTGCGGCTCTCCATCACTTTGTAATGAGATACAGATATGAGCAACATTACCATCTATCACAATCCAGCCTGTGGCACCTCACGTAACACGCTGGAGATGATCCGTAACAGCGGTAACGAACCAACCATTATTTATTATCTCGATACTCCCCCGACTCGTGATGAACTTAGCAAACTGATTTCAGATATGGGCATTTCAGTACGTACATTGCTGCGTAAGAACGTCGAACCTTATGAGCAGTTGGGTCTTGATGAAGACAAGTTTTCTGATGAGCAGTTGATTGATTTTATGCTTCAGCATCCGATCCTGATTAATCGGCCGATTGTAGTGACACCGATCGGCACACGTCTTTGTCGGCCCTCCGAAATGGTGCTGGATATTCTACCGGAAGGTCAGAAAGGAGTGTTTACCAAAGAGGATGGAGAGAAGGTCATTGACGAAACGGGTAACCGAGTTAAGTAATCTGCCCACTTCAAAATATCGGACGCCTGTTAACGCTATGCGGGCGTCCGCTTTTCGCTCAAAGCTGACGCTCTAGCACTATCGCTTCGTGCATCAACATATAGTTTCTATTAACTCCGGTCCTTGATTCCCAACGGCACGCGTAACGGCGTGCCATATAAAATTATCAGCCGGCACGGAACCGTCGGCCGCAATTTCCGCAGCTTCTTTCCCTCCAACATCCTGCCTCATCCATTCACGAGCTGCATCTGGCGATAGTACCAGCGGTCGCCTGTCGTGAATATCTACCAGCCCTTTGTCGGCCGCAGCTGTCACTATAAGGAAACCTTCTGCTTCATCTCCACGTTCGAAAGGTGTGCTACCGATCGCTGCCATAAATATTGGCTGACCGTCTGCTCGGTGAATAAAGTATGGTTGTTTCTTGTCGACTTCCATTTTCCACTCAAACCATCCATCTGCAAAGCAAATTGCGCAGAGTGGTTTAAACATTCTGCTGGTGGCCGCAGTTTCAGACCGTGCATTAATGAGAGGCGGTTTATCCCACCAACCGGGGGCGTACTCCCAGATGACTGGATCAAGATGCAACTGTTCATCACGTTCGCTAAGAAGCAGAACTTTTGTTCCTGGCGCTACGTTGAATCTTCCGATGGGTTCTGGATCGTATGGAATGTCGCATTCTGATTCATCAGCGAGAAAGGCGAGGTAGTCTTCACGTGTCATTGACTGTGAAAAGCGTCCACACATAGAAACCTCCCGTTAACTGTCAGACTGAAAGTATAGGGTATTGGTTAGTACGAGAGGATTTGAACCTCCACACCACTAATATTCCATTACCTCTTGCTACCTTTTCGAGGCTGCTAAATGGCCGATAGACCACTACCCATCGTTACTTTTTTGGGGGCAAATTTGGGGGCAAAAATCAGTTAGGGGCATAATTTGGGGCGATGAAATGACTCATATTGCCCGTGATTGTCTAAATTCATTTTTTATTAACTGATTGATTTTATGGTAATTAACTGTATTTACTGAATTTTCAAAATCAATTTTATAGTCTAACGCTGATTATGTGGCAGTGGGGATAAACATTTAATAAACCGGGGGAAGGGATGTTAATGCGGCGATAAAAAGCCGGAATCGCTTACGCTTATCCGGCTTCTGTTCAGCATCTGGCGGAGTGCAGATTACTTCAGTTCATCAACCATGGTGATGGCGCGACCAATGTAATTGGCCGGCGTCATGGCTTTCAGGCGGGTTTTCTCGTCTTCCGGCAGCGCCAGACCATCGATAAACTGCTTCATGCCTTCAGCGTCAACGCGTTTGCCGCGAGTCAGTTCTTTCAGCTTCTCGTACGGTTTTTCAATGCCATAGCGACGCATCACGGTCTGGATCGGCTCTGCCAGAACTTCCCAGTTATGATCCAGTTCATCCAGCAGATGATCGCGGTTCACTTCCAGTTTGCTCACTCCCTTCAGCGTGGACTGATAGGCGATCAGCGCATAGCCAATGCCCACGCCCAGGTTACGCAGAACGGTTGAATCGGTCAGGTCGCGCTGCCAGCGGGAAACCGGCAGTTTGCTCGCCAGGTGTTGCAGAACCGCGTTAGACAGGCCCAGGTTACCCTCAGAGTTTTCGAAATCGATAGGGTTCACTTTGTGCGGCATGGTGGAAGAACCAATTTCACCGGCGACAGTTTTCTGCTTGAAGTGACCCAACGCAATGTAACCCCAGACGTCGCGATCGAAATCGATCAGAATGGTATTAAAACGGGCGATGCAATCAAACAGCTCAGCAATGTAGTCGTGCGGCTCAATCTGCGTGGTGTAGGGGTTCCACTGGATGCCCAGCGAGGTGACGAACTCTTTGCTAAACTGATGCCAGTCAACTTCCGGGTAAGCGGCGATGTGGGCGTTATAGTTACCCACAGCACCGTTGATTTTACCGAGGATTTCAACCTGGTTGAGCTGGCGATACTGACGTTCCATGCGGTACGCCACGTTTGCCATCTCTTTGCCCATCGTTGACGGGGTGGCAGGTTGACCGTGAGTACGGGATAGCAGGGGAATATCGCGATATTCAACAGAAAGCGCGGTGATGCCATCAATCAGTTGGCGCCAGTACGGCAGGACTACTTCGTCGCGCGCCGTTTTCAGCATCAGCGCGTGAGACAGGTTGTTGATGTCTTCTGAGGTGCATGCGAAGTGGATAAACTCGGAAACAGCGTGCAGTTCCGGGATATCCGCCACTTTTTCTTTCAGGAAATACTCAACTGCCTTCACGTCATGGTTGGTCGTACGCTCGATGGTTTTGATACGCGCAGCATCTTCTTCATTGAAGTTAGCGACGATCGCATCAAGGTAACCGATTGCGTCGGCAGCAAAAGCAGGAACTTCCTTGATCGCTGCGTGCGCGGCCAGTTTTTGCAGCCAGCGTACTTCAACCTGTACACGGAATTTCAGCAAACCGTATTCGCTGAAAATCCCGCGCAGCGCGCTGACTTTATCGCCGTAGCGTCCATCTACAGGGGAAACGGCGGTCAGTGAGGATAATTCCATAGATCACAACTCCGGGGTTAAATGAGCAAGAATTTGTTTTGCCTGAGTCGTCAGGCGATTACGAGAAAACATGAGTTGCAGACGGCCGCCACCTACCTGATGCCAGAGCACGGCAGCGCGAATGCCAGCCAGCAATGAAGCGCGTACTTTGGCCTGAACCTGTGGGCTCTGCAGGATAGCCGGGGAGCCAGTGACCTGAATACGCGGGCCGAGTGGGCTGATGACGTCAACATAAATGCCGGCCATCGCACTCATCAGTGTTTCTGACTGCAAATCAAAATGGTCCAGTTGGCGCTGCAAGCCGTTGATACGGTCTCCCAGCGTGTCCATGGCGCCTTTGGCGGCTGAAAGCTTACGCTCCAGTACCATCAGGCTTAATGTATAGCGGGTAAGTTCCGCGTTCAGCCCCTGACGGCTGCTGGCGTTGAGCACGCCGAGCATCGTTTCCAGACCGAGACGCAGGTTGGCCTCGCTGCCGCCAAACACGCCCAGCGTAGAGCTGGGATTCATGTCAATGACGCTGTTCAGTGAAACGTGTAATGCATCGGCATCACAATGCCCCTGGTGCGCCAGTTCTTGCACCAGGCGTGCCGACTGACAAATGCCTGCCAGGGCGAGGGTGATGTCATAATAATTCTTTGCCACGTTCACTGCTTCCTTGTATCAAATGTGTAAATAATTATACCGGCAGAGGCAATCGTTGTTCGATAATGCCGCCGCCGAGGCACACTTCGCCATTGTAAAAGACCGCCGACTGACCCGGCGTTACCGCCGCGACGGGTTCATCGAAAATGACTTCAATACGCTCGGCATCCAGTGCCTTAACGGTGCACGGAATGTCGGTCTGACGATAGCGGGTTTTCACCGTGCAGCGCATGGTGCCGGTGAACGGTTGACGGTCGACCCAGTGTAATTGCTGTGCAATCAGGCCAACGGACATCAGGCGCGGGTGTTCATGACCCTGAGCGACAACCAGAATGTTGTTCTCAACGTCTTTATCCACCACATACCATGGATCTTCGGTACCTTCTTTTGTTCCGCCAATACCCAGACCTTTACGCTGACCCAGGGTGTGATACATCAGCCCCTGATGCTGGCCAATTTCTTCACCGTCAACGGTAATGATCTTGCCGGGTTGTGCCGGCAGGTAACGACCGAGGAACTCACGGAACTTACGTTCACCGATGAAGCAGATGCCGGTGGAGTCTTTTTTCTTCGCAGTAACCAGACCCAGATCTTCGGCAATTTTACGTACCTGCGGTTTTTCCAGTTCGCCAACCGGGAACAGGCTTTGCGCAATTTGCTCATGGCCGAGGGTATAGAGGAAATAGCTTTGGTCTTTATTGCCATCAAGCCCACGCAGCAGTCGACTTTTACCGTCGACATCCGCGCGACGCACGTAGTGACCGGTGGCGATGTAATCGGCACCTAAATCTTCAGCGGCAAATTCGAGGAAGGCTTTAAATTTAATTTCTTTGTTGCACAGAATATCCGGGTTCGGCGTACGGCCCGCTTTGTACTCTTCAAGGAACAGTTCAAAGACGTTGTCCCAATATTCTGCGGCAAAGTTGACGGTATGCAGCTCAATGCCGAGTTTGTCACAGACAGCCTGAGCATCCGCAAGGTCGGCGGCTGCTGTGCAATATTCCTCGCCATCGTCCTCTTCCCAGTTCTTCATGAACAGGCCTTCTACCTGATAACCCTGTTGTTGCAACAGCCAGGCAGAAACGGAGGAATCGACACCGCCGGACATGCCGACGATCACTTTTTTTGGGCTTTCAGACATAGGAATACTCACGACATTGAACTTCAAGGCGGCATATTCTAGCACGCAGCCCCTTACTTGACACCCTCTGTAAACGGCCAGTTAAATTCACCGATCATCGCCAGCGGGTAGCGTTGTCCGCTCTGGTAGCAGCGAATGCTCTCCGCAACCAGCGGTGAGCGCAGGTTTGGCGCGCAGAGAACCTCTTTTGCGCTGACCCAGTGACAGCAATCTATATCGCTGTCATGAGGTTCGGTAGCGCACATATTGGCAAGCTCGATAGAAAACAGAAAACGTAAAAAGGGCGTTTTATCCGGCGCAATCCATTGATGCATTCGAATGAAATGCTGTGGCTGTGCGTGGATACCTGTCTCTTCCCAGAGCTCGCGCGCGGCGGCCTGCACTAACGTCTCATCCGCTTCCAGATGTCCTGCTGGTTGATTCCACAAGGCTTTGCCATTGATTGTTTCCTCAACGACCAAAAACTTATCTTCTGCATGCACAATGCAGGCGACCGTGACGTGCGGTTTGAACATACCTGTTCCTTATTCAGTTAGTTACATCCCGCCATTGACCATTGGCGAGATTATCCAGTGTGTAATCCCCCATGGCGTAGCGAATGAGACGCAGCGTCGGGAATCCAACGTGGGCTGTCATGCGGCGAACCTGGCGGTTGCGGCCTTCATATAAGGTCACTTTCAGCCAGGTGGTGGGGATATTTTTCCGCTCCCGAATGGGCGGGTTTCTCGGCCACAGCCATGCAGGCTCTTCTACCACTTCAACGCCTGCGGGCAGCGTGGGGCCATCGTTAAGCGTTACGCCTGTGCGTAGCGCATCCAGCGCTTCTGCAGTTGGCTCGCCTTCAACCTGCACGTAATAAATTTTCCCGGTGCGCTTTCCGGGTTGTGTTAAACGGGCCTGCAGTGCACCGTCATTGGTCAGCACCAAAAGCCCTTCACTGTCCCGGTCGAGTCGGCCCGCAGCATAGATTCCCGGCACGGGAATAAAATCTTTTAACGTGCTTCTGCCTGCCTCGTCCGTAAATTGCGGCAAAACATCGTAGGGTTTATTGAACAAAACCACGCGTTTTGGCTGGTTTTCTTTACGCTGCCTGGTGACTTGTCGTGAGCTGAATCGCTCAACCCGGTGATTTCTAAAAGAAGTTTTTTGCATGGTATTTTCAGATTATATCAATTGCCGCATTATAGCCTAAGAACGAGTGTCTTTCATGGCGGCAAACATTAGGGTAGTATTGACATGCTCATTACAAAACATTAACAAAAAATTGCTCTAACGCATTCGTGCAGCAGGACGCAAACGCACATGCAGCGCGATGACAGACGAGCAGAACCAGAAGCGCTCGAAGGAGAGGTGAATGGAAAGCAAAGTAGTTGTTCCGGCGGAAGGTAAGAAGATCACCCTGCAAAACGGCAAACTCAACGTTCCTGAAAATCCGATTATCCCGTTCATTGAAGGCGACGGTATCGGCGTTGATGTAACCCCACCGATGATCAAAGTTGTCGATGCTGCTGTCGAGAAAGCCTATAAAGGCGAGCGTAAAATCTCCTGGATGGAAATCTACACCGGTGAGAAATCCACTCAGGTTTATGGCCAGGACGTCTGGCTGCCTGCTGAAACCCTTGATCTTATCCGTGAATATCGTGTTGCCATCAAAGGCCCACTGACCACTCCAGTTGGCGGCGGTATTCGCTCTCTGAACGTTGCCCTGCGTCAGGAACTTGACCTGTATGTCTGCCTGCGTCCGGTGCGTTATTACCAGGGTACACCTAGCCCGGTTAAACACCCAGAACTGACCGACATGGTCATCTTCCGTGAAAACTCAGAAGATATCTATGCGGGGATTGAGTGGAAAGCTGACTCCGCTGATGCTGAGAAAGTGATTAAATTCCTGCGCGAAGAGATGGGCGTGAAGAAAATCCGCTTCCCGGAACATTGCGGTATCGGTATCAAGCCGTGTTCCGAAGAAGGAACCAAGCGTCTGGTTCGTGCAGCGATTGAGTACGCCATCGCTAACGATCGTGATTCTGTTACCCTGGTTCATAAAGGTAACATTATGAAATTCACCGAAGGCGCGTTCAAAGACTGGGGTTACCAGTTGGCGCGTGAAGAGTTCGGTGGTGAACTGATTGATGGCGGTCCGTGGGTTAAAATCAAGAACCCGAAAACCGGTAAAGAGATCGTGGTTAAGGACGTTATCGCCGATGCGTTCCTGCAACAGATCCTGCTGCGTCCCGCTGAGTACGATGTTATCGCGTGTATGAACCTGAACGGTGACTACATCTCCGATGCGCTGGCAGCACAGGTTGGTGGTATTGGTATCGCACCGGGTGCCAACATTGGTGACGAATGTGCGCTGTTTGAAGCAACCCACGGTACTGCACCGAAGTACGCAGGCCTGGATAAAGTGAACCCAGGTTCCATCATCCTGTCTGCAGAAATGATGCTGCGCCACATGGGTTGGGTCGAAGCGGCTGACCTGATTGTTAAAGGTATGGAAGGCGCGATTAACGCGAAAACCGTCACTTACGATTTCGAACGTCTGATGGACGGCGCTAAGCTGCTGAAATGTTCAGAGTTTGGTGACGCGATCATCGAAAACATGTAATCCAGATTCTGGGTTGTGTGAGAACGGGAACCGGGTGGTTCCCGTTTTTTTTAAATGGAATTCGGTGGCGATTAAAACCGCTTTAAACCTGCCGGGGCTCTACGCCAGATTTGTATTTTTTACCCTCATGGTATTTGTGATTAGTGTTGGCGAACACAAATTGATATTTACGTCTGGTCTGTAAGCTCAATGACGCGGTTCTTGCCAGGATATCTCGACCCGACAAGCAATCATATTTTTTATAGATGAGCTGCAAAACCAGGTTCTGGTGATTCATTGCACAGCACTCATTCGATGAGAGGCGTGAAACCCTCTGCCGGAAAAACAATATCCTGCTGTTGCCTGAAAAAATAGACCTTTATATTTATGTGTGTTTATTTTTACCACTTAAACAGGCAGCTTATTTTTTGTACGGTGGTAGCGAAATTTACTGTGTCGCAAATAACAGCAATGGCCTTTTTTAAGCAATGTCAAAAAATAAATTTAGATTAACTCTTTGATTTTAATGGGCTAAAAGATGGGGAGGCTTACAGTATCAATAATCGCTGGGCAGCATGTGTAAATAGCATAATAACTAAATTATAATTCTCTTACATTCGATAGATTGGTGAGGTTAGAATGCGGTTAATTGTCATGTTGTTAAGCTTTGTCGTCACTACCCAGGTCTGGGCCGGTGAACTTTCCAAACCTGTCGGTAAAGTCCTTTTAACAGTGTCCGGTAATATAGAAAATACCAATGAAGACGGGAAAGCCATTTTTGATATCGCCAGTCTCGAGAATCTGGGCACGGTAAGTTTCCAGACCTCCTCACCCTGGTATAATGGACGCACTACCTTTACGGGTATCTCACTGCAAAAGCTCATGGATTATGTCGGGGCAAAAGGTTCTGTTGTTAAAGTCACTGCGCTCAATGACTACACCACCGTTATCCCACTCAGTGATTTCAAAAAATATAATGTTATTCTTGCTCTAAAAATCAACGGAGAATATATGCGCATCCGTGATAAAGGCCCACTATTCATCGTGTATCCCTATGACAGCATTCCTGAACTGAATAATCAGATTTTTTATTCAAGGTCAGCATGGCAGGTCAGCTCAATGAAAATTGAGTAGGGGTTCAGAGGACCATCATGAACAGAATACTGGCTGGCATTATATTCTTCCTTTTTATATCTACCGGATATATATCTTTTCTTGTGCACGAAAGACAACAAGAACTACAGAAACTGACTCACTACACCGACTCATGGTCTGCTGTTCAAATGGTATCAGAATATTACCGATTTGAATCGTGGCTTGGTCTCTACATTAGTGATGATACGATGACGCTCGATGCTGTGCGCCTGCGTCTCGATATTATGCTCAGCCAGAGCGATTTAATAAAGGAAGGTGATTTAGGGCATTATATAGAGAGCAATCAAGCGCATTATGAACTGGCTATACAGCTTGAAAAAATGCTTAATTATCTGGATGTTCATCTTGAGAAAATGAATCGTTCAGAACTCAAGGCATACCTGAAAGAAATGCATGCGCTTGATGCACCGCTAGCCCGTCTTTCATCCGGTGCGTTAGATAAAGATGTTAGCTCGATTAATAATACAAATATTAACATTCAAACCCTGTATTATATTTATTCAGCTACTTCAGTATTGCTTATAATATTGAGTGCGATACTGGGGGTTCTGATTTTTTTTCAGAACAGAAACATTTTGAGAGCACATCTCCAGGTTAAGTGCCTTGCTGAGGAACTTCAGGAATCTAAAGAAAAACTGCAGATCCAGAATGCAAAACTGGAGTATGACGTCTATCACGACTCTCTCACCGAGATGAATAATCGCCAGTTGTTTTGGGGGGATTTAAATAAAACCATCGAGATGGCAGAAAAAAACAATGACTCTGTGACGGTGATGTTGTTCGATTTAGATCGATTCAAAGAGGTAAATGATACGTATGGCCATGATGCCGGTGATATGTTATTACGTCAGATATCCCATCGTTTGATTTCTATGAGCCAGGGTTCCGACACGCTATATCGTCTAGGCGGCGATGAGTTTGCTTTTCTTTCGAGCGGTCTGACAGAGAGTCATGCTGTTTCCCGAGCCCAAAAAATATGTGATTTTATCAACCAACCCTACACTATTTATAACGCAATTATAAATATAACCACTTGTGTTGGTATTGTTATCTCTGAAACTGAACGCCGTTCCGACTATCTTTATAAATTTGCCGATCTGGCGCTTTATGAAGCGAAAAATGAAGGCTCGGGTAAAATAAAAGTCTTCCGACAGCGGATGTTAGAAAAGCTGCAAGAAAGCAGAACTCTTGAGCATGATATGGCAATGGCCATAGTGAATAAAGAATTCGTGGTTTATTATCAGCCTATTGTCGATTCTTTCAGCCAGGAAATTTACAGCTATGAAGCCCTTATTCGTTGGATACATCCTCTAAAAGGGCTTCTGTCGCCGGATAGTTTTATTCCTGTTGCAGAAAAAACAGGAATGATTAACGAGATGGGAAAATCTGTGCTTGAAATTGCATGCAGGGAAGCAGCGTCCTGGACCGTACCGGTTAAAATTTCAGTCAATGTTTCACCTGTCCAGCTAAGCAGCAAGGCCTTTGCCGGAATCGTGCTGTCCATTCTGAAAGAAACCGGACTTCCGGCAGACCGTCTCGAGCTGGAAGTGACGGAATCCTCTCTCTTTACGGAGAGCAATACGCCGATGAATACGCTTAACAAGCTCAGAGCTCTGGGGGTAAAAATCTCCATCGATGATTTTGGTACCGGATACTCTTCTCTTTCGCGACTGAGTCGGCTTGCCTTCGATAAAATCAAAATAGACAAGTCCTTTGTGCATTCGATATCTACGCAGGAAGACGCCCTTAATATCATCAGGCTTATTACTGGTATGGCGAAATCGCTGAATATGAAAGCTGTTGCAGAAGGTGTCGAAACAGAGGAACAGCTGGCGAGCCTTCAGGCTTTGGGCTGCGATTTCGCGCAAGGGTATCTGTTTGGTAAACCGCAGCCGGGTATCAATGGGAAAATCAGAAACGGTTAAATAACGCCCGTTCCTCGTGCCCTGGCGATATGCTAAATCAGCGTAACGACAACGTACTTGCCAGCGCTAAGACGTTGGCAATTGCCGTTTTCGCTTGCGGACTGTTTTTCCAGCATGTCGAGCCGACCATTGACGCCGCTTGCTGGGTAATATCGTCGACAGTAGAGTTTTTAAGATCGGCAAGCGAGTGGAAACCAAGTTGCTCAAGCCGCTCGATGACTTTGGGGCCAACGCCTTTTAATGACAGAAGTGCCTGACGCTCAGTGGTTGAAAAGGGCATTGTCTCTCCTTACGTATGCGCAATACTGACAATCCGCTTACGAATACATGCTGATAGCGGCCAGGCTATCAGTTATAGCCTGGCCAACAGAGGTAAGCAAAACTAGAACTGGTAGTTTAAGGATACCCAGTAGTTACGGCCCGGGTTGACGTATCCGGTCGTGGATTGTGCAGTCTGATAGTAGTCGCCTGCATAAGTACTATTGCGGCCAACCTGATACAGCGTGACGTCACTAAAGTCTTTATCCAGCACGTTGTTCACCGCCGTATTCAGCGTCAGTTCTTTGGTCAGTTTATAAGACATCCCCATGTCCAGAACGGTCCAGGCTTTTAAATTTGCACCTTTGTCGTCATACACCGCCTTTTGGACGGCGCTGAGGTTGTCGTAATTCTCCGTATAGCGTGGAGCCTTACCGCGGTAGCGAGCGCTCAGCCAGGCGTTCATATCTTCCGTTGCCTGCCAGTTCAGACGGGCGTTCGCCATGTGTTTCGGGGTATAACTCAGTGGCGCGCCTTTATTCTCGCCATCTTTTTGCTTGCTCTGGGTATAGGTGTAGTTGAGAGATAAACTCAGCGAGTCCGACCATAGCGGGAATGTACTGGCAAACTCGATACCATCGGTTCTTGCTTTACCGCTGTTGGTGTAGCTGTTGGTATTATCATCGATAGAATACGAAACGATTTTATTTTTGTATTCAGTATAGAAACCCGTGACGTTGGCGTTCAGCCCAGCGTCATTCTCATAGTAAAGCCCGGTTTCGTAACTGGTACTTTCTTCAGGTTTAAGGTTCGGGTTCCCGACGGTATTGACCGTCCCCTGTGCCGTTACGCCACTGATGCCATTATGAAGTTGGCTGAGTGATGGCGCTTTATAACCCGTTGTGACGCCGCCTTTGAGGGTCCACTCATCGGATACGTCCCAGACCATATAGGCACGTGGGCTGAGGTGCCCACCAAAGACGTCATTATGTTCATAGCGAGTCCCCACGGTTAAGGCCAGAGAATCGAGGATATGCCATTCATCTTCAGCATAGGCCGACCATGTTTTCTGGTGGAATGTCTCGCCGGTATTGGCCAGCACGACACCATCCTTCATGCGGGCATCCCAGTATTCTCCCCCGAGAGTCAACAGGTGCGAGTCACCTAACGGCGTCAGCAGCATGGAATCCAAAATAACGTTGGTGTTCTTCAGTTCACGTGCGTCGCCGGCCCGGCTCGCGTTCTCTGGTGTCAGTGCCGAGGAGACCAACTGGCGGCCTTTGTTCTCGGTTTCATTCCAGCCTACAGAGGATTTCCAGGTACCAAATGTTAATGCGGTATCGTGGCCGAGCGTCACTTTGTTACGCTCATAACGCAGCGTCTTATCATATCCGCCGGTCAGATTGCCAAGCTGTCCATCATCGTTATCGTAGCGTTGTCTGGCGGAATCGAGATCCAGCCACAACGTATTGCTGTCACTGGTTTTCCAGTCCAGGCGAGTGCCGATATTGTAATTCTCAGATTCCGTAGGATACGGCACGCGGGTGGAAGAGGTATCGCTCAGCGAAGTGACACTGGAGCCTTGACGCTGCGTGGTGCTGCCGCGAACTTGCATATCCAGTACACCGGCGATCAATGGGCCGCTTGACCAGAAGTTGGCGACAGTGCTGTTACCCCATTTATTACTTTCTTGCAGGTTAACGCCGGTATTAATGGACGTGCTCCATTTATCGGTGCTCTTTTTGGTGATGATATTGACGACGCCGCCAATGGCATCGGAACCGTATAACGTCGACATCGGACCGCGGATCACTTCAATATGGTCGATTGCCGCCAGTGGAGGCATAAAGCTGGTGTTCATGGCTGAAAAGCCGTTCGGTGTCACGTCGCTGCTTCCATTTTGACGGATACCGTCAATCAAGAGCAGGGTATAGCTGGCGGGCATACCACGGATGCTAATTTCCAGACCGCCGGTTTTACCCGTGCTACTTTCGACATCTACACCTTCCACAGAACGCAGAGCTTCACCTAAATCGTTATATTTATTGGTTTGTAACTCTTGCTGTGAAATAACGGAAACGCTGGCAGCCGCATTGGTGATCTTTTTTTCGTAACCAGAAGCGGTTACTACCATCACGTCTTCAGCGAAGACAAAGGGGCTGGTAAACCCTATACAGGACAGAACGACAGAGGCAACAGGTTTTAAACGCATAGTCAAACTTCCTTTGTTAAAAATTCAAAGGCAGTAAGATAATTGATGAAAATGATAATACAAATAATTATCATTATATATTTACATAACTTGTCACTTACTGTGTCTTTCTTTAATAAAGATACATAAATTGTCATGAATTTGAGGTAGGTAAAAACCGAAGCTGGTGAATAGTTTTTCCTGCAACTATTGCTTCTTATTTAATATAAAGGCGAGTAAATACGGTGATTTTGCTTAGCCACTTCAGCGAAGTGAGAGGTGAAAGTACTGGGTATTAGAAAGTCGTATGATGTTTTTTAAAAATCGTCATACTTTTCTGCGCTGCATCATTTTTTTCGACATTACTGTCCGCCATAATCCCTTTCCCAGGAGACCGTCTAACGTAAATTGTTCGTTAAACGCGATAAAAATAACGTAAATCTGGATAAGAGAATGATTAAAGGCAAGCTGGCACTGCTGACGTGCGCACTGACTCTCGCATTAACCTCACCACTCCTCGCTGCGCAAAATGCAGACGAAGGCCAGACGTTAAAACTGGCCATTGGGCCCGAGCCGACGGAGGGATTTGACCCAATGTTGGGCTGGAGTCATGGCAGCTATCTGTTGTTGCATGCACCTGTGTTAAAGCAAAATGCGGATATGAGCTGGGGAAACCTGCTGACGGAAAAAGTGGTGACCAGTGCCGACGGCAAAACCTGGACGCTGACGCTTAAGCCCGATCTCAAATTCTCTGATGGTTCGCCGCTAACGGCTGAAGATGTGGTCTTCACCTATAACAAAGCCGCAAAAAGTGGTGGGAAAATTGACATGGGGAATTTCACCCATGCCCGCGTGATAGACAACCGCACGGCAGAAATTACGCTTAGCCATCCGCAGAGCACTTTTGTGAACGTGCTCGGTTCGTTAGGCATTGTTCCGGCAAAACAGTATGACGAAAAAACATTTGCCAAAAATCCGATTGGCGCAGGTCCTTACCGCCTGGTGAGCTTTCAACCTGGGCAGCAACTGATCGTGGAAGCAAACCCGTGGTATGCCGGTAAGAAGAATGATTTCAACCGGCTTGTGTTTGTATTCCTCGATGAGGATAACGCATACGCCGCAGCGCGTAGTGGCCAACTGGGACTGGTACGTATTGCGCCGTCGATGGCGGTGGCGCCCGCACAGCAGAATTTAAAACTGTGGGTTCGCGACAGTGTAGAAAACCGCGGTATTGTTTTCCCAATGGTTCCGGCTGGGAAGAAAGATGCTAATGGTTATCCGGTTGGGAACGATATTACAGCCGATATTGCTATCAGGCGTGCGATCAATTACGCCATTGACCGTAAGCAGCTTGCCGGGCAGGTTATGGAGGGGCATGCGATCCCCGCGTATAGCGCGGTTCAGGGGTTGCCATGGCAGGGGACTTCGGTGGCATTCAAAGATGGCGACGCTGAAAAAGCCCGGACGATTCTGGATCAGGCCGGCTGGAAAGTGGGCAAAGACGGCGTACGGGTGAAAGACGGTAAAGAGGCGCGTCTGACGTTGTGGTACGCCAGCGGCGACAGTACGCGCCGGGATTTAGCCGAGGCCGTACGTGCGATGCTGGAGCCAGTGGGTATTCAGATTTCGCTGCAGTCGGGTAGCTGGGAAACCGTTGAACGTCATATGCATGCTAATCCTACGTTGTTCGGCTGGGGGAGCCTGGATCCGATGGAGCTTTTCCATCACTACAGCGGGCAGGCGGCGGGTGTGGAGTATTACAACCCGGGCTACTACAGCAATCCGGTGGTCGAGCAACATCTCAAGCAGGCCATTGATGCACCAGACTGGCAAAAAGCGTTGCCTTTCTGGCAACAGGTTGAGTGGGATGGTAAACAAGGCGCAGGCGTACAAGGGGATGCCGCATGGGCATGGCTGCTGAATATTCAGCACACCTATCTGGCGAATCCGTGCATCGATCTGGGCAAAGGTGCACCGGAAATTCACGGTAGCTGGTCACTGCTCAATAATCTGGACGAATGGACCTGGACCTGCCGTTGATGAAGTCTGTTTTAGGCCATGTATTACGGCTGATAGTGTTGTTAGTGCTGGTCGCGGCTGGCACTTTCATCTTGCTCAGCTTTTCGCCGGTCGATCCAATCCGGGCCTATATTGGCAACGATTTGCTGCATGTTCCGCCGGAGCAATATGCACGTATTGCTGCTCGTTGGGGCCTGGATCAACCCCTGTGGGAGCGTTTTTTCCACTGGTTCTTACGCGTGCTACAGGGCGACCTTGGTTACTCGATGTTGTTTAATGCCCCTGTTGCCAGCGTGATTAAGGAGCGGTTTGCGACCTCGTTTGCGCTGCTGAGCGGTGCGTGGCTGGTTTCCGGTTTATTGGGAACGACAATGGGGTTTGTTGCCGGCCGCTACCTGAACCGTTGGCCGGATAAAGCCATCTGCCGACTTAGCTATCTGCTTTCTTCCTTACCGACCTTTTGGATTGGCATGCTGCTGTTGGCAGTATTTGCGGTACGCTGGCCGCTGTTCCCGGTCTGTTGTGCGTGGGAACCGGGAAATAACAGCGATATGGCAACGCTGACTGAACGTCTACGCCATTTGGTTCTCCCTGTTTGCGCACTTAGCCTGCTGGGGCTGGGGCAAATTACGTTGCACACGCGGGAAAGTATCGCCAGCGTGATGAAAAGCGAATTTGTTCGTTTTGCGCGTTCGCAGGGTGACAAGGGGTGGTCGCTGTTGCGTCACCAGGTTCTGCGACACGCCATCACGCCAGCGCTATGTCTACAGTTTGCCTCGTTGGGCGAACTGTTGGGCGGTGCGTTGCTGGCTGAGAAAGTTTTTGCCTATCCGGGGCTGGGGCAGGCTACCATCGATGCCGGATTACGCGGTGACCTGCCGTTACTGATGGGGATTGTCTTGTTCAGTACCGTGCTGGTGTTTATTGGTAACTCTCTCTCTGCCTGGTTTGTCCATGTTCTGAATCGCGCGCTGGAGCGACCTGATGCTCTATAACCCGACGCCGACGCTTGTTCGTCTTCTGCTATCCGTGAGCGGCCTGTTATTTATTGCAGTATATGGCGCAGCTATGCTGGATAATCCGTTGAACGTGAATCTTCTTGTGCGTCATCTTCCGCCTGATGCGCTGTACTGGTTTGGTACCGACAATCTGGGGCGCGACCTGTGGGTTCGTTGCTTTCAGGGGGCGCTAACCAGCCTGCAAATCGGTATTGGCGCGGCGCTGTGCAGCGGATTCATTGCGTTGCTGATGGCGGCGATTTCCCGTCTGCACCCACGCCTGGATGTCGTCATGCGTCTGATCACCGATGCGATGTTGTCCATGCCGCACCTTCTGCTGCTGATTTTGATCTGTTTTACCTTGGGCGGCGGGAAAAGCGGGGTGATTATGGCGGTTGCGCTCACACACTGGCCGCGGCTGGCATTGATTTTACGTGCTGAAGCGGAACGCGTTGCCCACAGTGATTACCTGACACTCACCTGGCGACTGGGGCATGGCCACTTTTACTGCTGGCGGCATCACTATTTACCTGCGCTATTGCCCCAGTGGTTAACGGGAACGTTGCTGATGTTCCCTCATGCGGTATTGCACAGTGCAGCGTTAAGTTTCCTTGGCTTCGGGCTGGCACCCCACGAACCTTCGCTGGGACTGTTGCTGGCAGATGCGCTGCGGTTTATCAGTCATGGCGACTGGTGGCTGGTGCTGTTTCCAGGGCTGATGCTATTTCTCCTTGTGATGCTATTTGATCAACTTGCCCGGGCGGTACATCGTTTATGGTTGAGAGGTGATGCATGTTGAGTTTGCGGCAGATTTCGCTGGAAGTGGCGCGTTATCGCTGGTACGGCGCAAAAAAATGGTCCTCGTTGCTGCAGGATGTCTCTTTTGATGTTGCGCCGGGCCAGATGGTGGCGTTAGTGGGGGGCAGTGGTGAGGGTAAGAGCCTGCTGCTGCAATGCTTACTCGATCTGTTGCCGGAAAATTTGCGCTTTCATGGCAATATCACCCTTAATGGGAAAATGCTGGATAACAATGACATCAGGGCATGCCGTGGCAGTACGTTTAGTTATGTTCCGCAAGGTGTGCAGGCGCTGAATCCGCTGCTGTCTATTGAAAAGCATTTACGAAGAGCCAGCCAGCTTTCTGGTCAGGCGTGGAATGCAGGGCAAATTGAACACTTGCTCGAACGTCATCATCTGGAAACCACCGTGTTAGAGGCTTTCCCGCGTCAGCTTTCGGGAGGAATGGCCAAACGCATTCTGGCGTGTCATGCCGCACTCAGCCAGGCTCGTTATATTCTTGCTGATGAGATTACCGCCTGGCTTGATGCGCCTCTGGCAAATCAACTGCTGGAACAGCTACGCGGCCTGTGTGAGCGGGGCGCGGGCGTTTTATGGGTGACACATGATCTCACTCTGGCTGCACGTCACGCAGATCGCATTGTCGCGCTGCATCAAGGAACGGTGTCGGATAATGTCAGCCGGGAACAGCTTTTACGCGGTGAAATTAGTGAACATCTAAAACGGCAATGGCGAGCACTGCCCGAAAGAAATCAACTTTTTGGAGAGCGGTATGCTGTGCTGTCGTGATGTGTTCATTCGTCAGGGAGGTAAAATACTGTGGCAAAATCTCTCGTTCTCGTTGTCACCAGGGGAGCGCATTGGGATTTGCGCACCCAGTGGAACCGGAAAAACAACGCTGGGACGTGTGCTTGCGGGGTGGCAAAAGCCGACGTCCGGCGACGTTCTGGTTGATGACCAACCGTTGCCGCGCCATCAATATTGCCCGGTGCAGCTTGTACCGCAGCATCCGGAATTAACCTTTAACCCCAGACGGAGTACCGGTGATGCGGTTCATGATGCATGGCGGCCAGATGCAGAAACGCTTGCCCGACTGCATATTAAGCCGGAGTGGCTAACGCGTCGTCCCGGACAACTTTCGGGCGGTGAGCTGGCGCGAATTGCCATACTGCGGGCGCTCGACCCGCGTACGCGTTTTCTGATTGCCGATGAAATTACCGCCCAGCTCGATCCTTCCATTCAAAGGGATATCTGGGCGCTGCTGCTTGAAGAATGTCAGCGTCGGCCATTGGCTATGCTGATTATCAGCCATCAGCAGGCATTGCTTGATCAGCTTTGTTCCAGCAAGCTCATTGTAGCGTGAAATGAGACAAGGGCTTGCAGCTGGTCTATTGATTTAATTGATACGTTATATTATAACATTTCACTCGCAAATGATTTGAGGGTGAAATTTTGGCTATGCATTTGGAAAAATTGGCAGTCGTTCTGGGGATGCTTTTTGTTAGTAGCCAGGTACTGGCGCATGGTCACCATTCCCATGGTGCACCAATGACCGAAATAGAACAAAAGGCGGCAGAAGGCGTTTTTGATGACAAAAATGTGCAGAACCGTACGCTCGCCGACTGGGATGGCATGTGGCAGTCTGTCTATCCATATCTGGTGAGTGGCGAACTGGATCCGGTATTCAAAAAGAAAGCGGAGAAAGACAAGAGCAAAACGGCAGAGCAGGTTAAAGCCTATTACCGCAAGGGCTACGCGACCGATGTTGACACTATTGGTATTGAAAACGGCGTAATGGAGTTTCATACCGGTAAAAAGGTGGCATCGTGTAAGTATGATTATGCCGGATATAAAATTTTGAACTATACGTCAGGCAAGAAAGGTGTGCGTTATCTGTTCGAGTGTAAAGACGCTGGCAGCGACGCGCCGAAATACGTGCAATTCAGCGATCACATTATTGCGCCACGTAAATCGAGCCACTTCCATATCTTTATGGGTAATACCTCGCAGGCTGCCTTGCTTGAAGAGATGGATAACTGGCCAACCTATTACCCTTATCAGCTCAAGGGAGAAGAGGTGGTGGATGAAATGCTGCACCATTAATCCCGACTGAAACTGTTCACAAAAACCCGCCGATGTTGGCGGGTTTTTGTGTATTACACTGACAGGAACATTATTTCCCGGATGTCAGCGTGTTGTAGCTGGTCATCAGGTTGCGATAGTCAGGAATATGGTTGGAGAACAACGTTCCCAGCCCTTCAATATCGTTGCGCCAGTCACGGTGTAATTCGCAGGCCAGACCGAACCACGTCATTAATTGTACGCCGGCAGATGACATACGATTCCACGCGGAATCACGGGTCAGCGGATTAAACGTACCGGATGCATCAGTGACCACAAACACGTCGAAACCGGCTTCAATGGCAGAAAGCGCAGGGAATGCGACGCAGACTTCGGTCACCACCCCGGCAATAATTAGCTGCTTTTTGCCTGTCGCTTTGATCGCGTTAACAAAATCTTCGTTATCCCAGGCATTAATCTGGCCAGGACGTGCGATGTAAGGGGCATCCGGGAACAGTTCTTTCAGCTCAGGAACCAATGGACCGTTAGGACCCGTTTCAAAGCTGGTAGTCAGAATCGTCGGGAGTTTGAAATATTTCGCCAGATCGCCTAATGCCAGAACGTTGTTTTTAAACTTGTCTGGATCGATGTCACGGACCAGCGAAAGTAAACCCGTTTGGTGATCGACCAGTAGTACGGCAGCCTGATCTTTATCAAGACGTTTATAAGCAATAGTCATTTTTCTTTCTCCATGTGATGAGAGGGGGCCTTGCGGGCTGAATCTACTGATAAACATTAGTGGCTAAACGGGGCATTGGGTAGGCGCAAAAGTGGGTTTCATCGTTGCAAATCTGGAACGAATAATGATGTTGCAATCGGACTGAAACAGAATGCTATATTCTAAAGCTTCTCTTTCCATCCCCTGGCGCATTCGTTAGCATATTGTCTCGCAGCAAGTGCATGTGTTTTTTCAGGAAGAGGTTAACGTGTTCGCAGAGTATGGAGTTCTGAATTACTGGACGTATCTGGTGGGTGCTATTTTTATCGTGCTGGTACCGGGGCCAAATACGATATTTGTGCTGAAGAACAGCGTCGGTCGTGGAGTGAAGGGTGGTTATTTGGCAGCAAGCGGTGTGTTTATCGGTGATGCCGTATTGATGTTTCTGGCCTATGCTGGCGTAGCTGCGCTAATCAAAACAACACCCGTATTGTTCAATATTGTTCGTTATCTCGGCGCGTTTTATCTGCTGTATCTCGGTGCGAAGATCCTGTATGCCACACTGAAATCGAAAGCCAGCGACGCTGCGCCAGAAGAAGTTCCGTTTGGTGCGATTTTCAAACGTGCATTAATTTTGAGTCTGACGAATCCTAAAGCCATTCTGTTTTATGTATCGTTCTTCGTACAGTTTATTGATGTCAACGCGACTCACTCAGGGTTGTCGTTCTTTATTTTGGCGATGACGCTTGAAATAGTGAGCTTTTTCTATCTGAGCTTCCTTATTTTCTCCGGTGCGTTTGTGACACAGTATATTCGTACGAAGAAAAAACTGGCTAAAGTTGGGAATTCCCTCATTGGCTTGATCTTTGTCGGTTTTGCCGCACGTCTGGCGACGCTTCAGTCGTAACGCTATTGGCCCGCTGTTGACGGCGGGCTTTCAGTATTAAGCTGTTCCCTTCATTGAAAAATGGGATTGTTATAACCAATAAATGGTATTTTAAATATATATTTTGAAGCGTACCCTGTTCACAGCAGCGATTCAATAAGACTCGCTGGTTGTCGACTGGAAAAGGGAAGAAAAATGCTTCAAATTCCACAGAATCATATTCATACACGCTCAACGCCGTTCTGGAATAAAGAAACTGCACCTGCCGGAATTTTCGAACGCCACCTTGATAAGGGTACCCGTGCCGGGGTTTATCCTCGACTTTCTGTGATGCAGGGGGCGGTCAAATATCTCGGATTTGCAGATGAACACAGCCCGGAGCCAGAAGAGGTGATGATTATCGAAGCCGGTCAGTTCGGCGTTTTTCCACCGGAGAAATGGCATAACATCGAAGTAATGACCGACGATACCTACTTTAATATCGACTTTTTCGTGGCGCCCGAAGTGTTGATGGAGAGCGCAAATCAACGAAAAGTTGTGCGTACCGGCAAGGAGTAAATCATGGGTAAAGCAACCTACACCGTTACAGTCACCAATAACAGCAATGGCGTGTCTGTCGATTATGAAACTGAAACGCCGATGTCGCTGTTGATTCCGGATGTCGCCGCTGAAGTGGTTAAAGATCTGGTCAATACGGTTCGTTCATACGATACCGAGAATGAGCACGAAGTCTGCGGCTGGTAGATGTTAGCCTCTGCCTCTGATTGAATATTTTCGTTTTTGATTTATAAACCGCACTGCGTTTTGATGGCGCAGTGCGGTTTTTTTATCCGTGTTAAACCTGGAAATATCCGGGAAAAGATTTCTTAAGAATACCTTAAGAAATCCGCATTGATTGCTAATGTTGGATCATTCACAGGGGTTATGATCGTGAAACAGTCACAATACAGAACCTCGCTTATGAAACTGAATACCCGACTAACATTACCCATTTTCATTCTTGGGCTGGTCATCGTAGCGATCCCGTTCACTGCGAACTGGAATCTACCTTTGCTCAACGGTACTGTCGTCAGATGGATTGAGAATGGCCAGGCATTATGGCTGCTGTTTGGTGCGCTTTTTACTCTCAGCTACATCCGGCCTTTATCACGTCCGGAAGGCGAGAAACAATTTTGGCTTTGGGCGGCTGTGTGGTGGTTGGTGTTGCTGGGTCGCAGTACCAGTTGGGGCCGTGATTATTTTCCGGAGCACCCTAAACTTCTGTTCAGAGCTATCTCAGTGGTATTGATTGCAATGATTATTTTGCCTGTCCTGATATCAAAACACTTACGCCAGGATATTGCCCGTCGCTTACGCAATGAACCGCTGCCGCTATGGCTGTTAGCGATCACCACCTGTGCATTTTTGATCTCCGATACGGTAGAGCATCATCGTCTGCTGGCCCCTATCTTTTTGCACAATGCGCAGTACGGCGATCTCATTGAAGAGCTGTATGAACTCCCGTTTATGGCGGGATTGTTTCTGATGAACCTCGGTTTTATGCAGCGGGATAAGCAGGTGGAATCAGCTGCCATTCGCTTTAGTGAACCACAGCTGGCGAAATAACGAGAAAAAGCCTGAGTCTGGGAAGTCAGACTCAGGCGGCCTGGGCGGTGACTTACTCAATGGCCTCGCACAGGCGTGATTTCATGTCGCTATACGTTTGTGCGGCATACTTCTCTGCCCATCCTTGATCGCTAATGTGCTCAATATTGACGGCACAATATTTGGTTTCCGGGGTCTTCGAGATGGGGTCCAGATTATCCTGGGTCAACTCATTACACGCGCCAATCCACCATTGATAGGTCATATACACCGTTCCGGTGTTGATGCGTTCAGAGACATCAGCCCGACTGATAACCTTGCCACGACGCGAACTGACCCATACCAGGTCACGATGGCGAATACCTAATTTTTCTGCATCATGGGTATTGATTTGCACATACCCAGGCTCATCGGCCAGGGCCTGCAATGCTGCGCAGTTGCCGGTCATCGAGCGGCACGAATAGTGGCCGACTTCGCGCACAGTGCATAATACCATTGGGTACTTTTCATCAGGTACTTCTGCAGGAGCACGCCACTGTGCGGCAAACAATTTACCTTTGCCATTGGCGGTATCAAACTGGCTGTGTGCATACAGATACGGCGTACCTGGGTGATCGAGTTCCGGGCATGGCCACTGTACATGACCCATATCACCCATTTTTTCGTAAGTCACGCCGTAGAAGAGCGGGCATAGCTCGCGCATCTCATCCCAGATTTGCTGGTTACTTTGATACTGCATCGGATAGCCCATTGCGGTGGCCAGCAGACTGATGATTTCCCAGTCGCGTTTGACATCCCCCGTAGGTTCAATCGCCTGTTCAAACCGCTGGAATCCGCGGTCGGCGCAGGTAAAGACTCCGCCGTGTTCGCCCCAGGAGGTGGCCGGCAGGAGGACGTCGGCCATTTCCGCTGTCTTGGTCATGAAGATATCCTGCACGACAATAAAATCGAGCGCGTTAAACCCTTCGCGGACCAGACCTAAATCGGCCTCGGTTTGCAACGGATCTTCCCCCATGATGTAGTAGGCTTTAATTTTGCCTTCGATAGCCAGATGCGGAACTTCGGTGATGCGCGTCCCAACCTTGTCATCCATCTGATTAACGTCAATCCCCCAGGCGTTGGCGAATTTCTCCCTGACGGTGAAATCGGTCACGTCCTGATACCCTGGGAACTGGTTAGGCAGCACCCCCATATCGCACGCGCCCTGTACGTTATTTTGCCCACGCACCGGCCCAACGCCGACGTTAGGGCGTCCCAGGTTGCCGGTCAGCAACGCCAGGCTCGACAAGCCACGAACCACGTCAACGGCCTGACCAAATTGGGTGACGCCCATTCCCCACATCACAGTTGCCGAGGGCGCTGCGGCAAAAGTACGCATCGCCTGACGAACCTGCTGTGCGGGAACACCCGTTAAATGTTCAACGGCTTCAGGCGCGTAATCCTTGACGGTTTCCCAGTATGTTTCCAGGCCTTCGGCATGTTTTTGCACATATTCGCGATCGTAAAGTTGCTCTTCGATAAGCACATGGCCAAACGCGTTGACCAGTGCCATGTTACAACCGTTTTTCAACTGCAGATGCTGGTCTGCAATTCGGGCAGTTTCAATGCGGCGGGGATCGCAGACAATGATTTTTGCCCCGTTCTGGCGAGCTTTGATCACCCGGCGAGCCACAATCGGGTGCGAGTCGGCACAGTTGTAACCAAAGATCAGCAGGCATTTTGAGTTTTCAATGTCGCTGATGGAATTACTCATGGCGCCATTGCCTAACGTTTCCTGTAACCCGGCAACGGAAGGGCCATGGCAGACACGGGCGCAGCAATCGACATTATTGGTATGGAGAACACCACGCGCGAATTTTTGCATCACGTAGTTGGTCTCATTCCCTGTTCCACGTGAAGATCCGGTGGTCATGATGGCGCGAGGACCATAGGTATTTTTGATATCGGATAAGCGTTTTGCGGTGTAACGAATGGCTTCATCCCAGCTAACGGGAGTGAATTTCCCACCTTTTTCATAACGGATCATCGGACGCGTCAGACGGGGAGTAAGAAGGCGAGTGTCGTTAAGAAAGTCCCAGCCATAGTAGCCTTTCAGGCATAACTGATTTTGGTTCGTTACACCCTCTGCGGCTTCGGCGCGGATGATTTTGTTATTTTCAACAACAAGCTTGAGCTTGCACCCGGCCCCACAGTAAGGGCATACACTGGTGATTTTTTTCATCAATAACAGACCTGTTAAATGCTGAAATAGCGCGAATTGTAAACGGAGCCACGCGATACGCATCGCGGACTACGATTTGTCATAGTGACAGGCTGTTTAAGCATAAAGTGTGCCAGAAGTGGAAACCCAGCAATGGCAGGGGCTGAGGGGGAGTCAGTAGACCTGAATGACTGACGATTCGACATTAATGACGAGCTACGTCAGGGCAAATGCCGCTATCGAATGGTTTAACCTTATGAAAGATCAGAAAAAGATGAAAATAACAGGTGATATTGATCACAAATTTTAATTTTTCAGCGCTATGCTATGCTTTTATACAACGAGTATACAACGAGTGAATCGTTAACTTAAAAACATAAGCGAGGGATATTATGGGCATTATTTCATGGGTGATTTTCGGTCTTATCGCGGGGATTTTGGCAAAATGGATTATGCCGGGTAAAGATGGCGGCGGATTCTTTATGACCATTATCTTAGGGGTTGTTGGTGCGGTAGTGGGCGGTTGGATCAGTACCTTCTTTGGTTTTGGTAAAGTCGATGGGTTCAACTTTGGCAGTTTCGTCGTAGCCGTTATTGGTGCGATTGTGGTGTTGTTTATCTACAGAAAAATCAAAAGCTAAGCAAACATACTGACAATAAAGGCCACTGATAAGTGGCCTTTTTCTCAGATTACCACCAGCCCAGTTCCGTTCCCAGCACGACAATAATGGCCACGCCAATCATAATAAGCGTTGTTTTTTTCATCGTTATGCTCCTGGTGAGGCGTAGCCGCCAATAAAGAACCAGGACAGGAAAACGACAGCGGAAATGAAAATAATAACGGGGAAAATAATACCGAGTCGCATACGCTTATCTGCCAGAATAATTTAAAGACGATTAAGCATAACAGGGCTTAATGTACGACAAAAGCGGTTTTATCCTGGCGTTTCTTATCCTGATACATCGCACTGTCTGCAAGATGAAGTGCACAGTTGACGTCTGTCTCCAGCGGGTCAATTTCTACAACTCCCAGACTGGCTCCCGGATAATACAGACAGATATCACCAAGGTCATAGTCACCGCAAATTAGCTGCTGTAAGTGGTTTTTCACGCTTTGCAAACGAACACACGGCGACATTTCGATTCCCCCTGACAGGCTGGCGACTAAAAATTCGTCACCGCCCAGACGACCAAGAATATCATTCTCACTGCATCCACGGCGTAAACGCTGGCCAATTTGGATCAAAAACTGGTCACCGACTTCGTGCCCAAAACGATCGTTGATCAGTTTGAAATCATCTAAATCAATATAGGCGACAATAATTTTGTGCCTCAGGTGGCGTGCCAGCGAGAAGAGGGTTTCGATATTTTCAAAGATTGCCCGACGGTTAGGTAGCCCGGTCAGAACGTCAGTGTAGGAGTGGGCGATCAGCGCAGCATTCGCTTCACGTAATTGAGCAACCAGCGATTCTTTCTGAATAGACTGCGCTATCAGGCCCGCGAACAGATGCAGTACCTGTTCACCTCGTTCACTAAGCGGTTGTTGCTGACGACTGGTGGCGCAGAGGGTGCCATAGAACGTGCCATCGGGCAGGTGGACAGGAGTACTCAGAAAGGTTGTGATCTCCAGCGCGCGTGCGGCGGTACATTCTGGCCAGCGCGCGGGAACGTTATCGCTATACAGACAGTTTGCGTCTATTGCGCGCTTGCAGAGTGTCTCATCCCACGGCACCGACAGCCCTTCGGGGATCTGCATTTGCTTACTATTACGCGCATACAGAATATGCTGCAGACGCGCATCTAAATCGACCTTAGTAAGATAGGTCGACTCCATCTCAGTCACTACCTCCAGCATCTCCAGAAGTTGCCGAACCAGACTCTCAACAGACTGCTCTGTGGCTAATGATTGTGAGACTCGGGCAAGGATCATGTCTGACATGAGAGGCAAATACTCCAGAATGCTGATAAGTCCTGTATTGCCCGCATAATAGAACATCGGAGGGAAAGATGAAACACGCTATCCGGGTCAAAATGTAGACATGGGATTGAAACTCGTCAGTAAAACATGGAGATAGGTGGGGAGTCGGGGTACTCTTCCAGTGTAACGTTTTTAACAGGAGTGAATATGAAACTTGCCTCTATTGTTGTGCCCGGCATTTTGGTGCTGGCGGGGTGTTCCACATCACCTGAAGCACCAGTACCACCGAAAATTGGCATGGCGAACCCGGCATCCGTATATTGTGAGCAAAAGGGCGGCGTGCTGGTTGCGGTGCAGACACCGCAAGGCGTAAGGTCGGATTGCAAACTACCCGGTGGCGAAGTTATTGATGAATGGGCGCTTTGGCGCAGAGATCATCCGGCAACGGGCAAATAACCCGCTGTCACAATTGACGTAACCACTCAGCCAGAACCAGCGCATGGTTTTGCTGTGTATCCTTCGCTGCATACAGCAGCGTTAACGGCTGTTGCCGGGCAATGTCCGCGAGTCGCTTGCCTTCCTGCTGTTGCTGGGCAAGTTCTGCGCGGTATTGCTCGGAGAAATGAGCAAAATCGATGATATCTGCGTGGAATGCCTTACGTAAATCAGATGAGGGCGTCAGCGCTTTATCCCATTCATTGAAAACAAGATCGGTTTTTTTCACCCCGCGCGGCCACAGCCTGTCGACCAGAACACGATAGCCATCACTTTTTTCTGCCGGGTCATACACGCGTTTACACTGAATATTCATCTCTTAATCCGCTCCGTTAAGCCACTGAACTCGTCTTCACGACGGCTAAATAAGATCGTAAAACGTGACCATTATAGCATTTTGGCCACATAGACTCTTAATTTAAGGGATTGTGGTAACAACAAAAAATCGGTAGGCTGAGGCTCCTTATGTTGTCCCTCATTGTCTGGACATAAGGAAAGTTAATGGAAATTTCCCCTGTTAAAGATACGCTTCGCATTGCGCTGGTGGGCGATTACAGCCCCGATATTGTGGCGCACCAGGCTATTCCCCTTGCCATCGATGATGCTGCTGCCGTTCTGGAATTAGTGGCTGATTATGACTGGCTCACCACATCTGATATTAGTAGTGGCGAAGATTTAGTCGGCTATGATGCCATTTGGGTGGTCCCTGGCAGTCCTTACCAGCACCCGGAAGGCGCGCTGACGGCAATACGTTACGCCCGCGAAAACAGCATTCCATTTTTGGGCACTTGTGGCGGTTTTCAGCATGCCATTCTCGAGTATGCTCGCAATGTGCTGGGCTGGCGTGATGCTGCGCATGCGGAAACAGAGACCTCGGGCCGTATGGTGATTGCACCGCTGACCTGCTCGTTGGTCGAAAAGACGGATGATATTGAACTGCGCGCGAATACGCTGATCGCCAGAGCCTACGGACGGGATGTCATTACAGAGGGGTATCACTGTAACTATGGCGTGTCGGAAACTTTTGCTGCTGAGCTTGAAAGCGGCGATCTGCGAGTGACGGGCTGGGATGACGCTGGTGATGTTCGCGCTATTGAACTGGTGACACATCCGTTTTATGTCGGGACGCTTTTTCAGCATGAACGAGGGGCACTGGCAGGAAAGCCTGTACCGCTCGTCCAGGCACTGCTGCGCGCGGCCAGAGGATAACAACTGGGCAGGTTGCTTATTCACCTGCCCGGTGTATTACGTGCTGGCGATCTCTTTGTCGCGTCCTGAACAGACGCCAAACACGGCCATGATGAGAGCGAGCAGTGCGACGCCAACCAGCGGGATCTGCCAGCTATCGTTAAGATCGTGAATTTTCCCCATCACCGGCGGCCCACATGCGGCCAGCAAATATCCGACAGATTGCGCCATGCCTGATAGCGCGGCAGCCTGGTGCGCTGAGCTTGCACGTAGCCCGATAAAGGTGAGACCGAGGATCATCGTGGCACCGGAACCAAAGCCAAACAGCACGGTCCACAGGGCCGCCTGCCCGGGCATAACAGCAAACCCTGCAGCGCCGACAGCGCACATTAACGAGACCAGTGCGGCGATAGTACGCTGATCTTTAAACCGATACAGAACGAGGGGGATCAGTAGCCCGGGAGCTGCGGTCGCCAGTTGCAGCAAACCATGCAGCGATCCCGCCTGTGCCTCACTGTAGCCGTGGCTGATCATAATGGCGGGTAACCAGCCGATAATGACATAATAGATGAGTGAGTTGATGCCCAAAAACAGCGTGACCTGCCAGGCGAGACTGGAGCGCCAGATCGCGCGGGAGTGCAACGCTCGCGAATTACTGAGGCTGGCATTGGCCGTCTGGCGCCATTGAGGTAACCAGATCAATAACGCCAGCAGCGGAAAGATCATTAACATCATCAGTGCGCCGCGCCAGCCAAATCCATTTAACGCCAGCGGCACGACCATTGCCGACCCCAGCGCTGCTGCAGCGCCCATCGTTAACGAATACGCCCCGGTAAGCTTTGCCACATGCTGTGAAAAATCACGCTTAATGAGTCCCGGCAAAAGGACATTTCCCAGTGCGATGCCACAGCCAATGACTGCCGTCCCACCAAACAAGGCTCCGGATGAAGGGAGCGAACGTATAGCAATACCCACACAGATCAGCAGCATGGCTGCTAACAGGCTGCGCTCAATGCCCCAACGGCGCGCAACGGCGGCAGCGAGGGGGGATACCAGCGCGAAGGCCAGCAGCGGCAGGGTAGTCAGAAGTCCCGTCTGGGCGGTACTCAGGCCGTAGTCGGCGCGAATGGCATCCAGCAATGGGGCTGCACCGGTAAAGGTGACGCGTAGTGTGGTGGCAATCATCAGGATCCCCGCGATCAGCAGCACTGCGCTTTTGCCGCGGGAGGAAGGTGTAATAATCATTTTTTTCTCATATCGTCAGGCGAGGCGATACTTTAGCGTTTTTACACTATGGATGAATCAAGCTAAAATGACAGTTTATCGCTAAAATAGGACATTCTGATGTTGGGGCTGAGACTGGATGGGTATCAACCCGATCTTTACCACGATGCCGCCGTGGCTTTTTGTATTCAGGCTCAGGAAGATGAACTTTTCAGCCCACTGCATCAACACCGCAAAGGTCAGTTAATCCTGGCGTTACATGGTGCAATTACCTGCGAAGTGGAGAACGCCATGTGGATGGTGCCGCCGCAATATGCGGTGTGGATCCCTGGCGAAATTCCACACAGCAACCACGTTACCGTGGGCGCGCAATTGTGTTTTCTGTTTATTGAGCCGCAGGCTGTCGTGATGCCTGAATGCTGCTGTACGCTGAAAATCGCTCCGTTATGTCGGGAACTTATTCTTGCGCTGGCGAACAAAACGGATGCCCAGCTCTGTGAACCAGCTACCCAGCGGTTAACGCAGGTGTTGTTTGACGAACTCCCGCAGCAGCCACAGGAGCAAATGCAGTTACCAGTATCCGATCACCCGAAAATTCGCAAGATGGTGGCGACGATGGCGCAGGAACCTGCACAATGGCAAACACTGGGGCAGTGGGCCAACGTGTTTGCCATGAGTGAGCGTAACCTTGCTCGTCTGGTTGTCAAAGAAACAGGATTAAGCTTTCGCCGCTGGCGTCACCAGCTACAGCTGATCCTGGCGCTGCAAGCTCTGATCGACGGGCACAATGTACAGCAGGTTGCTCAAATGCTCGGTTACGATTCAACGACCGCGTTTATCACCATGTTCAAAAAAGGCCTGGGACAAACGCCAGGCCGTTATCTGGCAGGATTGACTACTGCTTCCCAACAATCAACGAGACCAGACCTGCCGCAATGAGCGGTCCCACTGGCACCCCGCGAAACAGCGCCACGCCCAGAACCGTGCCCACCAGTAAACCGGCGACGAGTTGAGGTTGGCTACCCATCAGCGTGACGCCGCGCCCGCCAAGCCAGGAGACAACAACGCCGACGGCGATAGCGACCAGCGACTTCCAGTTTACAAAGGAGTGAATAAGCGTAGAGGGGGGCAGCGTTCCGCTGGCGATCGGCGCCATGACGCCAATGGTCAGAATAATAATCCCAACGGTAAGCCCCTGCTTTTCAATCCACGGGAAGAATGTATTCAGCGGAGTAACACGGACGATTATCAGCACCAGAATTGAAACGGCGACAGTGGTGTTGTGGCTGACAAAGCCCAGAGCTGCCAGTCCGAGGAGGATCAGCAGAGTGACATCAAACATCGTAGTTTCCTTGCCAAAAGAAAAAATAAGCCTGCTTACTGTACGCGTAAACGCGTGACGGAACAGGCTTTTTTTAATGATTATGATTTTTTTTGGGCTAACGCACGATGCGACGTTTTTTACTGCTAACGCAGACCGTTATTGTTCGCGGCGGAAAGGGATTAATTCAGGTTGCGCGATACGCAGGTAATCTGCGGTATCCATGATCACAGATTTTTCCAGCAACCCGGCATTAAACGCAATTTCATGAAAACGCTCAAACAATAGCGGATCGGCGACCAGCTTGAGATTCGGGTGGAAGCTAAACGGCGGGATCGCGCCAAATACACAGCCGGTAAGTTCATCGACTTCCACCGGGCTGGCAAGCGATGCTCTTAACCCACCAATATGACCCGCTAACAAACTGAGATCGGCCTGCTGGTCAGCGGGCAAAATTGCCAACACATGCTGATTAACGCCGTTGCCTTTGACCTTACAGACCAGGGCTTTTGCTCCCTGGCCGAGCGCGGTACCACGAATTTCAGAAACTGCCTCACATTTGCCGACGGCTTCATGGCTTACCACGCGGTACGTTGCGCCTTGCTCTGACAACAGCGAAATTAAACGCTGATGCGTTGCGTTACCTTTGTTCACTTCCGTCATGACTTACTCCTGGTACAACAATGAAAATCCTGCAGAAAAATAATCACGCACCGGCGCGTTTTTTCTGTTTGTTTATATAGAGCTGTGCATCAGATGCTTTGTAAGCATCATCAATAGTGTCGTTCGGCTGCATATTATAAACCCCGGCGGAGAAGCTGATGGAAATATCATGCGCAATAATTTGTAAGTTATAGCGAATTCTCTCTAGCAGGCGGGGCGTTAAATCACTGGGATGGTCGATGAGGATGATACAAAACTCATCGCCGCCGAGGCGGATGGCGTAGTCGCTTTTGCGAATGGAACTTTGAATGGCTTTGGCCAGATGAGTGATAATCCGATCACCTTCTTTATGCCCTAACGTATCATTGATGACTTTCAGCTTATCGCAGTCGATGGCGATAAAGGTGACGAGAGTGCCCGTATTGACCAACTGCTGCAAACGTTGTTCGAGCGTCGGGGTTAAAACTTTCCGATTGTAGAGTCCGGTCATGGCGTCACTGATATTTTCGCGCGTGACGTTGTGATACAAGCGAAAATGCGTTCTGACCAAATTCAACAGCAAAATTGTTGCCAGCAGATAGAAAGCGAAGATTTTCCAGGATGAGACAATAAAGTACATTAAATCAAGCGTTAAGGTGATGCGTATGCCGCCTGGAATGTCCTTCTCGTAGTGAACATAGTGAAACAGGTTAGTCTCACTTTGGTGAACGAGAATCTCTTTACCGGAGCTGGTATCCGAGAGCGTAACGTTAAGATAGCGCCATACCAGAGGCCGGTCGCTGGTATAAAAGATATTCTTTAAATTCTCTTTGTTGATATCCACCATTACTACACCTTTTAACTTACCGGTAGAGTAGACCGGCGTTAAAAAGCTCATCACCTTTTTCCCGGTCAGGTTATCCAGATAAATACTGGAGATCACCGTGCGCCCCGTGAAAATACCGTCAATATCATTCTGGTCGATGCCAAGGGTGCCTTTTTGCAAAAACGTCCAGTTATGTATCGCAAATTGGCGCGAGTCGATTCGGTCATAGAAATAGACGTAGTTATTTTTGAGGTCGACGTAATATCGGAATTTATACTCCAGCGTACCTAATCCCTGACCGTAATCTTTCTGCTCACGATTAGCGTTTACCGCCTTATCAAAAGAGGGCAGCAGGAATATGTCTTCAAGTTGTTCGCTACATTTCGTTGAGGTGGTTTGCAGCGTCCCGTGCAATGGCGGGTAGTTATGCTCTGTGAGATTGAGTCCATGAGTGCCGTTAACGCTGTCGAAAGCGTTGCAAAGTGCTTTTTGTTGTTCGACAGACGCGGGTTCCTGAGGGGATGAAAATGTGCGCATCAGATGGGCGGCAATACTTTGATTAGTATACTTATCATAAAGAAACGATGAGTCGGCTTTCTCATTGATATAGCGCATGTACGCATTCATCGCTTTATCGCTGGCAATGAGCTCATAAACCAAAAAAGAAGACGTCAAAACAATTACGCTAACGGAGATAAAGAGCCTGAGCGCTTTATGATGCAATTTCATAATGATTTACAGCCCTGTAAGTCTGATACTTCAGTCTATCACACGGTATAGCTCCTCTCTAACGCTACGCGGAAGGACATTTTGTAATAAAAAACATTCGTACTCTTCACCTTTAACTCTTAATGTTGTATTTATAATGCAACTTATAGAAAAGGAGACAGGCAGATGAGCACGACTGAAAAAGCGGGCCATACGTTCTTAGCCAGCCTGGGCAAAACCCGTCTGCGTCCGGGGGGCATTGAAGCAACAGAGTGGTTGTTCAGCCAGTCACAGCTGGCGCCCGACAGCCAGGTGCTGGAAGTGGCCTGCAATATGGCCACCACGGCGATAGAGATAGCACAACGCTTTGGTTGTACGGTCTACGCTATCGATATGGATAAAACCGCGCTATCAAATGCCAGAAATAATGTGGCAGCAAATGGGCTGGAAAATCACATTCATGTGATGGCTGCGAATGCCAGTACCCTTCCTTTTGCGGATAACAGCTTCGATGTGGTGATTAACGAGGCCATGCTAACAATGTATGCCGATAAAGCGAAGGCGAAATTAATTGCCGAATATTATCGCGTGTTGAAACCCGGCGGTCGTCTGTTAACCCACGACATTATGTTCACCACTCAAAGACTGGACGCGAGCGAGCAGGGCAAGCTTGTGGAGGTGGTGAAATCAAACGTGAGTCCGATGACCAGACAAGGCTGGCGTGAGTTATTTCTCAACTGCGGTTTTGAACAGGTCATGCAGCAGAATGGCGCTATGTCGCTGATGTCGCCAGGAGGATTAATTCGTGATGAGGGAGTTACTGGGGCGATTAAAATTATGTCCAACGGTTTACGCACTTACGAAAATCGCCGTCGGTTCCTGAAAATGTTTCGCTTCTTCCGTTCGCAACGTCATCAGCTAAACTACATTGCCTGCTGCTCTGTTAAGGGAAAATAAAAACAGGATGAGGCACTATTTATAAAATCAGTCAGCACATATACGCGCTGACTGATTTGTTTAGGCTAATTATTGCTGGTCGTACTTTGCTTATGGAACAGTTCGCGGAATACCGGGTAAATATCATCCTGATCGCGAATATGCTGCATCGCAAAGTTATCAAAGGTTGATTGCAGATGTTCGTATTCACGCCACAAGGTCTGGTGCGCACGGCGAGTGATTTCGATATAGCTGTAATATCTCACCACTGGCAGCAGTTTTTTCGCCAGGATTTCATGACACAGTGGTGAATCATCTGCCCAGTTATCGCCATCCGATGCCTGAGCGGCATAGATATTCCACTGGGCAGGGTTGTAGCGATCTTTTACCACTTCATCCATTAACTTCAGGGCGCTGGAAACTATGGTTCCCCCCGTTTCCTGAGAGTAGAAGAACTCGTGTTCATCAACCTCTTTCGCCTGAGTATGATGGCGAATATAGACAACCTCCACGTTTTTGTAAGTGCGGCTCAGGAACAGATACAGCAGGATATAAAAACGTTTTGCCATATCTTTAGTCGACTGATCCATTGAGCCGGAGACGTCCATCAGACAGAACATCACCGCCTGGCTGGAAGGATCGGGTCGTTTCTCATAATTCTTGTAGCGCAAATCAAAAGTATCTATAAACGGCACGCGTTCGATTTTTGCCCGTAGTTCGGCAATCTCTTTGCGTAACCTTTCCTCTTCCAGCAACTGAGCGGGTTCACTTTTGGCGATGGTTTCCAGATCGGCCTCAAGCGCATGCAGTTCACGACGTTTACCCGCCGTCATTGCTGTGCGACGCGCCAGTGAGTTTTGCAAGGAGCGCACCACGCTGATATTGGCGGGCACACCGTTGGAGGTAAATCCTGCACGGTGCGTTTTAAACTCCGTTAACTGACGTTGCTGATTCTGCTTCAGATTAGGAAGCGCTAAATCTTCGAACAGCAGATCAAGATATTCATCTTTAGATATCTGAAAGACGAACTCATCCTGACCCTCGCCATCCTGACTGGCCTGGCCTTGTCCGCTACCTGAACCGCCGCCGCCCCCCTGCGGACGTTCGATACGGTCATTCTGTACAAAATGATCATTACCTGGATGCACGCGATGACGCAGGCCACCGCGCCCCTGATGAAACATCGGTTCGCTAATATCATCGGTCGGAATAGAGACAGATTCGCCGCTATCTACATCGGTCACCGAACGCTTGTTAATGGCCTCGGAGATCGACTGTTTAATTTGCGATTTATAACGGCGCAAGAAGCGTTGGCGATTTACCGTGCTCTTGTTCTTGCCGTTAAGACGCCGGTCAATAAACCAGGTCATATGCCCCCCGTACTGCCAACTGTTCGCCATGTCTGTAAGTGCCGGATGGCGCTGGCGCTATCCGGCCTACGGAACATTATTTTGCAAGCCCGGTAAGCGCATGCACCACCGGGCACTTATGTTAAGACGATTTACGTACGCGCAAATACCATTCGCACAGTAAACGTACCTGTTTACGCGTATAGCCTTTTTCCATCATACGGTCGACAAAATCGTCGTGCTTTTTCTGCTCGTCAGTCGAGGTTTTAGCATTGAACGAAATGACCGGCAGCAGCTCCTCGGTATTCGAGAACATTTTCTTCTCAATAACCGTGCGTAGTTTTTCGTAACTGGTCCAGTTTGGATTGCGACCGCTGTTATTCGCTCTGGCACGCAGAACAAAGTTGACGATCTCGTTACGGAAATCTTTCGGGTTGCTGATACCCGCCGGCTTTTCAATTTTCTCCAGTTCTGAGTTCAGTGACTCGCGATCGAACAGCTGACCGGTATCTGGATCGCGATACTCCTGATCCTGAATCCAGAAATCCGCATAGGTCACATAACGGTCAAAAATGTTCTGTCCGTATTCGGAATAAGATTCGAGATAAGCCGTCTGGATCTCTTTGCCGATGAATTCAGCATATTTCGGGATCAGATAGCCTTTCAGGAACTCAAGATAACGCTCAGCCTGCTCCTGCGGGAATTGCTCGCGTTCGATTTGCTGCTCCAGTACGTAGAACAGATGAACCGGGTTAGCTGCCACTTCGGCATGGTCAAAGTTAAAGACGCGAGAGAGGATCTTAAACGCGAAACGCGTGGACAGACCGTTCATTCCCTCATCAACCCCGGCGTAATCCCGATACTCCTGATAGGATTTCGCTTTTGGATCGGTATCTTTCAGGCTTTCGCCATCGTAAACGCGCATCTTCGAGTAAATGCTCGAGTTCTCAGGTTCTTTCAGGCGAGAAAGAATGGTAAAGCGAGAGAGGGTTTCCAACGTGCCCGGTGCGCAAGGCGCATGGGTCAGCTCACTATGGTTAAGCAGTTTTTCGTAAATTTTGATCTCTTCAGAGATCCGCAGGCAATAAGGCACTTTGACGATGTAAACACGGTCAAGGAACGCCTCATTGTTTTTGTTATTACGGAACGTTACCCATTCAGATTCGTTCGAGTGGGCAAGAATAATCCCGTTAAACGGCAGGGCGGAGATACCTTCTGTCCCGTTGTAGTTTCCTTCCTGGGTGGCAGTCAGCAGAGGATGCAGCACTTTAATCGGTGCTTTAAACATCTCAACGAATTCCATAATCCCCTGGTTGGAGCGGCACAGCGCACCTGAGTAGCCATAGGCGTCAGGATCGTTCTGGGCGTGGTGTTCGAGTTTACGAATATCCACTTTCCCGACCAGAGCGGAAATGTCCTGGTTGTTTTCATCACCAGGCTCCGTTTTAGCGATGGCGATTTGCTCGAGAATAGACGGCCAGACTTTGACGACGCGGAATTTAGTGATGTCCCCGCCGAAATCATGCAAACGCTTCGCAGCCCACGGCGACATGATTGTACCGAGATAGCGACGCGGGACCCCATACTCTTTTTCCAGGATCTGTGCATCTTCCTGCGGATTAAACAGGCATAACGGATGATCGTTAACCGGGCTACGTTCACCATTGGCGCTGAGGACATAAATGGGCACTCTTTGCATCAGCGACTTCAGCCGCTCAGCAAGAGATGATTTCCCGCCTCCCACAGGCCCCAGCAGATAGAGGATCTGCTTCTTCTCTTCCAGCCCCTGAGCCGCATGTTTCAGATAAGAAACAATCTGTTCAATCGCGTCTTCCATGCCGTAAAACTCTTCAAAAGCGGGATAACGAGCAATCACCCGATTCGAAAAGAGTCGAGAAAGTCGAGGTTCGTGGGCAGTGTCAACCATGACAGGCTCACCAATAGCCATTAATAGCCGCTCTGCCGCGTTGGCATAAGCACTGCGATCTTGCCGACAAGTGGTAAGAAACTCCTGCAGCGTGAACTCTTCGTCCTTGGCAGCTTCATAACGCTGGCGATAGTGATCGAATATATTCATGGTATGCCGTCCTTTCGTTTTTTAGCACATGTTAAGAGCCGTTCATATGAATAGTAGAGGCCCCTGAAGAGGTAAACTGAACGACGTCGCTGCTGAAGAAATAAGCAACTCTCATGCCATTTCGATGGTCAGGAGATCAACGTATTCGGTGATACACCTTCTAAATTTAAGCGTAGATGGCATTTGCAAAACTTGCCTGTACGCGCAAATGAATTTCAATGGCATATCAATAACTCATCAGCAAAAAAAGCACATGTTATGTAAAGAAATGGGGCTGAATTCATGTGGTGTTCACCGTACTGCAAGCAAAATGTCATCACTCGTTGAGAAATTAGGGGGTTACATTGGGCAGGTAATACGTAAAATAGTTGGGCTGAAGCGTATTGGCGGTTACACTTTCGTCGCTAAACATTTGAATAAGGAATTATGGATTGTGACCAAACTCAAACTTCTGGCACTTGGCGTGCTTATTGCCACGTCCGCGAGCGTCGCGCAAGCAGAAAGCAACCTGACGCTGGGCGCAGGCGTTGGTGTGGTTGAACACCCTTACAAAAACTACGATAGTGACGTTTACCCGGTCCCTGTTGTGACCTATGAAAGCGACAACTTCTGGTTCCGTGGTCTGGGCGGCGGTTACTACCTGTGGAATGACAATACAGATAAATTATCTGTGATGGCGTACTGGTCGCCACTGTACTTCAAGCCGGGCGACAGCGACGATAGCCGTCTGCGCAATCTCGATAAGCGCAAGAGCACCATGATGGCCGGGCTTTCTTACGTGCATAACACACAATATGGTTTCCTGCGTACCAGCCTCGCGGGAGACGCACTGGATAACAGTAATGGTATCGTATGGGATCTGGCATGGCTGTACCGTTATACCAACGGGGGCCTGACGCTGACACCGGGGATTGGTGTTGAGTGGAACAGTGAAAACCAGAACCAGTACTACTACGGTGTATCGCGCCACGAATCGTCCCGCAGTGGTTTACGCAGCTACGATCCTGAAAGCAGCTGGAATCCGTACCTTGAACTTAGCGCCAACTATAATTTCTTAGGCGACTGGAGCGTGTACGGTACTGCGCGTTACACCCGTTTGTCTGATGAAGTGACAGACAGCCCGATGGTAGACAAATCCTGGACGGGTCTGATCTCAACGGGTATCACCTATAAGTTCTGATGCATTTCCAATGCTGAACATGAGCCCGCGTTATGCGGGCTTTTTTATGCCTGACGGGAATGAATGTTGATCTCAAGCATGAGAATTCACGATTTCTGCTGATTCTGCCTTATGCGATGCTGCAACGAATAATTAACGTGTTTTACCTGGTGTAGTTACCAAAAAGGAACGTATTATTTAATTAGTCTGATATCGATTTTCTTACAGCGTAAGAAATACAGGTGTCGCAGAACCAATCATCGTTAGCGACTAACAAAATCTACTACGGCAATATACTGAAAATGCACTGTTTTGTTATTACTCCTGGATCTCAATTAACCTTGCAAAACGTGTTGAAAATATCTGATAACTATTTTTATCGTTTAATTTAACCATGAAAGTCATCTTTCATGTGAAAACTAAAAAACAAAACGTTTAATTTTTATTTTACATTCTTTAGGTAATTATCTGAAAAAATTAAAATTGACATTAAATATTCTATTGCAGATATTACTCAAACTTTGAAAATAGTGAGCGTAATTCTTTCTTGCAGAAATATAATCTGCGATGAAGGTTTTTGAGAATAAACCTGGTATAGATAATGAAAAAATTAATCATGATAGCTGTGATGGGTGGGGTTCTGGCGGGTTGTTCTACCGAGGCCTCTCGCATGAATGACTGTGGGAACAAGGGCGTCAGTCGGGAGGCATGCTACGTTGCTGAGCAGAATCGTCAGGCTACAATCAATGCTGCAGCGGAAAAACAGGCTATGGAAAATGCACAGAACCTGTACATCACAAATGACGGTAATTCCAGCTATCATCATAATCACAATAAATATTAAGGTTTTACTCATGAATAAATTAATTATTACCAGCTGCGCTGGTGGCATCAACTGTTGCCCCTGTTCATGCTATTAGCGAGGCTTACCGTCGTCAGTTGCAACATGATCATAAAACCATGGTTAGTGAAGCGAATGTTCCGGTTAACGCCAGTATGGTAAAATCTATACATGTGAATAAACTGGGGGTTGATTTTAAACGTGGCACCGATGGCATTGCCTACATTAATGGTAGCCCGGCAGCCAATGATGAAAATAATGCAGATGCGCAAACTTACAGTGCAGGCCTGATTTCGGTTATTGTGTATAAGAACGGAAAAATAAACGCCATGAAAGAAGGTAAATATTTAGGCCGTTTAAAATAATCTCTGTACAGCTAACAAGTTATCTGTCCGAGCCCGGAAATAAATACTGTTCCCGGGTTTTTTATTGTGTCTGATTAACGACGAGCCCTCCAAACGAGGATGGTGCAATTTGTGCACCATCACAGGACACATCACCCATGTTTTGCTTTACTGTGGTGCATGTGCTCAGGGGGAACTATGACAGTAAAACAAGTGATGTTTACAAAACAGGTATCACTTCCTGCTATTGGGCAGGGAACATGGAACATGGGGGAGAACCCCTGCCGTCGTCGTGATGAAGTCTCGGCGTTGCAGGCTGGCCTGGATCTGGGACTGCGTCTGATTGATACGGCAGAAATGTATGCTGATGGTGCAGCAGAAGAGATTGTTGGCGAAGCCTTAGCGGGACGGCGCGATGGTGCATTTTTGGTTTCAAAAGTTTATCCGTGGAATGCCGGAGGCCAGAAAGCGATTGCTGCCTGTGAAGGCAGTCTGCGCCGGCTGAAAACCGACTATCTGGATCTCTATTTGCTGCACTGGACGGGGGACTTTACTTATGAAGAAACCGTCAGCGCCATGGAAAAACTCATCGCTCAGGGGAAAATTCGTCGGTGGGGTGTTTCGAATCTCGATTATGACGAGATGCAGGCGCTATGGCAGGTTGCAGGTGGACGACAATGCGCCACTAACCAGGTGCTATATCATTTAGCGTCGCGCGGCATTGAATATGACTTGCTGCCATGGTGTCAGCAACAGCAGATGCCGGTCATGGCTTACAGTCCGCTGGCCCAGGCGGGACGGTTGCGCCGTGGTCTGCTCACTCATTCGGTGATTAGCGACATTGCACGTGCACACGATGCCAGTACCGCCCAGATCTTACTGGCGTGGGTTATTCGTCAACCGGGCGTGATCGCGATTCCAAAAGCGGCAAGCGTAGCGCATGTCGAACAAAATGCCGCCGCGCTGAATATCACGCTCTCGGTTGATGAACTGAAGTTGTTAGATGAGGCATATCCGGCGCCAAAAGGTAAAACGGCGCTGGATATGGCCTGATTTGCCTGATGGCGCTGCGCTTATCAGGCCTACGGCTACGAGCGGTTTGTAGGCCGGATAAGGCGTTAGCCGCATCCGGCATGATGCGCAGAGTTGTCTTAGCGTTTAGCCACACGAATAGTCTGCGCGAGGCGAGATGGTTTTTCTTCGGTGGTTTTCTGCGGAGCGGTCGCGTAAGCCGTTTCTACACAAACAAACGTTTTGTAACCGTCATCCGGCATGTCGCCCATGCTAATGGACAGCGCCGGACCCGGGTTCCAGCCGACAACGTTCAGATGGTGGTGGTGCACGACATCGATATTGCGCTTGAGCGAATCATCATGGACGACGCTACATGCTTCCGGGTTCAGATAAACACGGTCAGTACGATCCGGGAAGGTCTGAATGCCGTCAGCCAGCACATCTTCTTTCGCATCGTTCACTTTATCGATCAGGCGATCGCCAAGACCACTGACTTTCACTGCGGCAATATCACCCACGTTGAAGTAGGTATGCAGTGCCGAGGTGGTTTCAAACTCACCGTGGGCTTCCAGTTCGATTTCACAGGTAGCACCGACCTTAAAGCGGGCAAGCAGGGTAAAGTCGTGTGGCCATAGCTGACGCGTTTCAGCGTTGCTCTGCAGTTCAAACGTCAACACCACGCCATTGTCGTCTTCGTTATGCGCTTTCAGCGTCCATGGCAGGTTACGGGCAAAACCATGCGAAGGCAAACCCTGTTGAGCCGCCGGGCCAAACCACGGCCAGCAAATGGGGACGCCGCCACGCAGCGCTACGCCTGTTTTGAACGGGGTATTGTTACTTAGCCACAGGACTTCCTCTTCGCCGTTTGGTTTCCAGGAAAGAAGATGTGCGCCCTGCAGCGCGAAAGAAGCTTTAACCTGTGGGTGATCGACAACAAGAACCTCAAGTTCATCAAGCTGACGGCGGGAGAGGACAGGGGTAAGCTGTTCAATGACCGGGAGAGCGAAAATTTTGTTAATCATGATGCAATCCTTGGTATGTAAATATTTTGGTCATAAAAAAAGGCGACCGAAGTCGCCTTTTTGGATCAGATACTCATCTCAACTTATTTGGAGATGTGAGCAATCAGGTCCAGAACTTTGTTGGAGTAGCCGGTTTCGTTGTCGTACCAGGATACCAGTTTCACGAAGTTGTCGTTCAGTGCGATACCAGCTTTAGCATCGAACACGGAAGTGCAAACTTCACCGTTGAAATCGGTAGATACTACGTCGTCTTCGGTGTAACCCAGAACGCCTTTCATCGGGCCTTCGGAAGCAGCTTTGATTGCTTTCTTAATTTCTTCATAAGAAGCAGCTTTTTCCAGACGAACGGTCAGGTCAACAACGGATACGTTCGGGGTAGGAACGCGGAACGCCATACCGGTCAGTTTGCCGTTCAGTTCTGGCAGTACTTTACCTACAGCTTTAGCAGCACCGGTAGAGGACGGGATGATGTTATGGGATGCGCCGCGGCCGCCGCGCCAGTCTTTGTGAGACGGGCCATCAACGGTTTTCTGAGTAGCGGTGGTCGCGTGAACAGTGGTCATCAGACCTTCGATGATGCCGAAGTTGTCGTTGATAACTTTAGCCAGCGGAGCCAGGCAGTTAGTGGTGCAGGAAGCGTTAGAAACGATGTCCTGACCTTCGTATTTGTCAAAGTTTGCGCCTTTAACAAACATCGGAGTGTTATCTTTGGACGGACCAGTCAGAACCACTTTTTTCGCGCCAGCAGTGATGTGCTTACGAGCAGTTTCGTCTGTCAGGAACAGGCCAGTAGCTTCAGCAACTACGTCAACACCAACTTCGTCCCATTTCAGGTTAGCCGGATCACGTTCAGCGGTAACACGGATTTTTTTACCGTTTACGATCAGATGACCGTCTTTCACTTCAACGGTACCGTTGAAACGGCCGTGAGTGGAGTCATATTTCAGCATGTAAGCCATGTAGTCAGCGTCTAACAGGTCGTTGATTGCAACGATCTCGATGTCAGAGCGTTCTTGAGCAGCACGGAAAACAATGCGACCGATACGGCCAAAACCGTTGATACCTACTTTGATAGTCATATATTCCACCAGCTATTTGTTAGTGAATAAAAGGTTGCCTGTAAAATTACAAAAACCTTACGCAGCGTCAAGCGGAATCGTGTCAATCATTGCGACAAATCAATCTGCTGCCTAAGCTTTGCGCAACTGACTCGCCTCACTCTTCCTTTGGGCTTGAAACCACATGGGGTCGGCGGCCCGAATTTTAAAGGGCAATTAAGATAAAAACGTGATTCTTATCACGAATTGCAGGCTGCCATTTCGCAAGGATCAAGTTTAGAACAAAAGTTCGCACTCCGGTGTTAATGTTTTGTTAGAATCTGTCTCGCAATGTGAGTTTAGATAAAGTGAGATGTGAGCAAATGGCTAATCAACCTTCTCCAGAAGAACTGAAAAAAAATTTAACCGAAATGCAGTTCTACGTGACGCAGAATCACGGGACAGAACCGCCATTTACCGGGCGTTTGCTGCATAACAAGCGTGACGGCATCTACCACTGTCTGATCTGCGACAAACCGCTATTTCGTTCCGAGACAAAATATGACTCTGGCTGCGGCTGGCCCAGCTTTTACGAGCCCGTCAGTGAAGAGGCTATCCGTTACATAAAAGATACTTCACATGGCATGCAGCGCATTGAAATTCGCTGTGGTAACTGTGATGCGCACCTCGGACACGTTTTTCCGGATGGTCCGAAACCTACCGGTGAACGTTACTGCGTTAACTCAGCGTCTTTGAACTTCACCGATGGTGAAAACGGCGAGCAAACCAAGGGCTAAAGAAACGATTCAGCAAATTATTCTACGGAGAGTGGATTTAACATGAATCTTGATGAGATGATCAACAGCATGACGCCGGAAGTTTATCAGCGCTTATCGACTGCCGTTGAACTCGGAAAATGGCCGGATGGCGTGGCGCTAACGGCAGAACAAAAAGAGAACAGCTTACAGCTGGTGATGTTATGGCAAGCGCGAAACAATATTGACGCACAGCATATGACGATCGATACCAACGGTGAGATGGTGATGAAGAGTAAGCAGCAGCTTAAAATGGAATTTGGGATTACGCCCGAACCGATTGCGACGTTTAAATCCTGATTAACCTGGCCCGGCAAACATCGGTGTCGGGCCCGCAGTTGATGTTATTTCTTGTTCATCATCGCCTTCAGATCGGCAAACGGATTGTATTTCGCCTCGCCGACGTCTTTCTGCGCATCTTCCCCCGCCACTACAGTGGAACCATACTGATCCACCTCAGTGTATTTCGAATGCTCATGATCGTGACAGTACAGGCACAACATCTCCCAGTTGCTGCCATCTTCCGGGTTATTGGAGTGATCGTGATCGATGTGATGTACCGTCAGCTCGCGCAAATTTGAATACACGAACTCACGGGAACAACGTCCACAAACCCAGGGGAAGAGCTTTAGCGCCTTTTCCCGGTATCCGACTTCCAGACGGGCGTAATTTTTAGGGATAAAAGCCATAAAAGCGCATGCCTCCAGTAGAAAATGAAGAGCTGCGCCAAAGGCTGGCGCAGCAGAATGGGCTAATCATAACCTATTGTGTCAGGCGTTGGGATCAGTGTTTGATGCCTAGCGAATCGGCTAACTGCTTCGCCAACTGGTTTTGGTCATCTGCACCGTATTCCCAGAACATGGCGCCTCCCAGTCCCTTGCTCTTGATGTAGTCAGCCTTGATCGCTACCGAGCGCGGGTTTTCATAAGAGAGGGCAAAAAGTGCTTTTCCATCTGCAGACTGCACCGATATCCACGGCACTTTTGCTTCATCATCCCAATGCTGGCTAAAGCGCTTCTGCGGATCGTTGATCAACTTCGCCACAATATCGTTGTACTTCACATAGGTATCTTTACTCAGATCGACGCCCAGTGATTTGAACAACTCAATTTGCGCAGGCTCGAAATAGGGCTGGGTAACAGGATTTTTCTGCGCGTCAGGTTTGCTCCAGTCAATACCTGGCTCAACGGCGCGTTTTGGTACGCGTCCATAAAAACCGATGCCCAGGTTCATCTGACTCGCTTTTAGACCGGCGGCAAGGTAGTTGTCGACGACAAAATTGGCGCTGTACCTATCCGCTGCGGCGACCGTTGGCCACTGTGTCGAATCGTACAGATTCGAGTTGAAATACTGAGTACCGTAGGCCATGTCATAGGTCATCAGGTTGATGTAATCGAGCGATGGCGCAATGGCTTTCACATCCACCCAGCTTTTCGGACTTTCCGCATTCGCACCCACGGCGATGGTTAGCAGTTTTTTATGACCCAACGCGGCACGCAGCTCTGTTAACAGCGCGGTAAAGTTCGCGCGGTCGGCTGGCTGGCTTTCAACCAGTCCCCAGGCGCCGTTGACCGGATATTCCCAGTCAAGGTCGATGCCATCCAGTCCATATTTCGCAATTATCTCCTGCGCAGACTGAATAAACACCGCGCGCGATTCTTTCGTTGCTGCAGCCCCAGAGAATCCGCGTGCGCCCCAGCCGCCGACGGAAAGCAGAACTTTCAGGTTCGGATTCTGTTTACGCAGCTGTGGAATTTTCAGCAAATCATCCTGCACTTTCTGTGAAAGCCAAATTTGATGGAGCTTGCTGGCATCTTTTAAGGCGTCATTGGTCTCGTCTTTTTCATTGTTATAGACAAGGCCAAACGAATAGTTGAGATGGGTTATCTGGCGAACATCCAGTTTATTGATATCGCCACCAGGACCCGCGGTGACGTCACCACCGCCATTGAAGTAGCCAACAGACATCAGCGAACTGGCGGAAACAACGCTCGCGCAGAGCAGGGGTAATGCTGCCAACAAAGGCAAAAGTTTCATCGGTGTTCCTCTTTGACATTTAAACAAGCAAACACGCCACGGAAATGGCGTGGCGAAAAAAACAGCACTTGCAGGTTAACAGTTTCATAACAGAAAAAATGCGAAGGGGTTCACGGCATTTTAGCCAAGCGGCTGCAATGTGCCGTTGGCTTTCGACTCAATCTGGCACTTATTTGTGATCTAAGTTGTGAAATGCAGATCACAATCTGTGTTTTAAAGATTTTGTGTTGACCTCAAAAATTATATGGATAAGTATGATGCCAGGTGATGCAAAACTAAACACAAAGGAAAATTCAATGAAAGCACTGGCAAGATTTGGCAAGGCCTTTGGCGGCTACAAAATGATTGATGTCCCGGAACCGGTATGCGGCCCGGATGACGTAGTGATTGAAATCAAAGCTGCAGCTATCTGCGGCGCGGACATGAAACACTACAATGTCGACAGTGGATCCGACCAGTTCAATTCGATTCGTGGTCACGAATTTGCCGGCCAAATTGTGCAGGTTGGCGATAAGGTTAAGGACTGGAAAATCGGTCAGCGAGTGGTTTCTGACAACAGCGGGCATGTCTGCGGTGTTTGTCCGGCTTGCGAACAAGGTGATTTTCTTTGTTGTACAGAAAAAGTGAATTTAGGTCTGGATAACAATACCTGGGGAGGTGGGTTTTCGAAATATTGTCTGGTTCCTGGGGAGATCCTCAAAATTCACCGTCATGCGCTGTGGGAAATCCCAACAGGCGTTGATTATGAAGAGGCGGCTGTACTCGACCCCATCTGCAATGCCTACAAATCTATCGCTCAGCAATCCAAATTTCTTCCGGGTCAGGATGTGGTGGTTTTTGGTACCGGCCCGCTGGGACTTTTTTCGGTACAAATGGCGCGCATTATGGGGGCCGTTAATATCGTGATGGTCGGGCTGGAAGACGATGTCGCAGTGCGTTTCCCGATAGCCAAAGAAATGGGGGCCACGGCTGTCGTCAACGGTTCGACCGAAGATGTGGTTGCACGTTGTCAGGAGATCTGCGGGAAAGATAATCTGGGACTGGTCATCGAATGTTCCGGTGCCAATATTGCCCTGAAACAATCTATCGAAATGCTGCGTCCTAACGGTGAAGTCGTCCGCGTGGGGATGGGCTTCAAACCTCTCGATTTTTCTATTAACGACATCACTGCGTGGAATAAAAGCATCATTGGTCATATGGCCTACGATTCCACTTCCTGGCGCAATGCTATTCGCCTGCTCGCTAGCGGTGCGATAAAAGTCAAACCGATGATCACTCACCGTATCGGCTTATCGCAATGGCGAGAAGGTTTTGACGCGATGGTCGATAAGACTGCGATTAAGGTCATCATGACCTACGACTTTGATGAATAACTCCATTTATTAAAGGAAGGTTCCCGGATGGAACAAATAGCAAAACCGCACTGCGGCGCGAGGTTGGACAGGCTGCCTGACTGTCGCTGGCATACGTCAATGTTTGCCATGGTTGCCTTCGGATTACTGGTTTGCTGGAGTAATGCCGTCGGCGGATTAATTCTCGCGCAGTTAAAAGAACTTGGCTGGACTGATAATTCCACCACCGCCACGTTCTCTGCCATTACGACGGCTGGAATGTTTCTCGGTGCGCTCGGTGGGGGAATTATTGGCGATAAAATCGGGCGTAAAAACGCATTTATTTTGTACGAAGCGATTCATATTATTTCTATGATCGTGGGTGCGTTTTCACCCAATATGACCTTTCTGATCGCCTGCCGTTTTGTAATGGGAGTTGGATTAGGCGCGCTGTTAGTGACCTTATTTGCCGGGTTTACCGAATATATGCCTGGCAGAAATCGTGGTACATGGTCGAGTCGGGTCTCGTTTATCGGCAACTGGTCTTACCCGCTCTGTTCGCTGATTGCGATGGGGCTGACGCCACTTATCAGCGCAGAATGGAACTGGCGCGTACAGCTGTTGATTCCAGCGGTGCTGTCGCTCATAGCTACTGTTATTGCCTGGCGCAGTTTCCCCGAGTCGCCTCGCTGGCTGGAGTCTCGCGGGCGCTACCAGGAAGCCGAAAAGGTGATGCGGGCAATTGAAGAAGGTGTCATTCGACAGACCGGTAAGCCACTGCCGCCAGTCGTGATAAAGGATGATGGCAAACAACCGCGTTCTGTACCGTACTCCGCCTTATTAACAGGTGTATTGTTGAAGCGGGTTATTTTGGGTTCTTTTGTTCTGATTGCCATGAACGTCGTTCAGTACACCTTAATTAACTGGCTACCGACAATATTTATGACTCAGGGTATTAATCTGAAAGACTCCATTGTCTTAAATACCATGAGCATGTTCGGTGCGCCGTTTGGGATTTTTATCGCCATGCTGGTCATGGATAAAATTCCGAGAAAAACAATGGGTGTGGGGTTATTAGTGTTAATTGCTGTACTGGGTTATATCTATTCGCTGCAAACCAGTATGCTGCTAATTACATTAATCGGTTTTTTCCTTATTACCTTTGTTTATATGTATGTTTGTTATGCCTCCGCTGTCTATGTTCCGGAAATATGGCCAACCGAAGCGAAACTTCGCGGTTCTGGTCTGGCGAATGCGGTAGGGCGTATTAGTGGTATCGCCGCGCCTTATGCGGTCGCGGTATTGCTTAACGGTTATGGAGTGACGGGTGTATTTGTACTGCTGGGGGCGGTCTCCATTATTGTCGCTGTCGCCATTGCTACCATCGGAATTGAAACCAAAGGCGTCTCTGTCGAAAGTCTCGGTATTGATGCAGTTACCAGCAAATAATATTGATGGGAAATAAAATGAAAAATTCAAAAGCGATATTAAAAACGCCGGGCACGATGAAAATTATTGCCGCCGATATCCCGGTGCCAAAAGAGCACGAAGTGCTGATCAAAGTTGAATACGTTGGCATTTGCGGTTCAGATGTTCATGGATTTGAATCAGGTCCTTTTATTCCGCCGAAAGATCCCAATCAGGAAATTGGTCTGGGGCATGAATGCGCCGGTACGGTGGTGGCAGTAGGGAACCGTGTGACTAAATTTAAACCCGGCGACCGGGTGAATATCGAACCGGGTGTGCCGTGCGGTCACTGCCGCTACTGTCTGGAAGGGAAATACAACATCTGCCCTGATGTTGACTTTATGGCCACGCAGCCTAATTATCGCGGCGCGCTAACCCACTATCTGTGCCATCCGGAGAGCTTCACTTACAAGTTGCCCGATAATATGGACACCCTGGAAGGTGCGTTGGTGGAACCTGCGGCGGTGGGTATGCATGCTGCAATGCTGGCAGACGTTAAACCGGGTAAGAAAATCGTCATTCTCGGGGCGGGGTGTATTGGTTTAATGACCCTGCAAGCCTGTAAATGTTTGGGTGCTACCGACATTGCGGTGGTTGATGTGCTGGACAAACGTCTGGCTATGGCCGAACAACTCGGGGCGACAACCGTGATCAACGCTGCAAAAGAGGACACCGTTGCCCGCTGCCAGCAGTTCTCTGGCGATATGGGCGCGGACATTGTTTTCGAAACCGCCGGTTCAGCCATCACCGTTAAGCAGGCGCCGTATCTGGTGATGCGCGGCGGGAAAATAATGATCGTCGGTACAGTACCTGGTGATTCCGCAATTAATTTCCTCAAAATTAACCGTGAAGTGTCTATTCAGACCGTTTTCCGTTACGCCAACCGCTATCCGGTTACTATTGAAGCCATATCCTCCGGTCGGTTCGATGTGAAATCGATGGTGACGCATATTTACGATTATGCAGATGTTCAGCGCGCGTTTGATGAATCCGTTAATAACAAAAGCGAAATTATTAAAGGCGTAATTAAAGTAAATCATTAATTTATCGGAAAGGGAGAAATAACTATGCTGGCAGATATTAAATATTGGGAAAATGATGCCCAAAATAAACATTATGCGATTGCTCACTTTAACGTGTGGAATGCAGAAATGCTAATGGGGGTGATTGATGCGGCGGAAGAGTCGAAATCGCCGGTGATTATCTCCTTCGGTACTGGTTTTGTGGGGAATACCTCGTTCGAAGATTTTTCGCACATGATGGTTTCAATGGCTAAAAAGGCCTCGGTTCCAGTTATTACCCACTGGGATCACGGCCGCAGCATGGAGATAATCCATAACGCCTGGACTCATGGCATGAATTCGCTGATGCGTGATGCCTCTGCCTTTGATTTCGAAGAGAATATTCGTCTGACAAAAGAGGCCGTGGATTTTTTCCATCCACTGGGTGTGCCGGTCGAAGCGGAACTGGGCCATGTGGGCAATGAAACGGTGTACGAAGAGGCACTGGCGGGTTATCACTATACCGATCCGAACCAGGCGGCGGAATTTGTCGAGCGTACCGGCTGTGACTCGCTGGCGGTAGCGATTGGTAACCAGCACGGCGTCTATACCTCAGAGCCGAAACTGAATTTCGACGTGGTTAAACGCGTGCGCGAAGCCGTATCCGTTCCACTGGTGTTGCATGGTGCGTCAGGTATCAGCGATGCGGATATCAAAAAAGCCATTTCATTAGGTATCTCTAAAATCAACATTCACACCGAACTGTGCCAGGCTGCGATGGTGGCAGTACAGGAGAACCAGGACCAGCCGTTCCTGCACGTTGAACGTGAAGTTCGCAAAGCGGTAAAAGAGCGTGCACTGGAGAAAATTAAACTGTTCGGTTCTGACGGTAAAGCGGAATGACAACATGGATAATATCGAGGTTATTTGTATAGGGGCTGCTATTGTTGATATTCCTTTACAGCCTGTGAGTAAAAATATCTTTGATGTTGACTCTTATCCGTTAGAACGAATAGCGATGACAACCGGCGGCGACGCAATTAACGAAGCGACAATTATTTCTCGTCTCGGTCATCGTACAGCGTTAATGAGCCGGGTTGGGGCTGATGCAGCAGGTCATTTTATTCTCGACCACTGTCGTCGGGAGAATATAGATATTCAGAGCCTGAAGCAGGATGCCGCAATTGATACATCTATTAACGTGGGATTAGTCACCGCCGATGGCGAGCGTACTTTTGTGACTAACCGTAACGGCAGCCTGTGGAAGCTGAATATCAGCGATGTTGATTTTGACCGCTTCTCTCAAGCAAAGTTGTTGTCGCTGGCGAGTATTTTTAATAGCCCGTTACTGGACGGCGATGCACTGACGGCAATTTTCACTCAGGCGAAAGCGCATCGGTTAATTATCTGCGCGGATATGATTAAACCACGACTGAATGAAACGCTGGACGATATCCGTGAAGCGCTGAGCTACGTGGATTATCTGTTTCCCAATTTTGAAGAGGCAAAACTGCTCACCGGGAAAGAGACGCTGGATGACATTGCCGACAGTTTCCTGAACTGTGGAGTGAAAACCGTCGTGATTAAGACCGGCAAGAGAGGCTGCTTTATCAAGCGTGTCGATATGAAAATCGAAGTTCCAGCCGTTTCGGGAATTACCGCCATCGACACTATCGGCGCGGGAGACAATTTCGCCTCGGGATTTATTTCCGCGCTGCTTGAAGGCAAAACACTGCGTGAGTGCGCGCTGTTTGCTAACGCAACGGCAGCCATATCGGTTTTGAGCGTAGGGGCCACGACGGGTGTGAAGAACAGAAAGCTGGTTGAACAACTTCTCGACGAAAATGAAGGATAATAGCAGCAGATGAAAATGATTCCTTTAGGCAGTACGGATATTACGCTTTCCCGCATGGGATTAGGCACCTGGGCGATTGGTGGCGGTCCGGCGTGGAACGGCGATCTCGACCTGCAGGTCTGTATTGATACCATTGTTGAGGCGCATCGCTGCGGTATCAATCTGATTGATACCGCGCCAGGCTACAACTTTGGCAACAGTGAAGTGATTGTCGGTCAGGCGCTGAAAAAGCTGCCGCGCAGCGAGGTAGTGGTTGAAACCAAATGCGGCATCGTCTGGGAACGAACAGGCAGCCTGTTTAACAAAGTGGGCGACCGGCAGTTGTATAAAAACCTCACGCCCGAGTCGATTCGCGAAGAGGTGGATGCCAGCCTGCAAAGACTGGGTATTGAGAGCATTGATATCTACATGACCCACTGGCAGTCGGTGGAACCCTGTTTTACGCCGATTGCGGAAACAGTCGATACACTAAACGCACTCAAGAAAGAGGGGAAAATTCGTTCTATCGGTGCGGCGAACGTCGATGCGGAACATATCAGGGAGTATCTCAAACACGGTGAGCTGGATATCATCCAGGCCAAGTACAGCATCCTTGACCGGGCACTGGAGGCTGAACTGCTGCCGTTATGCCAGCAGCATGGCATCGTGGTGCAGGTCTATTCACCGCTCGAGCAGGGGTTGTTGACCGGTACTATCGCCAGAGATTATGTCCCGGGTGGCGCGCGGGCCAACAAAGTCTGGTTCCAACGGGACAATATGCTACGGGTGATTGACATGCTTGAGCAATGGCGGCCGTTGTGCGAAAAATACCGCTGCACAATCCCCGCGTTGGCACTGGCGTGGATTTTGAAGCAAAGCAATTTAATCACCTTGCTGAGCGGCGCAACCGCGCCTGAACAGGTTCGTGATAATGTTCAGGCGTTAACGATTTCCCTAACCGATGATGATTCTTCATTGATGAGGCGAATGGCTGAGGCGTTGGATACAAAATAAGCCAAATGGGAGTTACCTCTGTTTCTGTGTAAAATAGTATTAAAATCTGTGATTCAGACATGTTCTTTTGAAAATAAACATAGCCTGTGAGATACTTGGGTCTTATTATTACTTTGCAGGAAACAGAGGTGTCATCGTGGCGGCAAAAGACAGGATTCAGGCCATTAAGCAAATGGTGGCGAATGATAAGAAAGTAGCGGTATCTAATTTAAGTTCGATCTTTCAGGTGACTGAAGAAACGATTCGCCGCGATCTGGAAAAACTGGAAGATGAAGGTTTTTTGACCCGAACATATGGCGGTGCTGTACTCAATACCACCGCGTTGTCCGACAATATCCATTTTTATAAGCGTGCAAAATCTTTTTTTGAAGAAAAGCAGATCATTGCCCGTAATGCATTACCGTTTATTAAAAATAAGACCACCATGGCTGCCGACTCCAGCAGTACCGCGATGGAATTATTAAAACTGTTGAAGGAAAGAAACGATCTGACGCTCCTGACCAACTCGGCTGAAGCTTTTCATGAGCTGGCACAGTCAGAGATTAACGTTGTTTCTACTGGCGGTGAATTAAATAAAAATACGCTGTCGCTTCAGGGAAGGATCACCAAGGAGATTATCAGCCGCTATCATGTTGATATCCTGGTAATGAGCTGCAAAGGTCTGGATATGCAGAGCGGGGCGCTTGATTCTAACGAAGCGGAAGCGGAAATCAAAAAAACCATGATCCGCCAGGCGACTGAAGTAGCTCTGTTAGTTGATCATTCGAAGTTCGATCGTAAAGCGTTCGTCCAGCTCGTGGACTTTAGCCATATTAATTACCTTATAACCAATAAGGCACCGGGTGCAGAGTGGATTGCATTTTGCAAAGAGAATAATATTCAACTCGTATATTAATTTTAACGTAGGGCGTGTCGATATTATTTTAGTTTGCACCTGGGCAATGCCATAAGAACCTAATGATGATGGATGGCGCGGCGAATTTTATTCTGCCGCGATCGCCATACTTTCTATTTAGCTTAATTTGAGGCATCCAGATGGAACAATGTGACCCTATCGGTGCAAGATTAGATCGCTTACCTTTATCTCGATTTCATTTTCGTATTTTCGGCATTATCAGTTTTAGTTTATTAGTCACCGGTTTTCTCAGCTATTCCGGGAATGTGGTATTGGCAAAATTAGTCAGTACCGGTTGGTCAAATAATTACCTCAACGCCGTGTTTACCTCGGCTCTGATGTTTGGCTATTTTATTGGCTCACTAACCGGTGGCTTTATTGGTGATTATCTTGGCCGACGCAAGGCGTTTCGCTTCAATTTGCTGATCGTCGGGGTCTCTGCCTGTGCGGCAACGTTTGTGCCTAACATGTACTGGCTTATCTTTTTCCGCTTCCTGATGGGGAGCGGAATGGGAGCGCTAATTATGGTGGGCTATGCCTCATTTACTGAATTTATTCCGCCCGGGGTGCGTGGGAAGTGGTCTGCTCGCCTGTCGTTTGTCGGCAACTGGTCGCCGATGCTGTCGGCGGCAATTGGCGTTGTGATTATCGCCTTTCTAAGCTGGCGGATGATGTTTTTACTCGGTGGCATGGCAATGCTCTTAGCATGGTATCTGTCGGGAAAGTACTATATTGAATCTCCTCGTTGGTTGGCTGGCAAAGGACAGAGAAACGAAGCTGAAAAACATCTTCTACAGGTGGAACTGCAAATTGAGAAAGAAAAAAACATCACTTTACCATCCTGCCGGAACGAATGCCCGTCGGCGGATTTAAGCACGGCAAGTGGTTCATTTTGGCTATTGTTTAAGGGGCCAATGTTGCGCTGTACACTGGTGGCGATCACCGTGCTTATTGCGATGAATATTTCGCTCTATACCATTACGGTATGGATCCCGACGATTTTTGTTAATTCGGGAATCGATGTGACGAAATCTATTTTTATGACCGCGATAATTATGATTGGCGCACCTGTTGGGATATTTATAGCCACACTGATTATCGACCGTTTTCCACGGCGATTGTTTGGTTCATTCTTGTTGATTATTATCGCGCTGCTCGGCTATTTCTATTCGATTCAAACCGAAGAGTGGGCTATTTTGAGCTACGGGTTGGTGATGATCTTTTTTTTGTATATGTATGTGTGCTTTGCCTCTGCGGTATATGTCCCCGAACTGTGGCCCACACACCTTAGATTGCGGGGATCGGGCTTTGTGAATGCCGTGGGAAGAATTGTCGCAGTATTTACGCCCTATGGCGTCGCTATCTTGTTGACCCGCTACGGCTCGATTACGGTCTTTATCGTGCTAGGCATAATGCTGGTGCTGTGCGCGCTGATTCTTTTTTGCTTTGGCATCGAAACACGCAAAGTTTCGCTGGAAGAGATTTCAACGCTGGCCTGAGATAACGTGCCGACAGGGGAGATCCTGTCGGCATCAATTAGCGCTGGGTTTCCAGCCAGTCGTCCAACGTATACAGCGTTGCGCCCGCCGCCGCCATGTCCATAAAGGCGTTTGCACTGTCCTGGGGTTGAATATTGACGCCACGGCAGCCATCGGTAATAACGCTGACGGTATAACCCAAATCGAGCGCATCCAGAACGGTAAATTTGACGCAATAATCAGTTGCCAGTCCCATAATGATGAGGTCGGTAACATGATGTTGCTGAAGCCACGCATTCAGTGCAGTAGCCTGGCGACGACCGTTATCAAAAAACGCACTGTAACTGTCGACCAGCGGGTTCTCGCCCTTGGTAAAGGTTTGAGATATCGCCCGCTGTTTCAGCAGTGGATGTAGGCTTGCTCCTTCACTGTGCTGTACGCAATGATCGGGCCAGAAGGTTTGCGCCAGGCCATCGAGTTGTCCCTGGCTGTAGGGAGCAACCTGATGCTGGCTGGCAAAGCTGCCGTGATTAGCCGGGTGCCAGTCCAGGCTGGCAACGACCATGTCACCGCGTACGGCACACCAGTCAATCAGACGGTTGGCAATATCGATTGTGCTGTCACCTTGTGGGACCGCGAGGGCACCACCGGCACAAAAGTCATTTTGTAAATCGACCAACAGTAAGGCTCGGGCCATGGGCATAGACTCCTTTAATCGTCAGGCGTGAGCTCACCACGCAGATTTTGCGTCATCGCTTCACGGATCGTCTGCGTATCCAGTCCCTGACTCAGCAAATAGTGTAGTTTGGTGAGTGTGGCTTCGACGGTCATATCCGCGCCGCCAATCACGCCAGCATGCGCCAGCGCATTGCCTGTCGCGTAGCCCCCCATGTTCACCTTGCCGGACATACACTGCGTAAGGTTCACCACCACAATGCCACGCGAACTCGCATCTTCAAGTTCTTGCAGAAACTCTTTATTCTGCGGTGCATTCCCCACGCCGTAGGAGCGCAAAATTAATGCTTTTACAGGTTGGCGCAGGAAGTTGCGTACTACATCAGCGGAGATCCCAGGATAAATGGTGACCACGCCAATCGGTTGCGGAGTGATAGGATGCACAATCAACTCACCTGTGCCGTGAGGTGCGGGCGGTGTTCCCAGCCGACGAATGTGGATCCCCGCTTCCAGCAGCGGTGCAAGGTTGGGTGAGGCAAACGCGTCAAAACCATCGGCGTGCGCTTTAGTGGTCCGGTTGCCGCGAAACAATCGATTGTTGAAAAACAGGGTAACTTCATTGATCGGGTAATTTGCTGCAACGTACAACGCATTCAGCAAATTGATTTGTCCGTCAGAACGTAGCTCTGCTAATGGGATTTGTGACCCTGTCACAATGACCGGCTTGCCCAGATTCTCCAGCATAAAAGAGAGCGCCGAAGCCGTAAACGCCATGGTGTCAGTGCCGTGCAGAATGACAAAACCATCGTAATCGTCGTAGTGCGCTTTAATGTCTTCCGCAATATGCTGCCAGTCTTCCGGCGTCATATCGGAGGAATCCATCAGCGGGGCGTATTCGTGGATGGTGAAGTCTGGCATCTCCGGACGGTGGAATTCAGGCATCAACGCCAGCTGGCGCTGCAGGTGACCGGAAACGGGAATATAACCCTGTTCTGAGCGCTGCATGCCAATGGTACCGCCGGTATAGGCAACGTAAATTGAGTTTTTCTGCATGACTTTTCTTCTGTCTCAAAGAAAACCCCTCTTCATCCCGAAGAGGGGTCAATAGTTAGCGAACGTTGGCGCAGGTCAGGCAAAACGCATAGCGGTTTTGCGGATCGTTGAATGCGGCCAGCTTATCGCTTTCGGCTTTTACTGCACTGGCCGCAGAGGCCAGCGGTGGCGGGAGCATAGCCTGAATGGCGTCAGGCAGCATGGCACGAACGGAGCCAGACATGCTGTCCATCACCATATCAACGAATGTTGGTTCGTCCTGATAATACTCAATGTGCCACTGTTTCAGTTTGCCAAGCTCAGCCGCTTTCGCGACGGCGTCGTCAAAATCACCGAGGCTGTCAACCAGACCGTTGGCTTTCGCATCCTGACCGGTCCAGACGTGGCCCTGCGCGATTTTGTCAATCTGCTCAGGCGTTGTCTTACGCGCATCCGCAACCAGCGTGATAAAGCGTTTGTAGCCGTTCTCAATGCTCAGTTGCATCATCTGCTGCACTTCCGGCGGTAACGCTTTGGTGATGGAGATATCCGCCAGTGGGGACGTTGCAACACCGTCAGTATGCACGCCAATTGAATCCAGGCTGTTTTCTACCGTGTTGATAACACCAAAGATGCCGATGGAGCCGGTCAGGGTGCTGGGGTTTGCCACGATGTAGCTGGCAGGCGTAGAGATCCAGTACCCACCGGATGCCGCCATGCCGCCCATGGACACCACAACCGGTTTGCCCGCCGCTTTTGCCGCTGCCAGCTCAGCACGAATGACTTCGGAGGCACTGACGCTGCCGCCAGGGCTGTTAACGCGCAGAACAATGGCTTTCACTTTCGGATCAAGACGCGCTTCGCGGATCTGTGCGGCAGTGGTGTCGCCGCCCACATTCCCAGGGGTTTCTTCACCGTCCATAATCGCGCCATTGGCGAAGATAACGCCAATGCTGTCTCCAGTATCCGCTGGCGTTTTCAGTGAGTAATCGTAATAGCTGACAGCGCGATAATTTTTATCCGCTTTACTCCAGCCAAACTGTTTGGTCAGCATTTTTTCGACTTCGGCGCTGGAGGCCAGTGCATCCACCAGTTTGTTGTCGAGCGCATATTTCGCGGTATCACCATCGACTCTCGTCAATCCGTCAAGCATCGCCTGCGCGCCCGGGAACACCTGCTGCGCAGGGATTTGGCGGTTGGCGGCGACCGTGTCGAGATAGTTCTGCCACAGCTCGCCTATCCAGCGGCTGTCGGCTTCACGCGCGGCAGGAGACATATCATCGCGGATAAATGGCTCGACGGCAGACTTATAAGTCCCGACACGGAACACGTGAGTGGAAACTTTCAGCTTGTCGAGCAGGGATTTGTAGTACAGACCGTTAGTGGCAAAGCCGTGCAGATCAACGGAACCCTGTGGAGAAAGATAAATTTTATTGGCGAAACTGGCGAGGTAGTACTGCCCCTGGCTGAAGTTATCGCCTACGGCGAAGACCGGTTTGCCGCTGTCGCGGAATTCCCGCAGCGCTTTACCGATATACTGCATGGAAGGCTGGTCGGCCCCGGCAAAATTTTTCAGATCCATCACGATGCCGGTGATGTTGCGATCATCTTTTGCCTGGCGAATAGTATTCACGATATCGAACAGGGAGTTTTCCTGCAGGCGATCGGAACTGGCGCCAAACAGTTGACGACCAATAACGCTTAAGCGACTGGTGCTCGATGGCTTATCGACAATCACCCCCGAGATATCCAGCAACAGTGCGCCTCGCTCAGCATGTTCGCTGGTACTGCTGCTACTGACCTGCATCCAGATACCCACGCCAACCAGCACCAAAAAGATGAAGAACAGGTTAAGCACAAATTCACGGACGAAATTGAGTAATCGCCATGTCCATTTAAAAAATCCGGCAATAAATCGCCACAGGGTTCGCATGTATTCTCCCTACCGATTAACAACACGCCACCCGAAATTCCGGAGAAAGGCGTTAAGATGAGGCTATCGTAATGACCCGGCAGGCACTTGTCAGCAGGAATCGCCGCCTGTGCTGTAACAAAATCCGCCCACGTGTTAATTTTGTGAACAAATATCATTGTTGGAGTTAAGCAAATGGATGCACTCGAATTACTTATCACCCGTCGTAGCGCTTCTCGTCTTGTCGAACCGGCCCCGGCCGGAGAGCAACTGCAAAACATTCTGCGGGCGGGAATGCGCGCACCGGACCACAAGTCGCTACAACCGTGGCAATTTTTTGTGATTGAAGGTGAAGGACGCGAACGCTTTAGTGCCGTGCTTGAAAAAGGCGCAATCGCCGCAGGTAGCGATGAGAAAGCTCAGGAAAAAGCGCGCAGCGCACCGTTTCGCGCGCCGCTGATTATTACCGTGGTGGCGAAATGTGAAGAAAACGACAAGGTTCCTCTGTGGGAACAAGAAATGTCTGCCGGTTGTGCGGTGATGGCTATGCAGATGGCCGCAATTGCCCAGGGCTTTGGCGGTATCTGGCGCAGTGGTGCATTAACCGAAAGTGCGGTCGTTCGTGAAGCATTCGACTGTCGCCCGCAAGATAAAATCGTCGGTTTCCTCTATCTGGGAACGCCGCAGCTAAAAGCCTCCACGACGATTAACCTTGCCGATCCGAGCGCATTCGTCCGTTATTTCTGATATCAACGGCAAAACTGTCTGGATTCTGAGCAAAGACACTCGAATTCAGACAGTCACTCTTACCACATCATGGAATGAGCGCTACCATATCCGGATTGCAATGACAGGAGATGTCCATGAGCGAGCAAGCTATTCGTTTAACGCAATACAGCCACGGAGCCGGTTGCGGTTGTAAAATTTCCCCAAAAGTGCTGGAAACCATCCTGCACAGCGAGCAGGCGAAGTTTGTTGATCCGAACTTACTGGTGGGTAATGAAACTCGCGACGACGCGGCCGTATACGATTTGGGAAACGGCATCAGTGTTATCAGCACCACCGATTTCTTTATGCCGATTGTCGATAATCCGTTTGATTTTGGCCGCATCGCCGCCACTAACGCCATCAGCGATATTTTCGCCATGGGCGGCAAACCGATTATGGCAATTGCTATTCTGGGCTGGCCGCTGGATAAGCTGGCACCGGAAATCGCCCGCGAAGTCACCGAAGGCGGACGTTTTGCCTGCCGTCAGGCGGGTATTGCGCTGGCGGGCGGCCACTCTATCGATGCCCCAGAGCCTATCTTTGGCCTTGCGGTAACTGGCGTTGTGCCGACCGAACGCGTGAAGAAAAACAGCACCGCAGAGGCAGGGTGTAAGTTATTCCTGACCAAGCCTCTGGGGATTGGCGTTCTGACGACAGCAGAGAAAAAATCACTACTGAAGGAAGAACACAAAGGACTGGCGACAGAAGTGATGTGTCGGATGAACATTGCCGGTGCGGCATTCGCCGATATCGACGGCGTGAAAGCCATGACCGACGTTACCGGTTTTGGTCTGCTGGGGCATCTGAGTGAAATGTGTCAGGGCGCAGGCGTTCAGGCGCAAATTATCTACCAGGATATTCCTAAGCTGCCTGGCGTTGAAGAATACATCGCGCAAGGTGCGGTACCCGGCGGTACCCAACGTAACTTTGCCAGCTACGGACACCTGATGGGTGAAATGCCGCAATCGGTACGCGATCTGTTGTGCGATCCGCAAACTTCCGGTGGCCTACTGCTGGCGGTAACGCCGGAAGCTGAAGCCGAAGTGAAAGCGGCAGCGGCGCAGTTCGGTATCGATCTCACCGCCATTGGTGAGTTAGTGGAAGCTCGTGGCGGTCGCGCCATGGTTGAGATTCGTTAACTCGATGCGGTTGTTTATTGCCGAAAAACCAAGTCTGGCGCGCGCCATCGCCGATGTGCTACCCAAGCCGCATCGCAAAGGTGACGGCTTTATTGAATGCGGAAATGGACAAGTGGTGACCTGGTGTATTGGTCACTTGCTTGAGCAGGCGCAGCCAGACGCCTACGACAGTCGTTATGCTCGCTGGAGTCTGGTCGATCTGCCGATTGTCCCGGAAAAGTGGCAACTGCAACCGCGCCCCTCGGTGACCAAACAACTTAACGTCATTAAGCGCTTTTTGCATGAGGCCAGCGAAGTTATTCACGCCGGTGACCCCGATCGTGAAGGGCAACTGCTGGTGGATGAAGTGCTGGATTACCTGCAACTGGCGCCTGAAAAGCGCCAACAGGTGCAACGTTGCCTGATTAACGACCTCAACCCGCAGGCCGTTGAGCGGGCTATTGAGCGGCTGCGCGCCAACAGTGAGTTTATTCCGCTGTGCGTGTCGGCACTGGCGCGAGCGCGTGCGGACTGGTTGTACGGTATCAATATGACGCGCGCTTACACCATTCTTGGACGTAACGCGGGCTATCAGGGCGTACTTTCGGTCGGGCGCGTACAAACGCCGGTGCTCGGGCTGGTTGTGCGTCGTGATGAAGAGATTGAAAACTTTGTCGCCAAAGACTTCTTTGAGGTAAAGGCGCATATCGTAACGCCCGCCGATGAGCGGTTTACCGCTATCTGGCAGCCGAGCGAAGCGTGTGAGCCGTATCAGGATGAAGAAGGGCGCTTGCTGAATCGCACGCTGGCTGAACACGTGGTAAACCGAATTAACGGTCAACCGGCGATAGTCACCAGCTATAACGATAAACGGGAATCAGAATCCGCGCCGTTACCTTTCTCGCTGTCGGCGTTGCAGATTGAAGCGGCGAAACGCTTTGGCTTAAGCGCACAAAACGTTCTGGATATCTGCCAGAAGCTGTATGAAACCCACAAATTGATTACCTATCCGCGTTCGGATAGCCGTTATTTGCCGGAAGAACACTTTGCCGGACGTCACGCGGTGTTGAACGCGATTAGCGTCCATGCGCCGGATCTGCTCCCGCAACCGGCGGTCAATCCCGATACGCGAAACCGCTGTTGGGACGATAAAAAAGTGGATGCGCACCACGCCATCATTCCTACCGCGCGCAGTTCATCCATCAACCTGAATGACAATGAAGCGAAAATTTACAACCTGATTGCCCGTCAGTATCTGATGCAATTTTGCGCAGATGCGGTATTCAGGAAGTGCGTTATTGAGCTGGATATTGCCAAAGGCAAGTTTGTTGCCAAAGCGCGTTTTCTGGCGGAAGCCGGATGGCGCACGCTGCTCGGCAATAAAGAGCGCGACGAAGATAACGACGGAACGCCGTTGCCGGTGGTGGCAAAAGATGACGAGCTGTTGTGCGAAAAAGGCGAAGTGGTTGAACGTCAGACCCAACCGCCACGACACTTTACCGATGCCACGCTGCTGTCAGCGATGACCGGGATTGCGCGATTCGTGCAGGATAAAGAACTGAAAAAGATCCTGCGCGCGACAGACGGACTGGGAACGGAAGCGACGCGCGCCGGGATTATCGAGTTGCTGTTTAAGCGCGGGTTCCTGGTGAAAAAAGGGCGTTATATCCATTCCACCGACGCGGGAAAAGCGCTATTTCACTCACTGCCTGAAATGGCGACGCGTCCGGATATGACCGCGCACTGGGAATCTGTCCTGACCCAAATCAGTGAAAAGCAATGTCGCTATCAGGATTTCATGCAGCCGCTGGTGGGGACGCTGTATCAGCTTATCGATCAGGCGCGCAGCACACCGGTACGACGCTTCCGGGGAATTGCTGCACCTGGCGGTAGTGGTGATAAGAAAAAGAGCGCGCCGCGTAAACGCCCGGCGGAAAAAAGCCCGCCATCCGAAGAGGCAGGCGTGTAAGTCTGTAGGCCTGATAAGCGTAGCGTCATCAGGCTTTGCCGGATGCGGCAACCGTGCTTTATCCGACCTACGGGTCTACAGAGACGATATTAAATCACACCCTGGCCCAGCATCGCGTCGGCAACTTTCACGAAGCCCGCGATGTTGGCGCCACGTACGTAGTTGGTCTGCTTGCTTTCGCCGCCGTATTCAACGCAGGCATGGTGAATATCCAGCATGATGTGGTGCAGGCGCGCATCCACTTTCTCCGCTTTCCAGCCCAGACGTGCGGCGTTCTGCGCCATTTCCAGACCGGATGTGGCGACGCCACCGGCGTTGGCGGCTTTACCCGGTGCGAACAGTACACCTGCCTCGAGGAACAGGTCGGTGGCTTCGATGGTGGTTGGCATGTTCGCACCTTCAGCCACGGCCTTGACGCCGTTGGCGATAAGCATTTGCGCGGCTTCCACATCGAGTTCGTTCTGCGTGGCACACGGCAGGGCGATATCGACCGGAACTGACCACGGTTGTTTGCCTTCCAGGTAGGTCAGGCCAAACTCACGGGCATAATCCGCTACGCGACCGTCACGGCTGTCTTTGATTGCACACAGACGCGCCAGTTTTTCTTTGGTAAATCCGCTTTCGTCGACTACGGTTCCGCTGGAATCGGAGGCGGTAACCACCCGCGCGCCAAACTCCATGGCTTTCTCAATGGCGAATTGCGCCACGTTACCGGAGCCAGAAACCGCCACGCGCATGCCTTCAAAGCCCAGACCATGGCGTTTGAGCATCGCTTCGGTGAAATACACCAAACCGTAGCCGGTCGCTTCCGGGCGGATCAGACTGCCGCCGAAAGAGAGACCTTTACCGGTAAAGACGCAGGCGCTGTTGTTGGAGAGTTTTTTCATCATCCCGGCCATAAAGCCGACTTCACGGCCACCCACGCCGATATCGCCCGCCGGAACGTCGGTATCGGGACCTAAATGGCGGAACAGTTCGGTCATCAGCGCCTGGCAGAAACGCATGATTTCGCCTTCGCTTTTCCCTTTCGGATCGAAATCGCTCCCGCCTTTACCCCCGCCCATTGGCAGGGTGGTGAGGGCATTTTTAAACGTCTGCTCGAAGCCGAGGAATTTCAGGATCGACAGGTTCACGGACGGATGGAAACGCATACCGCCTTTGTATGGGCCAATGGCAGAGCTAAACTGCACGCGCCATGCGCGGTTGACTTGCACCTGATTGCGGTCGTCCAGCCAGACTACGCGGAACTGGATCACGCGCTCCGGTTCAACCAGACGTTCCAGCAATGACATCTGACGATAACGTGGGTTTTGCTCGAGGAAGGGCCACAGCGTGGTCATTACCTCACGAACGGCTTGCGCGAACTCGGTCTGATTCGGGTCGCGCTTTTGCACATGGTTAAGAAACGACTCCAGAGAACATGTCTGATCCATAGATATAAGAACCTCTTATGTATTGATATGGTTATATTTTTGATATTTGTGTTAAGTGTTTTGCAGTTTTTGACTATACCACCAGCACTGTGACGAGACGCAAGAAAAAATTAATCCCGCTAAGTAAATTAATATTGCGTCGTGGGTCATAACCAAAAACGATGATCGAAGAGGCTAAAGTTTCTGCCGGTTTATACCGTTATACTGAGCATAGATGTCAGTTAAAAAGGAAAGAATATGCGCCGTTTAATCATGGCAGGTGCGTTGGCACTGATGTCCAGCGCGACGCTGGCAAATCAGCTTTATCGCCCGGACGTGCAGGTGAATGTGCCGCCGGAAGTGTTTAGTTCCAGCGGCCAGCGCGCGCAGCCATGTAATCAGTGCTGCATTTATCAGGATCAAAACTATTCAGAAGGGGCGGTGATTAAAGCCGATGGCGTGCTGCTACAGTGCCAGCGCGATGAAAAAACCATCAGCACGAATCCGCTGGTCTGGCGTCGCGTAAAAGAATAAACGCTTCCAGTAGCGGGATATCGGCAGGCGCCAGCGGATAACGCAGCGCCTCTTCGGGTGAACACCAGACGATATCCTGATGCTCATACGCCTTCAGTTCTCCCTGATATGACGGTACATGCCAGGCATGTAAGTGAATCAGTCGGCCCGAAACCTCGCGTTGATGGCTGGCAATGTAGCGCCCCACGACTGCCTCAATGCCCAACTCTTCACGCAGTTCTCGGGCCAGCGCATCTGGCTGACTTTCGCCCAGCTCAACCTTACCGCCGGCAAACTCCCACATGCCTGACTGATCCGCATGCTGCGGACGCTGAGCCAGTAAAATTTTGCCATCACGTTCAATAATAGCGGCGACCACGTCGAGGGTTTTCATTATATTCATCAAGATCTAACGACAGAAAATGACATACTATCGTTATCTTTGTTTTATCTAAAGTATTCAGGAGCCACCGTTGAACGAACCTCAGTCGTGGGTAAAGCCGTTAACGCGTATCCCTTCCAGTCTAAAACCGCTCGCTGCTACGCAGAAAAAACATTATGGCGATGTGCTACATCCCACGCGCTGGTGGGGGCGGATGCCGTTTCTGTTCTGGCTGGTAGCGCTGTTTGTCGGATTTCTGGAGCGTAAAAAGGCGCGTTTAACTCCGGTGATGCGCGCGCTGTTGATGACCCGCGTATCTCAGGTGTGCCACTGCGCTTTTTGCGTTGATGCCAACAGTTTACGCCTGGCTGAACGCTGTGGCGCGCTGGATAAAGTCTTACAGGTTGCCAACTGGCAAGAATCGGCGCTATTTAGCGCAGAAGAGCGCGTAGCGCTGGCCTATGCCGATGCGATCACCGCCACGCCGCCACAGGTTGACGCTGCGCTGAAAGCGCAGATGAAGCAGCAGTTTACCGATGATGCCATTACGGAAATGACCGCGCTGATTGCGTTTCAAAATCTCTCGGCGCGTTTTAATGCCGCTCTCGATATTCCTTCGCAGGGACTGTGCGACACCTTCAAAGGACGCCCGCATGCTTGACCGTCATCTTCATCCGCGTTTAAAACCGCTTTTGCATCGCTGCGTGGGCATTATTGATAAGCCTGCGATTACCCCGGACGGGCTTACGCTGGTCGGTTTTGCCATCGGCGTGTTGGCCTTGCCATTTCTGGCGTTAGGCTGGTATCTGGCGGCGCTGGCGGCCATTGTGCTCAATCGGCTTTTTGATGGGTTGGATGGGGCGCTGGCGCGGCGCAGAGGGCTAACCGATGCAGGCGGATTTCTTGATATCTCGCTCGATTTTCTGTTTTACGCCTTGGTGCCATTCGGTTTTATGCTCGCCGATCCGGCGGCTAACTCGCTGGCTGGCGGCTGGCTGCTATTCGCCTTTATGGGGACCGGTAGCAGTTTTCTGGCCTTTGCCGCGTTGGCGGCGAAACATCAAATTGATAACCCGGGCTACGCGCATAAATCGTTTTATTATCTGGGGGGACTGACCGAAGGTACTGAGACGATTTTGCTGTTTGTGTTTGGGTGTCTGTTCCCGGAATATTTTGCCGTGATGGCGTGGGTTTTTGGCGCGCTGTGCTGGATGACGACGTTTACCCGGATCTGGAGCGGATACCTGACGCTAAAAGCGGTTCAGCGTCAGGCATAATCAGAGATTACTTGCTGCTGTCCGGACCCCGTTCACCGCTGGAGACCGGGTTTTTTGGATTGCTGCTCCACTCATACCAGCCGCCGTCGTAAACGGAGACGTTTTTCCAGCCCATCGCGCGGGCATACATAAACGTTTCTGAAGCGCGCCAGCCGGTACCGCAATAGAAAGAGACCTGTTGATTCGGCAGGATATTCCATTGCTTCCACATGGCGGCGATGTCATCCGCGCTGCGCATGGTGCCATCCGGATTATGGAAATCTTCCATGTGGGTGGAATCACTGCCCGCGTGGCCCCAACGTGCGCCTGCAATCTCACCTTTTGGCTTAATGTAGCTATAGCCGCTGGTGGTACCGACAAATTCTGGCCATGAACGAATGCTCACCAAAGACGCATCCTGGCGATGCAGCAGACCGCGAGCCTGTTCCATATCGAGCATCAACTGCGGCTGGGCAGGAATGGTCACGCCGAAATCTGGTTCTGGTTTCACCGATGGCGCCGTGCCGCGTTCGACCGGTAAACCTGAGTCGGACCAGGTTTGCCAACCGCCGTCGAGCAGACGAACATCTTTCACGCCTGCGTACAGCATAATTTGCGCCACGCGCGCAGCGGCATAGACATCGCGACCGTATAAAATCACCGTGGTGTCGTGGCGGATACCGTGTTTCGCCAGCATCGCTTTGAGCTGCGCGTCGGAAACTTTATTCCACAGCGGTTCGCTTTCGACTTCGTTGGTATCAATGTAGCCCGCACCAGGGATGTGGCTCAGCAGATACAACTTCGGCGCGCCCCAGGCGGCCTCAATCACTTTCCAGTCACCCGCCGGTTTAGCGGTTACGTTTTTACCCTGCTGCAGGTCATGCAGCCACTGCGGGTACACCAGCTGTTCGAAGTGCGGCAGACGTTGCAGGCGGGCAGGGTCCGTAAGCGCATCGCTGAGGGTGGAGATATGGTTAAAGCCCACTTTTTGCAGGCGGGCTTTGACAGCCTGTATGTCGTTATCGTTGCCATACAGCGCCACCGGCGCGTCGGTGTTGAGTTGATGTGACTTAACCCAGGCGCTGAGTTGTTCATTATTCATCTTGTCGAGCCAGGCGGCAGACAGGTTCAGTGCGGAAGGTTCGTGTCCTGAAGGACCATTAAGCGACTGCGGCCAGCCGTTGTAAAAAGCGCTCTGACGGGTATCGATCGCCGCGCCTTGCTTTTGCTGTAACTGGTTGAGGGTAAGCGTCTGTGCTGTTTCAGTAGCCCAGGAAGAAGCGCAAGCGAGCCCTAAAGCCAGTGCCAGCGCGGTCATTTGAGAAACACGTTTCATCGAATAGCCCGACGTTGAAAAAAAGAGGACGACATTCTGTGCCGCCGGTTACGTAAAAACCTTGCGTTAACGCAGCATATCGCCACATTCACGCCCAGTTTTCCATCTGAAATACACGGCCTGCTGGCGGGACATCCTGCGCGTCATGGGTAACCTGTACCACTGGAATACCCAGCTTACGCACCTCGGTGAAGACCCATTGGCGAAAGGTGTCACGTAGCGACGCATCCAGCCGACTAAAGGGTTCATCAAGTAACAGTGCCTGAGGCTGCGCCAGTAGCGCGCGGAGCAGGGCGACACGCGAGCGTTGTCCGCCGGAGAGCGACGCCGGATCGCGCGAATAAAAACCGGCCAGGTCCGCACGCGCGAGAGCGCTTTCCACCGCATGTCGTCTGGTGGAACCCTGTAGAGTGGCGGGTAGGGCCAGCAGTAAATTCTGCCCAACGCTGAAATGGTCAAACAGCAGTGCATCCTGAAACAGAATGCCAATCTGGCGCTGCGCCGTAGGCAGAGCGTCAACGCGTCGTGCGTTGAGCCACAGCTCGCCTGATGCCTGAAATTGAGGTGACAACGCCCCGACCATCCACGAAAACAGCGAAGACTTTCCACTGCCGGAGGAACCCATAATCGTGACAATGTCACTTTTATTAACCTGAAAGGTAACGTTCTTCAGCAGCGCAGTCGCACCCTGGTACAACGAAAGGTTTTGCACAATGAGCATTAGCGGAGTCCTTGTCGAAAGCGGCCAATCCACGCAGCGAGAAACGCCGTGAGTGCGAAAACTAACAGCGGTAACAGAAGCTGCCATAGCGCCTGAGTTGCCAGAATCGCAGTGCTACCGCCGCTGCTTAATGCCACCGCTTCGGTGGTCAACGTGGGAAAGCGTCCAGCGCCTAACCACAGCGTCGGCATATACTGGGCGATACTGACAGAGAATCCGACCGCGAAGGCAATCAGAGCCGGGCGAGCCAGTAGCGGGCATTTTACCTGCCAGAATATGCGGCCCCGCGTCCAGCCAAGCGTTTGTGCAATCAAAATCAATCGCGGGTCAATGCGCTGCCAGGCCGGTTTAAGCACAAATAGCATCCAGGGCATCACCCATAGCAGGTGTCCCCAGACAATGGTCCTCATCAGTCCATCCTGCCCGACATATAACGCCAGCAAATACTGGCCGGTTACCAGCGGCAGTGCAGGCAAAATCAGCGGTAGCCAGACCCAACGGTGTCCGGTTTGCGGTCCCCATTCCAGCCAGGCAAAAAGTATCAGCAGCGCCAGCAGGCTGGAGACGAGTCCCAGTTGCAGACTATTGCCGAGCGCCTCGCTATTTAGCGAGGAATAGTTGGCGAGCAGCGCCAGAACCAGTGCGCATAGCACACCGTTAAGGGGCAAAAGTTGTACTAATGAACGTTCGATTGTACAGGATGGAAAACGCAGGCGTTCACCATTTACTGCCGGGATAGTACGTCGCCAGACGCGCCACAACAAATAACCCACCAGCGCGATAATGAGGAGCAACAGCACCAGTAACAGGCTGGCGAGTGCGCCTTTCGCCTGCTGCGCGGCATCGCCCTGGCTGAGCCATTGCCAGCTCAACACAGCAAGCGTTGGCGGATTTCCGGGGCCGAGGACGATTGCCACATCCACAACGGAGAGTGACCAGGCAACAATCGCCAGCATAGCTTTGCCTAATGCCGGGCCGATCGCGGGCAGTACCAGCCAGTTCAGGCATTGCAGTCGGCTGTAACCCAGCGAATCCAGCACGATAACCTGCTGCGAAAGTTGTTTTTCACTTAGCAGGGCCGAGAGGATCCATAACAAAAAAGCGCTCTCTTTCACCGCCAGCGTCACGCCAAGCCCAATGCCGTAAAGGTCTGGCTGTGGGCTGAGGAACGGCAGCCATTGCCAGATTTTACCGCCTTCGGCAAAAATCAACAGCGCGCTGGTGGCGAAGGCAACATGCGGGATCGCCAGCAGCCACGGAAGACGGGTGCTTAGTCGCGCCCAGCCTGCACCGGGCCATAAAGCGAGGATCGCCAGCAGCGCGATGATTAGTGCGCCGCTGGCAGCCAGCCCTGTGGAAACCAGCGTCGCCAGTAATGCCTGCGGAAGTTGAGGGTCGGCAAAGAGCGCCAGCCAATGGGTGAGGCTAAGGGCTGGCGCTATCAGAGAGAAAGCCGCTGGCGCCAGCGGCAGATAAACTGCCGCCATGATGGCCCAGAGTAGCAAAATTAATGCGTACCGTAGCGGCGTAGCCATTCTTGTTCCAGAGCGTTTACCCAGGCGGCATGCGGTTCCGGCAGAACGGCAGGGAGTCCTTGCGGGATCCGCGCCAGCAGCGCATCACGCTGTTCGACAGGTAATTTTTGTGGATCAAGCACCGAAGGATCTCCCCAGACAGTTGAGTCGGCTTTACGCAGTTGTGCTTCGGGCGAAAGCAGGAAGTTTGCCACGACTTTTGCTCCGGCACTGGCGCGGGCATTCGCCGGAATAGCAACAAAGTGCACGTTGCCGAGCATGCCCTGTGAGAAACCAAAACTGTAGCTGCTTTTAGGCAATTCGCCGCTGGCCACTTTTTGCAATGCATGGGCCGGATTAAAGGTCAATGATAAACGCAGGGTGCCGCTATTGAGCAGTGCATCCATTCGTGCTGGCGTGGGCGGAAAATCTTTGCCTTCACGCCAAAGTACAGGGTGCAAGGTATCAAGATAATGCCACAATGGCGCGGTTACGTCGGCGAATGTCGCTGCATCTGGCGCAACTTTCAATGCCTGTGGTTTGGTGGTGAGCGATATTAACAACTGCTCCAGAAACGCCGTGCCGGTAAAGTCGGGCGGGCGCGGATAGGTCACCGTGCCAGGGTGCGCCTGCGCAAATTCAAGCAGTGCCTGCGGAGATTGCGGCGGCTGCGCGGTGAGATCGCGCCGGGCAATGAAGGTGAGTTGGGCACCGCCCCATGGTGATTCAGCTCCCTCCGTCGGAACGGAGAAATCTTCGGTCACCGGTTTCTGGGTATCAACATAGCGCCAGTTAGGCAGCGTTTGCGCCCACTGAGTTTGCAGCAGCCCGGCTTCTTTCAGGGTGCGGAAGTTTTCGCCGTTAACCCACAATAAATCGACAGAACCGCCGGTTTTTCGCCCGGATGCCGCTTCCGTCTGGATGCGTTTTACTGCGTCGGCGGCATCTGCCAGGCGTACGATTTTCAGGTTAATGGCGTAGTGCGTTTTCATCTCACCGCTAACCCAGTCGAGATACTGGTTAACTGCATTGTCGCCACCCCAGGCGTTGAACCACACCGTCTGACCGCGGGCATCGTTTTTGATTTGTTGCCAGCCGTCGTTCTGGGCAAACGTCGCCAGCGGACAGAGCATTAAACTCAGGCACAATAAGCAGTAACGCATAGTATCTCCATGGCTAAAAATGGGGGAAGTCTCAGGTTTTTTTTCGTTGATGTTCAAGATAAAGGCTTCTCGCCACTGAAATTATTACGCTCAGAGCGAACAGGATGAACAGGCCGGTTACAAACCAAAATGTACCGCCGGTTAACAGGCTACCCGCCCATGAATAGACGATAGTGGCGGGTAACTGTCCGATGCCGGTGGCGATGAAAAAATGGCGAAAACGAATCGAGGTCAGGCCTGCTGCGTAGCTTACCGGGTCGAACGGTACAAAAGGTAACAGGCGACAGACCAGAATGGTGTGCTTACCATAGCGCTCGAAAAAAGCGTCCATATTGTTCAGCACCGTTTTTCCGGTCAGCTTTTCTACCGCACCGCGACCTAAAATACGGGCAATAAAAAAGCACAGCGCCGCACCTGCCATCGCACTGCTCCAGGACAGTATGCCGCCCCAAAATGCGCCAAACAGCGAGGCGTTGGCAAAGGTGATCACAAAAGCGGGAAGCGGGGCGACGATGGCCTGCAAGATCATCAGGAAGAATGAAACGACCGCCGCCTGAGTTCCGTAAGAACGAATAAAATTCTCAAGAGCATGCTGATCGAGCGTGGTAAATGCCGCCAGACTGGCGTGGAGAAAATTGCTCACGCCAGGTATCCACGCCCACGCCATCAGCGCGAGCAGCAGCAGAGCAATCAAACTCGCCCGGTAATAGCGAACCAGCCGAGCTTTGTTTCGTTTTATCATTTATCCGTACACTCATGATTTGCTGACGGATCGATATGCTTATACCGGGCCCAGGCTTTGGCTGTCTGAACGAGGGCGAATAACGCCAGCCCCGCCACGCTGAGCTTACCGATAAATACCAGGGTAATGCCTTCGCTGGCGAGTTCATGCGACATCAGCGTATAGATAAAGATACCGGGTAAGGTGGTAAGTGCCGATATTATGGTAAATGACCAGAACGGAATGGCAGTCAGCCCGTAAGCATAGTTTTGAATATTATAAGGAAACAGTGGAACGAGGCGGGTCAGGATCAGAAAGTCGATACCGCTATGGGCAATCCCTTTTTCGATCGCCTGAAACGTCGCCGTATGCCCGACATGTTTCAGTAATAGTTCCCGCCCAAGCCAGCGTGCCAGTAAAAATGACAGTGCCGAGGCAACAGTTGCTGCCAGTAAAGAGATGAGCGTGCCAACCAGTGGGCCGAAAAGGATACCGCCGACAATCACCAGTATGCTGCCGGGTATCAGGCACAGCGCCGCAACGATAAATAGCAGAATATAAAGTGCGTAGCCGAACAGCCCGCTTTGGTGGATGACATCTTGCAAATGATGGAGATTGGTTATCAGGTCAGACAGACCAAAATAGTGGAAAACCCCAGCCAGGGCGCAGAACAGCACTGCCACAATCAGCAGTCGGTATTCTGCCTTATGCGAACTTCTTTTTCATGGGGGGTCTCCTGTAAAACCGAGTGCAATGGAGCATTTTCGTCAGCGAAAAGTGCGCGCGAAGATATAATAAATTCCCGGCCGCAACAATGTATTACCGCCGCTTTATTGATTTTGCACAGAATAAACAGACTCTCCAGGCCGGGCCCGGAGAGTAAAAAACATAGGAGGTCAGACGCGGAATTTAGCCCATACCGGCGCATGGTCGGACGGTTTTTCCATGCTGCGAATTTCATAGTCGATGCCGGTTTCTTCGCAGCGTTCCGCCAGCGGATTGCTTGCCAGCAGCAGATCAATTCGCAGACCACGGTTATCGTCAAAGCCTTTTGAGCGGTAATCAAACCACGAGAACTGGTCATTCTTTTCAGGATTTGCGTGACGGTAGGTATCCACCAGACCCCAGCCCAGCAGGCGTTCCATCCACTCACGCTCCTCCGGCAGGAAGGAACATTTTCCGGTACGCAGCCAGCGTTTACGGTTCTCTTCACCGATGCCGATATCCAGGTCGGTTGGGCTGATATTCATATCACCCATGATCAGCACCGGATTATCGCGTTTCAGTTCAGTCTCCAGATAGTTTTGTAAGTTCTGATAGAACGCCGCTTTCGCCGGGAATTTAGTTTCATGGTCACGGCTTTCGCCCTGTGGGAAGTAGCCGTTGATCACAGTGATGCTGCCCAGAGGGGACGGAATTTCTGCCATGATGATACGACGCTGCGCTTCTTCGTCATCGCCCGGGAAGCCACGACGTACCGCAATTGGCGTTTCTTTCGTTAACAACGCGACGCCGTAATGGCCTTTCTGGCCGTGATAAAAGACGTTGTAACCGAGCTTTGCTACCTCTTCGAGAGGGAACATATCGTCGTGAACTTTTGTCTCCTGTAAGCCAATCACATCCGGTTGGTGTTTTTCGACAATGGCTGCCAGTTGATGAGGACGGGCACGCAGGCCGTTGATATTAAAAGAGACAAATTTCATAGTCGCTGCCACTTTGTAAGATGAATAGTGCAAGGATGGTAGCAGAATTTCCACGAACTGACTGCTTCTTGTCACCTGATTCCAACAATGATTGCTAATGGTGTTAACGATGGAGCAAAAACTGCACCGTTTTGGCGCGAAGCGCGTCGCTATGGGGCAATAATTTCCGATAAATTTCGTATACGATCACAATTCCAGAATTATATTTGGCGACTGAATAAAACTGCGTTTTTTCCTCTGTTTAGTCGCCTGATGCGCAAACATATTCACTTTATATGCACATGTAGTGAATATTGCCGTGTTGTAACCTGTTGATATTCCGTCCTCGACCTCCATTTATGCACTTTTTTCGCTGGCTGGCACGAACCCTGCAATCTACATTTACACCGCAAACACTATATTTATTAACATATAAATAACCTTTTATTTACCGTTGAGGTCGCTATGTCTCTGTCAATTACGCGTGAAAATTTTGATGAATGGATGATGCCTGTATACGCTCCGGCCCCTTTTATTCCGGTGCGGGGTGAAGGTTCACGTCTGTGGGATCAGCAGGGTAAAGAGTATATCGATTTCGCGGGAGGCATTGCGGTTAACGCGCTGGGTCACGCCCATCCGGCATTGCGCGAGGTATTAAACGACCAGGCGAGTAAATTCTGGCATACAGGAAATGGCTACACCAACGAGCCGGTATTGCGTCTGGCGAAAAAGCTGATTGACGCCACCTTTGCCGAGCGCATTTTCTTCTGTAACTCAGGGGCAGAGGCCAACGAAGCGGCGTTAAAACTGGCGCGTAAATATGCTCACGATCGTTTTGGTAGCCAGAAGAGCGGGATTGTGGCGTTTAAAAATGCATTCCATGGCCGCACGCTGTTTACCGTCAGCGCCGGTGGTCAGCCCGCCTATTCACAGGATTTCGCGCCGCTGCCGCCGGATATCCGCCATGCCGTGTATAACGATCTCGATTCTGCCAGCCAGTTGATTGATGACACGACCTGTGCGGTCATCGTCGAGCCTGTCCAGGGCGAAGGCGGCGTGGTGCCGGCAACAAACGCGTTTTTGCAGGGGTTGCGTGAATTATGCGATCGCCATAATGCGCTGCTGATTTTTGATGAGGTTCAGACCGGGGTTGGCCGTACCGGCGAACTGTATGCCTATATGCACTATGGTGTGACGCCAGACCTGCTGACGACGGCCAAAGCGCTTGGCGGTGGTTTTCCTATTGGGGCGTTATTGACCACAGAACGTTGCAGCAGCGTGATGACCGTGGGCACTCACGGTACAACTTACGGCGGAAACCCATTAGCCACTGCCGTAGCGGGTAAGCTGCTGGAAATTGTTAACACGCCGGAAGTCCTCAATGGTGTGAAACAGCGTCATGACTGGTTTGTGGAACGTATTAACGCCATTAACGAACGTTTTGGACTGTTTAGCGAAATTCGTGGGCTTGGACTGCTGATCGGCTGCGTACTGAATGCGGAATATGCCGGGAAAGCAAAACTCATCTCGCAAGAAGCGGCTGTTGCCGGGGTGATGGTACTGATTGCCGGCGCTAACGTGGTGCGTTTCGCGCCAGCGTTAAACGTCAGCCAGGAAGAGGTGGCAACCGGGCTGGATCGTTTTGCGCTGGCATGCGAACGCATTAAAGCAGGAGGTTCATCATGATGGTGATTCGCCCCATTGAACGTGCTGATATTACCGCGTTGATGCAGCTTGCCGGTAAGACCGGCGGCGGATTGACCTCGCTACCGGCGAATGAAGCGACGCTAATGGCGCGTATCGAACGTTCGCTACAAACCTGGCGCGGTGAGTTGCCCAAAAGTGAGCAGGGATATGTGTTTGTGCTGGAAGACAGCGCCAGCGGAACTGTGGCGGGGATTTGCGCCATTGAGGTGGCGGTAGGACTTAACGATCCCTGGTACAACTATCGGGTCGGTACTCTGGTGCATGCCTCGAAAGAGTTGAATGTCTATAACGCATTGCCGACGCTGTTTCTCAGTAACGATCACACCGGAAGCAGTGAGCTTTGCACGCTGTTTCTCGATCCGGACTGGCGTAAAGAAGGTAACGGCTATTTGTTGTCGAAGTCGCGCTTTATGTTCATGGCCGCGTTTCGTGACCGTTTTAACGAAAAAGTCGTTGCAGAGATGCGGGGTGTCATTGATGAACACGGTTATTCACCGTTCTGGCAAAGCCTCGGCAAACGTTTTTTTTCAATGGAATTCAGCCGCGCAGATTTTCTCTGTGGCACCGGACAAAAAGCCTTTATTGCTGAGCTGATGCCTAAACACCCTATTTACACCCACTTCCTGTCGGAAGAAGCACAAAGTGTGATTGGCGAAGTGCATCCGCAAACGGCGCCAGCCCGTGCGGTGCTGGAGAAAGAGGGGTTTCGCTACCGTAACTATGTCGATATTTTCGACGGCGGGCCGACTCTGGAATGCGATATCGACCGGGTGCGGGCAATACGTAAAAGCAGGCTGGTGGAAGTGGCGGAAGGTCAGCCAGCAACCGGCGATTATCCGGCTTGTCTGGTGGCTAATGAAAATTATCAAAACTTCCGCGTCATGTTAGTGCGTGCTGACCCGAATACCCAACGACTGGTGCTGACGGCAGCGCAACTGGACGCCCTGAAATGTCACGCGGGTGACCATGTACGTTTTGTGCGTCTTTGTGCAGAGGAGAAAGCAGCATGACATTATGGATAAACGGCGACTGGGTAACAGGGCTCGGCGAGCGTCGGGTGAAAACCAATCCCGTCAGCGGAGATGTGCTGTGGCAGGGTAATGATGCCGATGCAACTCAGGTGGCGCAGGCGTGCCACGCAGCGCGTACGGCTTTTCCGGGCTGGGCAAGACAGCCTTTTGCCGCGCGTCAGGACATTGTCGAGAAATTCGCGACGCTGCTGGAGAGTAATAAAGCAGAACTGACGGCGATCATTGCACGGGAAACCGGCAAGCCGCGCTGGGAAGCTGCAACCGAGCTGACGGCGATGATCAATAAAATTGCCATCTCAGTGAAGGCGTATCACACCCGTACCGGGGAACAGCATAACGCGTTGCCAGATGGCGCTGCGACGTTACGTCATCGCCCACACGGTGTTCTGGCCGTGTTTGGCCCGTATAACTTCCCCGGTCATTTACCTAATGGTCATATCGTTCCGGCGTTGTTGGCTGGCAATACGTTGATTTTCAAACCCAGCGAGCTGACGCCGTGGACCGGTGAAGCCGTGGCAAAGCTGTGGGCGCAGGCGGGATTACCGCCGGGCGTGCTGAACCTGGTACAGGGCGGGCGTGAAACGGGGCAGGCCCTGAGCGCGCTGGAAGACCTTGATGGTCTGCTGTTTACCGGCAGCGCCAATACCGGTTATCACCTGCATCGACAGTTATCTGGCCAGCCAGAAAAAATCCTCGCTCTCGAGATGGGAGGGAACAACCCGCTGATTATCGAGAACCCGGAAGATATTGATGCCGCCGTGCATCTGACCATTCAATCTGCGTTTGTTACCGCCGGACAGCGTTGTACCTGCGCCCGCCGCCTGTTAGTTAAAAAAGGCGCGCAGGGTGATGCCTTCCTGGCGCGTCTGGTGGAAGTCAGCCAGCGTTTAATGCCCGGCAACTGGGATGCAGAACCGCAGCCGTTTATGGGCGGACTGATTTCCGAACAGGCAGCGCAGCATGTCTATGATGCCTGGCAGCGTCTGGCGTCTTTGGGGGGCCGTACCCTGTTAGCACCGCGTCTGGTGAAAGCCGGAACCTCACTGCTGGCTCCTGGTATCATCGAACTGACCGGAGCGGCGAACGTACCTGATGAAGAGGTTTTTGGCCCTCTGCTTGGCGTCTGGCGCTATGACAGCTTTGATGACGCGATTCGCATGGCGAACAACACCCGTTTTGGACTGTCGTGTGGGTTAGTTTCACCCGATCGCAGCCAATTTGATCAATTGCTGCTGGAGGCGCGGGCAGGGATCGTCAACTGGAATAAGCCGTTAACCGGCGCGGCGAGTACAGCGCCGTTTGGCGGGGTTGGCGCGTCCGGGAACCATCGTGCGAGTGCGTGGTATGCCGCAGATTATTGCGCCTGGCCGATGGCAAGTCTGGAATCACCAGCCTTAACGCTGCCAACGGCGCTTAGCCCAGGACTCGATTTTTCTCGTGAGGATAAGCGATGAAAGCCCGTGAGATTAATTTTGATGGTCTGGTGGGACTGACCCACCACTATGCTGGATTGTCATTTGGTAATGAGGCCTCAACCAAACACCGTTTTCAGGTGTCGAACCCTCGTCTGGCGGCGAAACAGGGTTTGCTAAAGATGAAAGCGCTGGCGGATGCGGGATTTCCCCAGGCGGTGATCCCGCCCCATGAGCGGCCTTATATTCCGGTGCTACGGCAGTTGGGATTTAGCGGCAGTGACGAGCAGGTACTGGAAAAGGTGGCACGGCAGGCACCTCACTGGCTCTCCAGTGCCAGTTCCGCTTCGCCGATGTGGGTGGCGAATGCGGCAACGGTCTGTCCTTCGGCAGATTCGCTGGACGGAAAAGTGCATCTGACGGTCGCGAATCTGAATAACAAGTTCCACCGTTCACTGGAAGCGCCAACCACAGAAGCGTTGCTAAGCGCGATCTTCCGCGATGAGAGCCGCTTTACGGTCCATAGTGCATTGCCCCAGGTTGCGTTACTGGGTGATGAAGGCGCGGCAAACCATAACCGTCTCGGTGGTGATTACGGCGACCCCGGCATACAGGTGTTTGTCTATGGTCGTGAAGAGGGCAACGGCGCGCATCCGAAGCGTTATCCGGCGAGGCAATCCAGAGAAGCCAGCGAGGCTGTTGCGCGCCTGAATCAGGTGAACCCTAATCAGATTATCTTTGCTCAGCAAAACCCGGATGTTATCGATCTTGGTGTGTTTCATAACGATGTTATTGCGGTATCAAATCGTCAGGTGCTGTTTTGCCATGAATTGGCGTTTGCCAACCAGCAGGCTTTGTTACAGCAGTTGCATAGCCAGGTGGCGGGATTTACGGCGCTGGAAGTTCCCCTGGCTGAAGTGTCAGTGCAGGATGCCGTGGCAACATATCTGTTTAACAGCCAGCTACTCAGTCGTGATGACGGTTCAATGATGTTGGTCTTGCCGCAGGAATGCCGGGAGCATGCAGGGGTATGGCATTATTTAAACCGTCTGCTTGAAGATGACAACCCGATTGACGATCTACGGGTATTCGATCTGCGCGAAAGCATGTCCAACGGTGGTGGCCCGGCATGTCTGCGCCTTCGGGTCGTGTTAACCCCACAGGAGCAACAGGCGGTGAACCCGGCGGTTCTCATGAATGATGTGCTGTTTAACACGCTGAATAACTGGGTTGATCGTTACTATCGCGATCGTCTTACCGCCGCAGACCTTGCTGACCCGCAGTTGCTGCGCGAAGGGCGTGAAGCCTTGGATACGTTGACGCAATTACTCAACCTCGGTTCGGTGTATCCCTTCCAGCAGGAGCGTGCACGCCATGGATAATTTCCTTGCGCTGACGCTTGCGGGGGATTCGCCAGATGCCACCCGGGGGAAAGCTCACGGTTTTGACTGGCAATGGATCGGGCATGGCATGCTGGAGCTGACGCCGGTTGTTCCGGTTGAGCGTTCGCTGGTTTTGTCTGCGGGCATTCATGGTAATGAAACCGCACCAGTAGAAATACTGGATACATTGTTGGCCGGGTTGTTTAGCGGCAAGCTGCCGCTGACATGGCGGCTATTGCTGATCCTGGGCAATCCGCAGGCGTTAGCTGCGGGCAAACGCTACTGTCATAGCGATCTGAACCGTATGTTTGGCGGCCGCTGGCAGATTTTTACCGCGAGTGAAGAAACGCGCCGAGCCCATGAACTTGAGCTGTGTCTGGACGATTTTTACGCGCGGGCGCAAGAGTCAGTACGCTGGCATCTGGATCTGCATACCGCGATTCGCGGTTCACTGCATCTGCGCTTTGGCGTGTTGCCACAACGCAACGTTGCCTGGGATGAGGGTTTTCTTGAATGGCTGGGAGATGCAGGACTTGAGGCGCTGGTGTTCCATCAGGCGCCTGGCGGTACGTTCACCCATTTTAGCGCTGAACATTTTGGCGCGCTGGCCTGTACGCTGGAACTGGGTAAAGCGCTGCCGTTTGGACAAAACGATCTGTCCCAGTTTGCGCAGACGGCGGATGCGCTGGCGAAACTGCTGCAAGGCGAGCGAATCCCTACGGGAGAAACATCTCCGCTGCGCTACCGCGTAGTGTCGCAAATCACGCGGCGCAGCGACGATTTTATTCTCCATATGGATAACCAGACGCTCAACTTTACCCCCTTTAAAGAGGGGACCTTGCTGGCGCAGGATGGCGATGAACGTTTTATCGTCACCCATAACGTTGAATATGTTCTCTTTCCTAATCCAAATGTGGCCTGTGGTTTACGCGCGGGACTGATGCTGGAAAGGTTGTAAAAGATATATCCGCCCTCGGGTTAATCTCTGAGGGCTTATTATTGCGTGCTGTTTGTATTTATTACGGATTATTCCTGGTAAGCTGCTTTCTTAATAACCAGGTTTCAGGTATAGTTCTTCATAATTCTTTCAAAATCATCGTGTTGTAATTTTTTATTTCAACTCTCCGCAATTTATTCTTTTTTTCTTCATAATTGATGAAAGTTTGTTTTTTACACTTTCATTGTTTTACCGTTGCTCTGATTAATTGACGCTTAAGTCGGTAAAGTTAATCCCGTCAACACGACATCACATTGCATAAGCTTCGCGTGAATGTCGTAAGAATAACTGAAAGGAAGGATAGAAATTATGCGTAAATTGACTGCTCTGTTTGTTGCCTCTACCCTGGCGCTGGGCGCTGCAAACCTGGCTCATGCCGCTGACGTTACCACAGCAGCTCCGGCAGATGCCAAACCGATGATGCACCACAACGGTAAATTCGCCCCGCATCACGACATGATGTTTAAAGACCTGAACCTGACCGATGCACAGAAACAGCAGATCCGCGACATCATGAAAGGTCAGCGCGATCAGATGAAACGTCCTCCGCTGGAAGAACGCCGTGCAATGCACGATATCATCGCCAGCGATAGCTTCGATAAAGCGAAAGCTGAAGCGCAGATTGCGAAGATGGAAGAGCAGCGCAAAGCTAACATGCTGGCGCATATGGAAACGCAGAACAAAATTTACAACATTCTGACCCCGGAACAGAAAAAACAGTTTAATGCTAATTTTGAGAAGCGTCTGACAGAACGAGCAGCGCAGAAAGGTAAAATGCCACAAGCTGCCGAATAATCGGTAGGCGTCTATACTCAATCATTCATGCTGTGTCGGAGCAGATTTCCCCGGACAGCGTGAAAAAAAACTCAAGACCGCCGGCCTTGTCCACAACACGTTTAACGATGTGGGCAGGATCGGCGGGTTTTTTCGCTTGGGACAGGTTATGCTCCTGAGGCCCGCGAAAATGCTACCTGGATCAGCGCGTTAAACTTTTTTGCAAAACGCCATGGTCATCGCTAAGGCAAATCAACTCTGCTGCCGATAACAACGAGCAGGGTGAATGATAACAATGATGATTTGGCTGCCTGATGACGGCATGTCGGCGCACAGTGCCTTTCTGGAGGGATGATGGAGTACTTTGATATCCGCAAAATGCCGGTTAATCTCTGGCGTAATGGTGCGGGAGAAACGCGTGAAATATGTTGTTTTCCGCCAGCAACGCGCGACTTTCACTGGCGGGCGAGTATTGCCTCCATTGCTGCGAACGGCGAATTTTCACTCTTTCCCGGAGTTGAGCGCGTTATTACACTGCTCGAAGGGGGAGAAGTCACATTGGAAGGTGCTAACACGTTACCGCATACGCTAAAACAGCATCAGCCTTTTACGTTCGCCGGTGACCGCGTGGTAAAAGCGAAGCTGACGGAAGGACAGATGTCGATGGATTTTAATATCATGACCCGTCGGGATGTTTGCCAGGCTAAAGTTCGTGTGGCTGACCGGACGTTTACGACCTTTGGTTCGCGTGGCGGCGTGGTATTTGTTATTAGCGGAGCCTGGCAACTGGGGGATAAGTTGCTGACGGCTGACCAGGGGGCGTGCTGGCATGACGGTAAGCATACGTTGCGACTGTTGGAGCGCGAGGGGAAGTTGTTGTTTAGTGAGATTAACTGGAAGCCAGGTTTTTCGCCTGATTCGGTGCAATGACGTCGTTTGGGCCGGATAAACCATTTTGTGGTTATCCGGCACGGGTAAATCAGCGAATTACGATTTTTTCCAGAAGTCGTCAAACACCGTAATCGGTGGGCGACGTTTGTGTTCTGTTTTCACGTACCAGCCTTCAATTTTCTTCGCAACGTCGGCATTCAACGTTTTTCCTTCCAGATAATCGTCAATGTTGTCGTAGGTAACGCCTAATGCTGCTTCATCTGGCAGAGAGGGACGATCGTCTTCGAGGTCGGCGGTTGGCGCTTTCTTGTATAAATGCTCAGGGCAACCCAATGTCGCAAGAAGCTGCTTACCCTGACGCTTGTTGAGGCGGAATATTGGGTTAATGTCAGTGCCGCCATCGCCATATTTGGTAAAGAATCCGGTAATGGCCTCTGCGGCGTGATCGGTACCCACGACAACACCGCTGGTCATTCCGGCGATACTGTATTGTGCCTTCATACGCTCGCGGGCTTTTTCATTGCCGCGCACAAAATCACTCAGTTCAATACCTGCTTCGCGCAATGCCTGCTCGCTGGCCAATACCGCGCCTTTGATGTTGACGGTGAGTACACGGTCAGGTTGTATAAACGCTATCGCGTCCTGACAGTCCTGTTCATCGGCCTGCACACCATAAGGCAGTCGCACGGCAATAAACTGCAAAGCATCGTTACCCGTTTCTTCACGTAACTCGGAAATCGCCATTTGGCATAACTTTCCGGCCAGGGTTGAGTCCTGTCCGCCGCTAATCCCTAACACCAGCGATTTAAGGAAAGGGTAGGTTTTGAGGTACGATTTCAGAAAATCCACGCTGCGGCGAATTTCCTCTTCTGCATTAATATGTGGTTTGGCGCCAAGTGCCCGGATTATCTCTTGCTGCAGAGTCATTTAACCCCCTATGGAAAATAAAATGATCAAAAATAACGATGTGTTAAAGCTAACGCGTTGACGTCCAAACGACAAGGGATGCAGCCGGATATAACATCATTTTGTTTTGATAGAATTTTCTGAAATGACCCGAGTATCAACTGACAGCTTGAAAAATGCGTTGTTGTGCTCCAGGCTTATATAACACGCTGAAAAACAAGAGGACGGAATATGAACAAGAATCTAACAGGAATTCTGAGTGCAGCGGCGGTATTGACTATGCTGGCAGGCTGTACGGCTTACGATCGTACCAAAGACCAATTTGTGCAGCCCGTGGTGAAAGATGTGAAGAAAGGGATGAGCCGGGCGCAAGTGGCGCAGATTGCCGGTAAACCTTCTTCTGAAGTCAGCATGATCCATGCGCGTGGTACATGTCAGACCTACATCCTGGGTCAACGAGATGGTAAAGCAGAGACCTATTTTGTTGCATTAGATGATACTGGGCACGTGATTAATTCCGGCTACCAGACCTGTGCGGAGTACGACACCGACCCGCAGGCAGCGAAGAAGTAACAACTGTTTATTGCCTGAGCACTCTGACGAACCGGCCGCTGTGCCGGTTTTTTTGTGTCACGCGATCTTATTTATTGTCGCGAATTATTTGCCCGAAGTGTGAGGGGTGTCATAACCACAGGTCAAGGAGAGACAATTTAGTTGGTCAATGAAATACCATCCGCGGGTGCAATCCCGTATACTCATTTCAGCCACCTAAAAAAGTAATTTAGCTGACGCAAGTTACCCAGAGCATGGATGCAGGTTATGGCTTGCGGAGTGTCTGGTACACAGATAATCGCACATGAGGATCGTTTTAATGGAAAAGAAACACATTTATCTGTTTTGTTCTGCGGGCATGTCGACTTCTTTGTTGGTCTCGAAGATGCGTGCTCAGGCTGAAAAATACGAAGTGCCGGTTATCATTGAAGCGTTTCCCGAAACGCTGGCCGGAGAAAAAGGCCCAGTAGCCGATGTCGTGTTATTAGGTCCACAGATTGCTTATATGTTGCCCGAAATTCAGCGTTTGTTACCCAACAAACCTGTAGAAGTGATTGACTCGCTGTTGTATGGCAAAGTCGATGGTTTAGGCGTGCTTAAGGCTGCAGTTGCAGCAATTAAAAAAGCCGCAGCAAATTAATTATTTTAAATTTTCCCGTCAAAGAGTTATTTCATTAACATTCACCGCAATTGTTAATTGCGGTATTTAAGGGTATTTTTCTATGAGTAACGCTATTGCTTCACTTGAAAAGGTACTCCTTCCTTTTGCTGTAAAAATTGGAAAGCAGCCACACGTTAATGCAATCAAAAACGGTTTTATTCGTTTAATGCCGTTAACCCTCGCAGGGGCTATGTTTGTATTAATCAATAACGTTTTCCTGAGCTTTGGGGAGGGGTCGTTTTTTTATTCCATGGGCATTCGACTTGATGCTTCAACTATTGAAACACTAAATAGTTTAAAAGGCATCGGTGGGAACGTCTATAACGGTACGCTGGGTATTATGTCATTGATGGCGCCATTCTTTATCGGTATGGCGTTGGCGGAAGAACGCAAGGTCGATGCGCTGGCTGCTGGTTTATTATCTGTCGCCGCATTTATGACAGTCACACCTTACAGTGTGGGTGAAGCCTATGCCGTGGGTGCTAACTGGCTGGGCGGTGCGAACATTATTTCCGGTATTATTATCGGCCTGGTGGTCGCGGAAATGTTCACCTTCGTCGTGCATCGTAATTGGGTTATTAAATTACCTGATAGCGTTCCGGCTTCTGTTTCTCGCTCCTTCTCTGCACTGATTCCTGGCTTCATTATCCTCTCTATTATGGGGATCATCGCCTGGGCGTTGAACACCTGGGGAACGAACTTCCACCAGATCATCATGGATTCCATTTCAACTCCGCTGGCGTCACTGGGTAGTGTGGTGGGTTGGGCATACGTGATTTTTGTTCCGCTGTTGTGGTTCTTTGGTATTCACGGTTCTTTGGCACTGACTGCACTGGACAGCGGTATCATGACCCCCTGGGCGCTGGAAAACATCTCTATCTACCAACAGTTTGGTTCCGTAGACGCGGCACTGGAAGCGGGTAAGACGTTCCACGTCTGGGCGAAGCCGATGCTGGACTCCTATATTTTCCTGGGAGGGAGTGGGGCAACGCTGGGTCTGATTATTGCTATCTTCCTGGCATCTCGTCGCGCTGATTATCGTCAGGTAGCAAAACTGGCACTGCCATCAGGTCTGTTCCAGATTAACGAACCCATTCTGTTCGGTCTGCCGATTATCATGAACCCGGTTATGTTTATTCCATTCATCCTGGTTCAGCCGATTCTGGCAGCGATTACCCTGGCCGCTTATTACACAGGCATTATTCCACCAATTACCAACATTGCACCGTGGACTATGCCAACCGGTTTGGGCGCATTCTTTAACACCAACGGTAGCGTCGCTGCTCTGCTGGTCGCGTTGTTTAACCTTGGCATCGCAACGCTGGTGTACCTGCCATTTGTGGTCGTCGCCAACAAAGCTCAGAACGTCATTGATAAAGAAGAAAGCGAAGAAGATATCGCTAACGCATTGAAATTCTAAATTTAATCCGGCATGGCTATGCGGCCATGCCGGACTGAACCAGAGGAAAAAAGTATGTTGGATATCGAGAACATCGTCGACACGCAGTCAGAAGCAGAAGAGCTTGAAGAAGTGGTGATGGGGCTCATCATCAACTCGGGTCAGGCGCGTAGCCTGGCGTATGGCGCGCTCAAAATGGCCAAACAGGGTGATTTTGAGTCAGCGAAGACCATGATGGAACAGTCTCGCATGGCGCTGAACGAAGCACACCTTGTCCAGACCAAACTGATTGAAGGCGATCAGGGTGAAGGTAAAATGAAAGTCAGCCTGGTACTGGTCCATGCACAGGACCACCTGATGACGTCGATGCTGGCACGTGAACTGGTGACAGAACTGATTGAGCTTCACGAGAAGCTGAAATAGCGAGGAGTGCAGAATGCAGCTACAGATTAACGCACCGGAAATTAAAACCGTCTATGAGCAGCAGCTTTTTAATGGCAAAAATTTTCATGTGTTCATCTATAACAAAACTGAGAGCATCAGTGGGCTGCATCAGCATGATTACTACGAATTTACCCTTGTATTAACTGGACGTTACTATCAGGAAATCAACGGTAAGCGTGTACTGCTTGAGCGCGGAGACTTTGTCTTTATCCCGTTGGGATCGCATCACCAAAGTTTCTATGATTTCGGCGCGACGCGAATTCTTAACGTTGGTATCAGTAAACGTTTTTTTGAACAGCACTACCACCCGTTGCTGCCATTTTGTTTTGTCGCATCGCAGGTGTATCGGGCGAACAGCTCGTTTCTTACCTACATCGAAACGGTTATAGCATCACTGAACTTTCGTGAAAGTGGACTGGATGAATTTGTAGAAGTGGTCACCTTCTATATTATTAATCGGTTACGCCATCATCGGGAAGAGCAGGTGCTGGATGATATTCCACAATGGCTTAAAACTACCGTGGAAAGCATGCATGACAAAAGGCAGTTCAGCGAAAATGCGCTGGAAAATATGGTACACCTGTCCGCAAAATCCCAGGAGTATCTGACCCGTGCAACCCAGCGTTATTACAGTAAAACGCCAATGCAGATTATTAATGAAATCCGCATTAATTTTGCTAAAAAACAGCTGGAAATGACTAACTATTCTGTAACTGATATTGCCTATGAGTCTGGTTACAGTAGTCCGAGCTTGTTTATTAAAACGTTTAAAAAGCTGACGTCGTTTACACCAAATAGCTATCGTAAGAAATTAACGGAATTTAATCAGTAAATTTTATTTACCAATAACCAATTTTTATAGCTTGCCCAAAATAGCGCCGGGACTGCCACGCTATACCTGACGAATGGGTTGAGCATAATACGTGTCAGTGTTTTTACACTGAAGGGAGAAATTATGAGCCAGAAATTAAAAGTCGTCACTATCGGTGGCGGGAGCAGCTACACCCCTGAATTACTTGAAGGCTTTATTAAGCGTTATCATGAATTACCGGTCTCTGAATTGTGGCTGGTGGATGTCGACGGTGGTAAAGAGAAGCTGGACATTATTTTTGACCTCTGCCAGCGCATGATTGATAAAGCTGGCGTCCCGATGAAAGTGTATAAAACGCTGGATCGCCGCGAAGCGCTGAAAGATGCTGATTTCGTTACTACCCAGTTGCGGGTTGGGCAACTGCAAGCCCGTGAAAAGGATGAACGCATTCCGCTGAGCCACGGGTATCTGGGGCAGGAAACCAACGGCGCTGGCGGGCTGTTCAAAGGCCTGCGTACCATTCCGGTTATCTTTGATATTGTGAAAGATGTGGAAGAACTGTGCCCGAATGCGTGGGTGATCAACTTCACTAACCCAGCCGGGATGGTGACTGAGGCGGTTTATCGCCATACGAATTTCAAGAAATTCATCGGGGTATGTAATATTCCGATCGGCATGAAAATGTTCATCAGCGACGTGCTGGCGCTGAAAGAGAGCGATGACTTATCCATCGATCTGTTTGGTCTGAACCATATGGTCTTCATTAAGGATGTTCTGGTCAACGGTGTGTCACGCTTTGATGAACTGCTGGACGGCGTTGCGTCGGGTCAGTTGAAAGCCTCTGGCGTGAAGAACATCTTCGATCTGCCGTTCAGTGAAGGGCTGATTCGTTCACTGAGGCTGCTGCCGTGCTCGTATTTGCTGTACTACTTCAAGCCAAAAGAGATGCTGGCGATTGAAATGGGCGAATATTACAAAGGTGGTGCACGCGCACAGGTGGTACAGAAAGTAGAAAAGCAACTGTTTGATCTGTATAAAAATCCTGAGTTGAATGTTAAGCCGAAAGAGCTGGAACAGCGTGGCGGGGCTTATTACTCTGATGCCGCGTGTGAAGTCATCAATGCTATCTACAACGACAAACAGACCGAACATTACGTCAACATTCCTCATCATGGCCATGTTGATAATATTCCTGCGGACTGGGCCGTTGAGATGACCTGCACGCTGGGGCGCAATGGTGCAACTCCGCACCCACGTATCACCCATTTCGATGAAAAGGTTCTGGGGCTTATCTATACCATTAAAAGTTTTGAAGTGGCGGCGAGCAACGCAGCACTGAGCGGCGAGTTGAATGATGTGCTGCTGGCGTTGAACCTGAGCCCGCTGGTGCATTCCGACACTGATGCTGAAATTCTTGCCCGTGAGCTGATTCTGGCGCATGAAAAATGGCTGCCAAATTTCGCCGGATGCATCGAGAAACTTAAAAGCGAACAACACTAACTGAGGTTGGCTATGGAACGCGTACTGATTGTGAATGCGGATGATTTTGGCCTGAGCAAAGGACAAAACTACGGCATTGTTGAAGCCTGTCGCAATGGCATTGTCACCTCAACCACGGCCCTGGTGAATGGCGAGGCGATAGAGCATGCGGTACAGCTTAGTCGCGATATACCGGAGCTTGCCGTTGGGATGCACTTTGTCCTGACGCTCGGCAAACCGTTAACGGCTATGCCGGGTCTGACGCGTGACGGTGTGTTAGGGAAATGGATCTGGCAGATGGCAGAGGAAGAAACGTTGCCGCTGGAAGAGATTTCTCGAGAGCTGGCTGCACAGTATCAGCGTTTTATTGACCTGTTCGGGCGGGGGCCGACGCATCTGGATAGTCATCACCACGTGCATATGTTCCCGCAGATTTTCCCAATTGTCGCCAGTTTTGCCGCGGAGAGAGGCGTTGCGTTGCGGATCGATCGGCAGACGGTGTTCCAGGCGTCCGATTTACCGGAAACGTTGCGTACCTCCCAGGGATTTAGCAGTGAGTTTTATGGCGACGCGATTTCTGAGGCCCTGTTTTTGCAGACGCTGGACGCGTCCGCAGACCGGGGAGAGTCCTCGCTGGAAGTGATGTGTCATCCGGCGTTTATCGATGACATCATTCGACAAAGTGCCTACTGTTACCCCCGCTTAACTGAGCTTGACGTACTGACGTCTTCGTCATTGAAATACGCTATTGCGGAGCGCGGTTATCGTCTTGGCAGTTTTCTGAACGTTTAATTCCTGAGTTGGCGGCGCGTCGGTGCGCCGCATTTTTTTGTCTGCGTCATTGATGTTTGCTGCAACTTATCTGTTCCCCCCATTATCGCCACCCACTTCACGAATTCACTGTTTTTGCACCGTCCAGGGGTAAAATCAGCTAAGATAGCGTTTTTCAGATTTTTAGAATTTGTCTTTAGTGAAGCAACTGATTATGAAACCTCTTCGCCAACAAAATCGTCCGGTCATCAGCTATGTTCCTCGCGTGGAGCCCGCTCCGCCAGAGCATGCGGTGAAAATGGATGCGTTTCGTGACGTATGGATACTGCGCGGAAAATATGTCGCTTTTGTCTTAATGGGGGAGGCATTTCAGCGTTCGCCTGCATTTACGGTTCCGGAGTCGGCCCAGCGCTGGGCTAACCAGATTCGCCAGGAAAACGAACTGAGCGATTAATCGGATATAAAAAAACCGCCGGAGCATAACTCACTGGCGGTTTTTTGTTTTGCGCAGACAGGCTTTTAGCGATGCGCCAGTTCGGCGTGATCGTCGCTGTCCAGAATCGATTTATCGGTCTGTTTCAGCCATTGGCTGGTCAGCGTACCAGCGGTCATGGAACCGCTAACGTTCAATGCAGTACGCCCCATATCGATCAGCGGTTCAACTGAGATCAACAGAGCAACCAGTGTGACCGGCAGACCCATGGCAGGCAGTACGATCAGTGCCGCGAAGGTCGCGCCGCCGCCCACACCCGCAACTCCTGCTGAACTGACGGTCACGATACCCACCAGCGTGGCAATCCACATTGGGTCCAGCGGGTTAATGCCGACAGTTGGTGCCACCATCACGGCCAGCATCGCCGGATACAGACCCGCACAACCGTTTTGACCAATCGTTGCACCAAAAGAGGCGGCAAAGCTGGCGATGGACTCAGGGACGCCCAGACGGCGGGTTTGCGCTTCAACGTTCAGTGGAATAGAAGCGGCACTGGAACGGCTGGTGAAGGCGAAAGTCAGTACTGGCCAGACTTTGCGGAAGTATTTCAGTGGGCTAACGCCGTTAATACCCAGCAGGATGCCGTGTACGACGAACATAATGCCCAGGCCGAGATACGAAGCAACGACGAAGCTACCCAGCTTAATGATGTCCTGCAGGTTGGAACCGGCAACCACTTTGGTCATCAGCGCCAGAACACCATACGGCGTCAACTGCATCACCAGACGAACCAGCTTCATCACCCAGCTTTGCAGGGTATCGATAGCCGTTAATACGCGCTCGCCTTTTGGCGCATCATCTTTCAACAGCTTCAGTGCGGCAACACCGAGGAATGCAGCAAAGATGACCACGCTGATAATCGACGTCGGGTTAGCACCGGTCAGATCGGCAAACGGGTTTTTCGGGATAAACGACAGTACCAGCTGCGGAACGCTGAGGTCAGCCACTTTGCCAACATAGTTGGCTTCAATAGCGTTCAGACGTGCAGTCTCGGCACCACCTTGCACCAGGCCTTCGGCGGTCAGGCCGAACAGGTTGGTTACCAGAACCCCGACCAGTGCGGCAATCAGCGTAGTAAACAGCAGCGTGCCGATGGTCAGGAAGCTGATTTTACCTAACTGAGAGGCGTTGTGCAGACGCGCAACGGCGCTGAGAATAGACGCAAATACCAGCGGCATGACAATCATCTGCAGCAACTGGACATAACCGTTGCCGACAATGTTGAACCACTGTACGGAATCTTTAAGAACCTGGCTGTCGGAGCCATAAATGGTATGCAGGGCGAGACCAAACACCACGCCCATGACCAGACCGACCAGTACTTTTTTGGCCAGACTCCACTGTTTGTGGCGGGCTTGCGCCAGCACGAACAGCAGTACTACGAACACGATAATGTTCGCGATTAATGGAAAGTTCATCCCCGTTCTCCTGATCTTATTATGCGTATCACCATGCAATGGTGATTCTGTTGGCGCAAGATTAGCAGAACTGTGACTTGCCTCTTATATTCAAATGGAATTGTTTATACCTAAAATGACATTTTGGCCGATTTATTAGTCAACCTGGTGCGTTATAAAACGATTAAACTGCATTTGCAGCGTATTAATCATCTGTGATGACCAGCGTACCGCGCTGTTCTCTTGTACGGTCTGCGGCATCCAGATAGCCCAGGCAAACAGCGCCATGCACAGGAACCGTTCCAGTTGGTTGCCTTTTTGCGGCACGAGGATGGGCAGACGAAAACGCCAGCGGCAGGGCCAAAGCAGGGGAACGCCTGCCGGAGTCAGCATGTCAGCCAGAATGTGACTGAGATAACCGAGAACCATACCTTGTAAGGCATCGGCCGGGATTATCCAGCTATCCGGAACTTTCAGATAAAACGTGGCCAGCAGGGCAAAGACGGCCAGCAGGCTGTGAGTAAACCCGCGATGGCCAAATGCCCGGGCAATAGGCTTTGATATCCACTTCAGCCGCTGCCCGAGCAGGGATTTCGGGTGATCGATATCGGGTAGCAGGCAGGTTAAAATGGCCGAAGGTACAATATGCCACCAATCACCCTGAGCAAGAACGGGCGTCAGCTCGGCATTTTTGGCAAATACCGCACAGGCAATAGAAAAAAGAAGGTGGCCTTCCGCCGTCATGATAAAACCCAATGAACTGTCAATTCATACAGTATAGGGGTTTTATACAGTAGGCGGAAGAGGTGACGTTGTAACCCTTTGTCACAAATGCACGATTAACGCGCCAACCAACCGCCGTCCACGGCAAGCGTGTAACCATTGATATAGTCAGAAGCCTGGCTGGCGAGAAAAACGACCGGGCCTTGCAAGTCATCCGGTGTTCCCCAGCGCCCTGCGGGAATGCGATCGACAATTTGCTGATTACGCGTACTGTCTTCGCGCAGCTGCTGCGTATTGTTTGTCGCCATATAACCGGGTGCGATGGCATTGACATTAATTCCCTGAGCCGCCCACTCATTAGCCAGTAAGCGGGTGATTCCAGGCACGCCACTTTTTGATGCGGTGTAGGAAGGAACGCGGATTCCGCCCTGAAAAGAGAGCATTGAGGCAATGTTAATGATTTTTCCGCCGTTGCCCTGAACCAGAAACTGGCGCGCCACTGCCTGTGACAGGAAAAAAACGGATTTGAGATTCAGATTCATCACGTCATCCCAGTCTTTTTCACTAAAATCCAGCGCATCCTGACGACGTATGGTTCCCGCATTGTTGACCAGAATATCGACCCGGCCAAACGTGGCCACAGTTTGGGTCACTATGCCAGACAGCGCCTCTTGTTGGCTGAGGTCGGCCTGAATGGCCATAAAACGCCGACCGAGGGCGTTAATTTTCTCTGCGGTTTCATGTGGTATTTTACGATTCACGCCGACTACATCGCAGCCCGCTTCAGCCAGCGCCACTGCCATACCCTGCCCAAGGCCGGTGTCACATCCAGTGACGATGGCTACTTTACCTTCGAGACGAAAAGCTTCCTGAATCATGTTTACCTCAACTATTTATGTCATTAACGCTTGCTCTATAGGGCAAGGATAGGAGAGGTTAAACAGAAACACAATTAAAAGTGAAACGATGTTTTAAAAATAAAAAATCTGAGAGGGCGGGCAATACGATCATTGCCCGTTACAGGATTAGCCGCGCAGATGAACGGCAGTGAGTTCGGTGAGTGAGGTTAATTTGACATCGGCAAGAACGAAGCGAGGATCGTCCTGATTCTCATGCGCTGGTACGACGATGGAACGCATACGGGCGGCTTTTGAAGCAATCATGCCATTTACCGAGTCTTCCAGCGCAACGCAGTTTATAGGGTCAATGCCCAGTTTCGCCGCACAATCGAGGTAAACCTGCGGGTGCGGTTTGCTGTAAGGCAGTTTTTCTGCAGAAGCCAGCGCGTCGAAGTAGTTGCGCAGATCAAACATGGTCAGCACTTTTTCCAGCATATGCAGCGGCGAAGCGGATGCCAGTCCTACTTTGATTCCCTGAGATTTGCACAACGCCACGGCTTCACGCACACCCGGCAGCAGCGGTTTTGTTTCTTCCACTAACGCAATGGCCCGGGTGATGATGCGCTCGGTGACCTCCTGACGTGAGGGACCGTTCCACGGTTGCTGCGCAAACCAAAGATCAACAACCATATCGATACGTAAACCAAGCGTGTCGGGAAGTTCATGGCGGCGGGTGATATCTACGCCTAAACTTGCAATCACATCCAGTTCGGCCTGATCCCAAAGCGGTTCTGAATCGACCAGTAATCCATCCATATCGAAAATTGCAGCAAGAATTTGACGCGGGGTTGGCATCACAACCTCTCCTTTAGGGTGATAACAGGGATTAAGAGCCCACCAGAACGAGCTCTAAGCGTTCATTATGGCTAATTTGGCAGTATACCGCCTTTAAAGATCAGGCGAAAACGGTTATCAACGGGTAAACTTAGGCCAAAATGACACGTCTTTATCAAGGGGAACTCATGACGTATCAACAAGCTGGACGCATTGCTGTCTTGAAAAGGTTGCTGGGATGGGTGATTTTCATCCCGGCGCTGATTTCAACACTGGTTTCAGTACTGAAGTTTATGTACGCGCACAGCGAAAAGCAGGAAGGGATTAATGAGGTAATGCTCGATTTTGCCCACGTGATGATCGACATGATGCGGGTGAATACACCGTTTCTCAATCTGTTTTGGTATAACTCGCCGACACCGGATTTTCAGACCGGACTTAATCTTGTTTTTTGGTTGATTTTCATTCTGATATTCATCGGTCTGGCATTGCAGGACTCTGGCGCCAGAATGAGTCGTCAGGCGCGTTTTTTACGCGAGGGCGTTGAAGATCAGTTGATTCTGGAACAGGCAAAAGGCAGTGAAGGGTTATCGCGTGAGCAAATTGAGTCGCGTATTGTCGTGCCACATCATACGATCTTTTTACAAATCTTCCCGCTCTATATTTTGCCGGTGATTGTTATCGTGATCGGCTATTTCTTCTTTTCATTACTGGGATTTTTGTAAGTCCGATATTATCAGGCCTGGACTACGTGAAGCGTCAGGCCTGATAAGCAAAGCCGCCTTCGGGCTATTTATACGTTAAGCCGCCAGTAACCTTTCCATCGCTTTTTGCGCCACCACCAGGTGCTGCCCGCCAAACAGAATTGCCCGATTCAGCAACGTATACAACTGATAGATAGGCTGCCTGTCGAGAAAATCTAACGGTAGCGGCGAGACAGACTGGTAACCGTCATAAATCTGCGGCGGTTGATCGGTATGTAACGGCAACATTGCCAGATCGCACTCTCTGTCACCCCAGTAACAGGCGGGGTCAAAGATGTAGGGGCCATTCGGCCCGAGCGCACAGTTTGCCGACCACAAATCGCCGTGCAGGAGAGAAGGTTGTGGCTGATGGGAGGAGAGTCGTTGTTGAACATGATCGACAATGGCGTCAATATTGCCAAACGCAATGCCTTTTTCCGCCGCAAGTTCCAGTTGCCAGCCGATGCGTTGCTCGGCGAAGAAGGTTGACCAGCGACGCTGCCAGGCATTGGGTTGTGGCGTAGTGGAGAGTGCATTATCGAAGTCGAGGCCGAACTGTGGTTGATCGCTCCATTCATGCAAATGTGCAAGTTGTTGTCCGAGAATAAACGCGTTATGCGCATCAAGCGGACGGGGAGGGAGGAAATCCATCACCAGAAAGCTGTAATCTCTGTCTGCGCCTACTGCCCAGACTTTCGGTACAGATACAGTTTGACTGCGGGAAAGTAGCTCCAGCTGATCGGCTTCTGCCGTAAAGCCGGTTAACAGCTCTCTTACATCGCATTTGACGAAAAAATCTCTCCCCGCATAGCGTAAATGCCATGCGGCGTGAATCTCTCCGCCGGGCAGTTCATTACGGAGTTCGATTTCGCCTTCACCTAATTGCTCGCTTAAAAGACGACTGATAGCCTGCCACATGATGTCTCTCCCCATGTTGTCTGCCAGATCATAAGGTTAGCGCAAGAATGCGGTTAAAAAACACGAACTGACGCACACCACGGACGCGTCATCGCTGGAAAGGCACTTAATGTTTGTCGCTCTTCTTCACCCCGTACCGTTGTGGAGACGTCTGACTGCACATGATTCACTTCTTTGTAATCACGTGATTTTTTATCATAGTCGCATAACACCCATGCTGACAGTTTTACGCGAGAATCCCCTTTCTCTTCAAAAGAGGGACGGTGTCATTACTGAGTGAGATACGAATAAATTTTTTGCGTGTCGTCCAAAGAGCACAGGCGCGTACCCTGATTGAGCGTTGCTGCGCTACCTGCGGCGACGCCGTAACGGACAATATCCTCAAAAGGTGCATTCTCAGCCAGTTTAAGCGTCATGGCCCCGACCATGCTGTCGCCCGCGCCTACGGTGCTTTGACTTTTCACCGGCGGAGGGACGACCTGGACGCACGTTTCTTGATTGACGCCCAACGCCCCTTGTGGCCCAAGAGAGACCACAACGCGAAGCGCTTTCCCACTATGTACGATTTCCTGCGCGGCCTTGCGCACATCATCGGGTTGCGTGAGTTCGCGGTTTACCAGCGCACTCAGTTCTTTGAGGTTGGGTTTGACCAGTTCGATATTGCCGATGGCTAACGCCGCCGTCAGTGCTTCGCCTGAGCTGTCGACAATACAGCGGATCCCCTGTTTTTGTGCGGTAGTGATGAGCCGGGTCATTTTTTCTATTTGTACACCGGGCGGCAAACTGCCGCTAATGACCAGTATCGCACCCGATTCAATTTCCAGTACCTGATCCTGCAATTGGTAGAATTCGTCATCAGTCAGCGCTGCACCGGGCATGACAAAACGATACTGCTCGCCGCTGGATTCGACGTGGACATGGAGATTTTGTCGGGTCCAGTCTTTAGCCTCGATAGTCGAGACGGGAACATTTTCGTCGGCAAGTAAAGAAACTAAGTGCTCGCCGGTCGCACCACCGACCGGAAAGATGGCCGTTGCAGTTCCGCCAAGATGTGCAATGGCGCGGGCGACGTTGATGCCTCCGCCGCCAGGTTCAAAAACTGGTGAGGTACAGCGAAGTTTACCTTCGGGGTAGATTTGTGGAGTGGTTGTTGCGCTATCGAGAGAGGGCGCAAGTGTTAACGTATAGATACGTACCATCTTTACCTCCTGTTAGGCTGACCCCAGTCTGGCACTTAACGCCACGAAAGTGAAGTAATTAACAACATGATTTCTCGCAGCTTTATTTAAAATTCTCGTGCCAAAGATATATAAATAAAATAAAGGATTAGGAACGCTCTTATTCAAAAAATGAAATAAGAATTTATTGCTATGTTATTCGAGTCTTTTTATAATTTGTTACCTTTCAAGGGTCTTTTGTCATTGATCCACATGAAAGTTTCCGAGACCGTTATGGTCTCTTTTTTTGTTGTACGGACTCTTTATAAATGAAGCTTTTGAAGACAGTGCCCGCAGCAGTATTGCTGACGGGGTGCGTGTTTGCGTCAATGCATGCCGCCGCCGATGATTCCGTTTTTACTGTCATGGATGACCCTTCCAGCGCGAAAAAACCCTTTGAAGGTAACCTGAACGCGGGATATCTTGCCCAGTCAGGCAACACAAAAAGTTCTTCTTTAACCGCCGACACCACCATGACCTGGTATGGTCAATCTACGGCGTGGTCTCTGTGGGGAAATGCCAGCAACACCTCCTCAAATGATGAGCGTTCATCTGAGAAATATGCTGTAGGTGGTCGTAGTCGTTACAACATGACTGACTATGACTATCTCTTTGGCCAGGCCAGTTGGTTAACAGACCGTTATAACGGATACCGTGAGCGTGACGTGCTAACGGCCGGTTATGGTCGCCAGTTTCTTAATGGACCGGTACACAGTTTCCGCTTTGAATTCGGTCCTGGTGTACGTTATGACGAGCACACTGATGGCACCACTGAAACGCAACCGTTAGGTTATGCGTCCGGGGCTTATGCGTGGCAGATGACGGACAACACCAAGTTTACGCAGGGTGTGTCGGTATTTGGTGCAGATGATACAACGCTTAACTCTGAAACGGCCTTAAACGTTGCCATCAACGAACACTTTGGATTGAAGGTCGCGTACAACGTCACCTGGAACTCCGAACCGCCGGCAACCGCGCCGGAACATACCGATCGCCGCACGACGCTTTCGCTCGGCTATCGTATGTAATGACAAACCGGGCCAAATAATTGGCCCGGCTTTTATCTATTAACGTTAAGTTTATTTAAAAGTTAATCTGTGTTTTATTTTTAATGCTTATCGATAACTCGCTATTTTTCAGATGAATTCGATTTAATTGATAAATACAACGGAACCAGAAAAGCGGCCAGTATTTTAACCCCAGATCATTGCTGCCCAACGCAGCATCAGCATTGCCGCACAAATAACCAGCAGGATCACCACCATCTTCCAGTGTTTCTTCGCAAAGCGGTTTGTTGGCATTGTTTTTTCCTGCTCCGGTGAAATGACTTTCTACAAGTGTAACAAAGACGTCAGGGTGTCAGTGAATTGATTTACATCATAGAGTGCACGTTGATTGTTGCTTTGATCGCATCCTAATGCCGTGTACACTGTCAAACGGTGTTATCAAAAAACGGGCGTAGGTCCAGTGTTACCAGTCAGGTGACCTGTGACATATTTCGCAGAGTGAAGCGGGAATCAGCCCAGACCTTTTTGATAATTTTAAATATTGAATCTTTGTATGTGCTCTTACGTGTGGGGCACCACTGCAAATAAGGATATAACATGCCTGTTATTACTCTTCCTGATGGCAGCCAACGCCATTACGACCACGCTGTAAGCCCCATGGATGTTGCGCTGGACATCGGTCCAGGTCTGGCTAAAGCGACTATTGCTGGCCGTGTTAACGGTGAGCTGGTAGATGCTTCCGATCTGATTGAACATGATGCGAAACTCTCCATCATCACCGCGAAAGATGAAGAAGGTCTGGAGATCATTCGTCACTCTTGTGCGCACCTGTTAGGGCATGCGATCAAACAACTTTGGCCGAACACCAAAATGGCGATCGGACCGGTTGTTGACAACGGTTTTTACTACGATATCGATCTTGACCGTACGTTAACCCAGGAAGATGTCGACGCGCTCGAGAAGCGGATGCACGAGCTCGCTGAGAAAAACTACGATGTCATTAAGAAGAAAGTCAGCTGGTACGAAGCGCGCGAAACCTTCGTGAAGCGTGGCGAGACCTATAAAGTCTCTATTCTTGATGAAAACATCGCCCATGATGACAAGCCTGGCTTGTACCATCATGAAGAATATGTCGATATGTGCCGTGGCCCGCACGTGCCGAACATGCGTTTCTGCCATCACTTCAAACTGATGAAGACCGCAGGGGCATACTGGCGTGGCGACAGCAATAACAAGATGCTGCAGCGTATTTATGGTACTGCATGGGCCGATAAAAAAGCCCTGAATGCCTACCTGCAACGCCTGGAAGAAGCGGCCAAGCGAGACCACCGCAAAATTGGTAAGCAGCTTGACCTGTATCATATGCAGGAAGAAGCACCGGGTATGGTGTTCTGGCATAACGATGGCTGGACTATCTTCCGCGAGTTGGAAGTTTTTGTTCGCTCGAAACTGAAAGAATATCAGTACCAGGAAGTTAAAGGTCCGTTCATGATGGACCGTGTGCTGTGGGAAAAAACAGGTCACTGGGACAACTACAAAGATGCAATGTTCACGACCTCGTCTGAGAACCGTGAGTACTGCATTAAACCTATGAACTGCCCGGGCCACGTGCAGATCTTTAACCAGGGTCTGAAATCCTATCGCGATCTGCCGTTGCGTATGGCTGAATTTGGTAGCTGTCACCGTAACGAGCCGTCAGGTGCGCTGCACGGTCTGATGCGTGTACGTGGCTTTACTCAGGATGATGCACATATCTTCTGTACTGAAGAGCAGATTCGCGATGAAGTTAACGCCTGCATTCGTATGGTCTACGATATGTACAGCACCTTTGGCTTCGAGAAAATCGTCGTCAAACTGTCCACTCGCCCCGAAAAACGTATCGGTAGCGATGAAATGTGGGACCGTGCTGAAGCTGACCTGGCCGTTGCGCTGGAAGAAAACAACATCCCGTTTGAGTTCCAACTGGGTGAGGGCGCATTCTACGGTCCGAAAATTGAATTTACCCTGTATGACTGCCTCGATCGTGCATGGCAGTGCGGTACTGTACAGCTGGACTTCTCTCTGCCGTCCCGTTTAAGCGCCTCTTATGTTGGCGAAAACAACGAACGCCAGGTGCCGGTTATGATTCACCGCGCAATTCTTGGGTCGATGGAACGTTTCATTGGTATCCTGACCGAAGAGTTCGCTGGCTTCTTCCCGACCTGGCTTGCGCCGGTTCAGGTTGTGGTCATGAACATCACCGATTCTCAGTCTGAATACGTCAACGAATTAACGCAGAAACTACAAAATGCGGGTATTCGTGTAAAAGCAGACTTGAGAAATGAGAAGATAGGCTTTAAAATCCGCGAGCACACTTTACGTCGTGTCCCTTACATGTTGGTCTGTGGCGACAAAGAGGTAGAAGCAGGCAAAGTTGCCGTGCGCACCCGTCGTGGCAAAGACTTGGGCAGCCTGGACGTAAATGAAGTGATTGAGAAGCTGCAACAAGAGATTCGCAGCCGCAGTCTTCAACAACTGGAGGAATAAGGTATTAAAGGCGGAAAACGAGTTCAAACGGCACGTCCGAATCGTATCAATGGCGAGATTCGCGCCCTGGAAGTTCGCTTAACAGGTCTGGAAGGCGAAGCTTTGGGTATTGTGAGTCTGAGAGAAGCGATCGAAAAGGCTGAAGAAGCTGGAGTAGATTTAGTTGAAATCAGCCCTAACGCCGAACCGCCAGTTTGTCGTATTATGGACTACGGCAAGTTCCTTTATGAAAAGAGTAAGTCTTCTAAGGAACAGAAGAAAAAGCAAAAAGTTATCCAGGTTAAGGAAATTAAATTCCGTCCTGGCACCGACGATGGCGATTACCAGGTAAAACTCCGCAGCCTGGTACGCTTTCTGGAAGATGGCGATAAGGCTAAGATCACGCTGCGTTTTCGCGGTCGTGAGATGGCCCACCAACAGATCGGTATGGAAGTGCTCAACCGCGTCCGTGACGATCTGAGTGAACTGGCAGTAGTCGAATCCTTCCCTACGAAGATCGAAGGCCGCCAGATGATCATGGTGCTCGCTCCTAAGAAGAAACAGTAAGGCCTTCAAGTAGCAATGTCTGTGGAGCCTACGGGTTCCACAGCCGTTGTTCGCCTACGTTTCGTTTATTAACAATGCGAAGTGGAAGTTATTAAAATGCCAAAAATTAAGACCGTACGCGGTGCTGCTAAGCGTTTCAAAAAAACCGGTGGTGGTGGATTTAAGCGTAAGCACGCAAACCTGCGTCATATTCTGACCAAAAAATCTACTAAGCGTAAACGTCACCTGCGTCCAAAAGGCCTCGTGTCTAAAGGCGATCTGGGTCTGGTTATCGCGTGCCTGCCGTACGCATAAGCCGTTAACGTTTAATTCATTTTTTTACTAAGAATATAGAGACAGGAGAGCACATATGGCTCGCGTAAAACGTGGTGTAGTTGCCCGTGCACGTCACAAGAAAATTTTGAAACAAGCTAAAGGCTACTACGGTGCGCGTTCTCGCGTATACCGCGTTGCCTTCCAGGCTGTTATCAAAGCTGGTCAGTACGCTTATCGTGACCGTCGTCAGAAGAAGCGTCAGTTCCGTCAACTGTGGATTGCGCGTATCAACGCAGCAGCACGTCAGAACGGTATTTCTTACAGCAAATTCATCAACGGCCTGAAAAAAGCCTCTGTTGAAATCGACCGTAAGATCCTGGCTGACATCGCAGTATTCGACAAAGTAGCGTTCACCGCTCTGGTCGAAAAAGCGAAAGCAGCTCTGGCATAAGCCGGTGAAAAGAGGGAGCCTGGCTCCCTCTCTTTTATTTGTAGTGCAATCAATTAGTTGACAATTTATCCGTAAGCCTTTTCAATAAAGGTTGTCCGGTTTTTACCACACAAGGTAACGCAAGCATGAATGCTGCTATTTTCCGCTTCTTCTTTTACTTTAGCACCTGAAATCAGGAGGCTTGCGCGTGAAAGAAGAAACGGAAAACAGCGCCTAAAAGCCTCCCTGGTGGAGGCTTTTTTTATACGCGTCATCCTTCAAGTTGTCTCTGTATTGGCTGCATTCGCTCTTTTGCTGCGTTGATACAACTTGAATGATTTTGCGTATATACGAGCGACTAGTGAATATCGCAACATAACGAGGAAAACCATGTCACATCTCGCAGAGCTGGTTGCCAGTGCAACGGCCGCCATTAACCAGGCTTCAGATGTTGCCGCGTTAGACAATGTCCGCGTCGAATATTTGGGCAAGAAAGGGCACCTGACCCTTCAGATGACAACCCTGCGCGAGCTGCCACCGGAAGAGCGCCCGGCAGCAGGTGCGGTAATCAATGAAGCCAAAGAGCAGGTACAGCAAGCGCTGAACGCGCGTAAAGCCGAATTAGAAAGTGCCGCGCTGAACGCGCGCCTGGCTGAAGAAACTATCGATATCTCCCTGCCGGGACGCCGTATCGAAAATGGTGGACTCCACCCGGTAACGCGTACTATCGACCGTATTGAAAGTTTCTTCGGTGAGCTGGGCTTTACCGTGGCGACTGGTCCGGAAATCGAAGATGACTATCACAACTTCGATGCGCTGAACATTCCTGGCCATCACCCGGCGCGCGCTGACCACGACACTTTCTGGTTTGATGCAACGCGTCTGCTGCGCACACAGACTTCCGGCGTGCAGATCCGCACCATGAAGGAAAAACAGCCGCCGATCCGTATTATCGCCCCGGGCCGCGTTTATCGTAACGACTACGATCAGACGCACACCCCGATGTTCCATCAGATGGAAGGCCTGATCGTTGATACCAATATCAACTTCACCAACCTGAAAGGTACGCTGCACGATTTCCTGCGCAACTTCTTTGAGGAAGACCTGCAGGTTCGTTTCCGTCCTTCTTACTTCCCGTTCACTGAACCTTCTGCGGAAGTTGACGTCATGGGCAAAAACGGAAAATGGCTGGAAGTACTGGGCTGCGGAATGGTTCACCCGAACGTGCTGCGTAACGTCGGTATCGATCCAGAAATCTACTCCGGTTTTGCCTTCGGAATGGGGATGGAGCGTCTGACCATGCTGCGTTATGGCGTTACCGATCTGCGTTCTTTCTTCGAAAACGATCTGCGTTTCCTCAAACAGTTTAAATAAAGGCAGGGTAATACAATGAAATTCAGTGAACTGTGGTTACGCGAATGGGTAAACCCGGCGATTGATAGCGATGCGCTGTCAAACCAAATCACGATGGCGGGTCTGGAAGTTGACGGTGTGGAACCTGTTTCCGGCGCGTTCAACGGCGTTGTGGTGGGCGAAGTGGTTGAGTGCGCTCAGCACCCGAACGCTGACAAACTGCGTGTCACCAAAGTGAATGTAGGCGGCGACCGTCTGCTGGATATCGTCTGCGGTGCGCCAAACTGCCGTCAGGGGCTGAAAGTGGCCGTGGCAACCGTGGGTGCCGTTCTGCCGGGCGATTTCAAAATCAAAGCCGCAAAACTGCGCGGTGAGCCGTCTGAAGGTATGCTGTGCTCATTCTCTGAGCTGGGTATTTCCGACGATCATAACGGGATTATCGAACTGCCTGCCGATGCGCCAATTGGAACCGATATCCGTGAATACCTGAAGCTTGACGACAACACTATCGAAATTAGCGTCACGCCGAACCGCGCCGACTGCTTAGGCATTATCGGTGTCGCACGTGATGTTGCTGTGCTGAACAAAGCTCCGCTGGTTGAGCCGGAAATCGCGCCTGTAGTGGCAACCATTAGCGACGTCCTGCCGATTCAGGTCGAAGCCGTAGAAGCCTGCCCTCGCTATCTGGGCCGCGTGGTTAAAGGCATCAATGTTAAAGCGCCGACACCGCTGTGGATGAAAGAAAAACTGCGTCGTTGCGGTATTCGTTCAATCGATGCCGTGGTTGACGTGACTAACTATGTGCTGCTCGAACTGGGCCAGCCGATGCACGCATTCGACAAAGACCGCATTGAAGGCGGAATTGTTGTCCGTATGGCAAAAGAGGGTGAAACCCTGGTATTGCTGGATGGCAGCGAAGCGAAGCTGAATGCGGATACGCTGGTGATTGCGGACCATAACAAAGCGCTGGCGATGGGCGGCATCTTTGGTGGCGAACATTCCGGCGTGAATGATGAAACGCAAAACGTCCTGCTGGAATGTGCATTCTTCAGCCCGCTGTCTATTACCGGTCGCGCACGTCGTCACGGTCTGCACACCGATGCTTCTCACCGCTATGAGCGTGGTGTTGATCCGGCTCTGCAACATAAGGCCATGGAACGTGCAACGCGCCTGTTGATCGATATCTGTGGTGGCGAAGCGGGTCCAGTCATTGACGTGACGAACGAAGACACGCTGCCAAAACGCGCAACCATTACGCTTCGTCGTAGCAAACTGGATCGTCTGATCGGACACCATATTGCGGATGAGCAGGTGAGCGACATTCTGCGTCGTCTGGGTTGTGACGTGACGGAAGGGCAGGATGAGTGGAAGGCTGTCGCGCCGAGCTGGCGTTTCGATATGGAAATCGAAGAAGACCTGGTCGAAGAAGTCGCCCGCGTATACGGCTACGACAATATCCCGAATACCCCAATTCAGGCAGGACTTATCATGGGTGAGCATCGAGAAGCGGATTTATCGCTGAAACGTGTAAAAACCATGCTGAATGACAAAGGCTACCAGGAAGTTATTACCTACAGCTTCGTCGACCCGAAAGTCCAGTCGCTGCTGCATCCGGGTGAAGAAGCGCTGCTGCTGCCAAGCCCAATCTCTATCGATATGTCAGCAATGCGTCTGTCTCTGTGGACCGGTTTGCTGTCCACGGTGGTTTATAACCAAAACCGTCAGCAAAACCGTGTGCGTATTTTTGAAACAGGTTTGCGTTTTGTACCGGATACGCAGGCTAACCTCGGGATCCGTCAGGATCTGATGCTGGCGGGCGTGATCTGCGGCAACCGTCATGATGAACACTGGAATCTGGCGAAAGAGACGGTTGATTTCTATGATCTGAAGGGCGATCTGGAAGCGGTTCTCGACCTGACAGGCAAACTGGCGGACATCCAGTTCAAAGCTGAAGCGAATCCAGCCCTGCATCCGGGTCAGTCTGCGGCGATTTATCTGAAAGGTGAACGTATTGGTTTCATTGGGGTTGTTCATCCTGAGCTGGAACGTAAACTGGATCTGAACGGTCGCACTCTGGTGTTCGAACTGGAGTGGAATAAGCTCGCAGACCGCGTGGTGCCTCAGGCGCGTGAAGTTTCTCGCTTCCCGGCGAACCGCCGTGACATCGCCGTTGTTGTGGCAGAAAACGTTCCCGCAGCGGATATTTTATCCGAATGTAAGAAAGTTGGCGTAAATCAGGTAGTTGGCGTAAACTTGTTTGACGTGTACCGCGGTAAGGGTGTTGCGGAGGGTTATAAGAGCCTCGCTATCAGCCTGATCCTTCAGGATACCAGCCGTACACTTGAAGAAGAGGAGATTGCCGCTACCGTCGCCAAATGTGTAGAGGCATTAAAAGAGCGATTCCAGGCATCATTGAGGGATTGAACCTATGGCGCTTACAAAAGCTGAAATGTCAGAATATCTGTTTGATAAGCTTGGGCTTAGCAAGCGGGATGCCAAAGAACTGGTCGAGCTGTTTTTCGAAGAGATCCGTCGTGCTCTGGAAAACGGTGAGCAGGTAAAACTCTCTGGTTTTGGTAACTTCGATCTGCGTGATAAGAATCAACGTCCGGGACGTAACCCGAAAACGGGCGAAGATATTCCCATTACAGCACGGCGCGTGGTGACCTTCAGACCCGGGCAGAAGTTAAAAAGCCGGGTTGAAAACGCAACGCCCAAAGAAGAGTGATTTAACGATACGCAAAGTATGACGCGTATAACTAAAAAGGCCGCTATGCGGCCTTTTTCCTTTTCACTACTGAATCAGCACCGTAGAATCTCCCCATCTTTTTTCAGCAGAATGGAAAACATGCTGACTTTCGCCCACCAACAGCAGCGACGAAACGTGCGCTGGATACTGTCTCTGTCAGTGCTGATGCTGCTGGCAACCATGATAAGTTTATGCGCTGGAGAACAGTGGATTGCTCCCGGCGATTGGTTTAGCGCTCGCGGCGATCTGTTCGTCTGGCAAATTCGACTGCCCCGTACACTTGCCGTATTGCTGGTAGGCGCCGCACTGGCCCTGGCTGGCGCGGTGATGCAGGCGCTGTTTGAAAACCCGCTCGCGGAGCCTGGTTTACTCGGCGTGTCTAATGGCGCGGGGGTAGGGCTTATTGCGGCTGTGCTGTTGGGGCAAGGGCGATTGCCCGGCTGGGCATTGGGCCTATGCGCCATTGCTGGCGCGCTGATTATCACCCTCATTCTTCTTCGTTTTGCCCGCCGACATTTATCGACCAGTCGTTTGCTGTTGGCCGGCGTGGCGCTGGGGATTATCTGCAGCGCGCTGATGACCTGGGCTATCTATTTTTCCACCTCTTTTGATCTTCGACAGTTGATGTACTGGATGATGGGGGGCTTCGGCGGCGTAGACTGGCATCAGGCCTGGCTCATGGTGGCATTGATTCCGGTGCTGGTGTGGATCTGCTGTCAGTCGCAGCCGATGAATATGCTGGCGCTGGGGGAAACCTCCGCGCGCCAGCTGGGGCTGCCTTTATGGTTCTGGCGCAACTTGCTGGTGGTTGCCACGGGATGGATGGTTGGCGTGAGCGTGGCGCTGGCAGGGGCAATTGGTTTTATCGGGCTGGTAATCCCTCATATTCTGCGACTGTGTGGATTAACCGATCACCGCGTTTTACTCCCTGGGTGTGCGCTGGCGGGGGCAATTGCACTACTGTTTGCTGATGTTGTCGCACGTCTGGTACTGGCATCGGCTGAATTACCCATTGGCGTGGTGACGGCCACGATGGGCGCACCGGTATTTATCTGGTTATTGTTAAAAGCTGCGCGCTAGAAAGCGCAGGTTCGGTCTATGCTTAAAAGCTGAACAGGGTCATCCCACTATTCACCTGTTGTTCTGGAGATGCTATGCAAAACACGCTTTTTAATACGGAAGTGACAACCATCGACGGCGAGGCGACCTCATTGCAGGCGTATGCCGGAAATGTACTGTTAATCGTCAACGTAGCCTCAAAATGTGGGTTAACGCCGCAGTATGAGCAACTGGAAAACCTGCAGAAAACCTGGCATGGGCAGGGTTTCACCGTTCTGGGATTCCCCTGCAACCAGTTTCTGGGGCAGGAGCCCGGCAGTGAAGACGAGATTAAGACGTATTGCAGCACAACCTGGGGCGTTACCTTCCCGATGTTCAGTAAGATTGATGTCAATGGCGAAGCCCGCCATCCGTTGTATCAGAAGCTGATTGATGCGGCACCCACTGCGGTTGCACCTGCAGATAGCGGATTTTATGCGCGTATGGCGAGTAAAGGCCGGGCACCGCTCTACCCGGACGATATTCTGTGGAACTTCGAGAAGTTCTTAGTCGGTCGGGATGGACAGGTGCTGCAGCGTTATTCACCTGATATGACGCCTGAGGACCCGGTTCTTGTACACGCTATAAAGACTGCATTGGCCAACTAATGTCCCGATTAATGCTGCTACAGGATGTTGCGGAATCGACCCGACTCGGCCCGCTATCTGGTGAAATTAAAGCAGGAGAGATCCTGCATTTAGTGGGCCCCAACGGCGCGGGGAAAAGTACGTTGTTGGCGCGAATGGCGGGGCTGACGACCGGAGAGGGGTGCATCACCTTTGGTGATACACCGCTCGGTGATTGGCCGGCAGCGAAGCTGGCGCAATATCGTGCTTATCTTGCGCAACAGCAAAATCCGCCTTTTGCGATGCCGGTCTGGCATTTTCTGACGCTGCATCAGCCTGATAAAGCGCGAACAGACCTGCTGCAGGAGGTGGCTGATGCGCTTGGGCTGGGAGATAAACTAGGACGTGGTGTTAATCAGCTTTCAGGGGGGGAATGGCAACGTGTGCGTCTGGCGGCCGTCATCCTGCAAATGAGCCCCCAGTCTAATCCGCATGGGCAACTTTTGTTGCTGGATGAGCCGATGAATAGCCTGGACGTGGCGCAACAAAACGCGCTGGACAGATTGTTGAGCCAGCTGTGTCTGCAGGGAATCGCCATTGTGATGAGCAGTCATGATCTTAACCATACGCTACGCCATGCGCACAAGGCGTGGTTGCTCAAGCGCGGAAAGCTGCTGGCGAGCGGTGCGCGTGATGTGGTGCTAACGCCAGCCAATCTGTCGTTAGCCTACGGTGTAAATTTCCGTCGCCTGGATATTGAAGGCCACAGAATGCTCATATCAACCACTTAAGTTAAATGGGTTCTTGAAAATCACATAATTTCCACGCTAAATTGACACAAAAATAAAAATCAGAGGATTCGTCCTGAATGCGCTTTTGGCTCCTTTTCATCACAGCATTGTTTTTGGCGGGGTGCAGCAGCCATCGTGCTCCTGCGCCAAATGCCCGACTGTCGGACTCTATCGCCGTTATCGCAGGTCTTAACGATCAGTTGCAAACCTGGCATGGTACTCCCTATCGCTATGGCGGCATGAGCCGTAGCGGGGTGGATTGTTCGGGATTTGTGTTGATGACAATGCGTGACAAATTCGATCTGCAACTCCCGCGCGACACGCGTACGCAATCAAAGATTGGTACTGAGATCGATAAAGATGATTTGCTACCCGGCGATCTGGTTTTCTTTAAAACGGGTTCCGGTGAAAGTGGTCTGCATGTCGGGATTTACGATACCAATAATCAATTTATCCATGCTTCAACCAGTCGCGGAGTGATGCGTTCTTCGCTGGATAACGTCTACTGGCGTAAAAACTTTTGGCAGGCGCGCCGAATTTAATCATTGCGGGTGACGAGATCGGCTCGCGGCTTTCTCGTCATCCGCATTTTAAATGTCAACTTTCACTTCTGCTGTTTGTCGGTCTATAACCCTGAACATTAAGAGCGTATCTTGCTAAAAATATGATTTATCCCGAGATATTAAAAAGTGCAAGGCTGGATATTCGTTTATAATCAGGATAAGCTAAAAAAAAAGGATTCGATTTACTGGCTAAAAAGGGAAAAATGAAAGGGCCTCAATTTGTATCAGCAGCAACGTATTTTTCCATCCTTTGCTACAGGATGCCGGATTACACCCATGCAGAGGGGCTGGCACAATGATTGTTTCACTGGATTATCTTTATCATTCAGAGTTCTCTTTTCTTCCTGCACGAAGTGAAAAAGGTGACCTTGAGTTCGTCGATATTGTTACAAACTTTGTCAGCCCGGATGGCGACGTACACATGCCAACAGAGCTGGTTATGCCCCGGATGTCAGACGACGAGCAATGCCGCTTATTTGCCGAGAAGTTGGAATTAATCGAAACGTGCCAACACTTTTTTATTCAACGCAAAATTCCGGCCTGGATTAATTTAACGCCAGCGGTCGCTAATATTTTATTATCAGACGCTGAATATGCTTCACGTGTTGAACGATTTTCATTTATTGAACTGACGATTAATGAAAGTTATCCAGAGTTAAACAGTGGCAAAGAAAATCCCACGCTGGCGGCTCTGGCTGCGCGATTCCCATTAATACTGACAAACTACGGTGCCGGGGGCATATCCACGCGGGCAATTTTTGATGGTCTTTTCAAACGGGTCGTGCTGGATAAAAACTTTGTTCAACAACGGATTACACATATTTCGTTTGAGCCGTTTATGCGGGCTATTCTGGCGCAATTATCTCCCTGCTGCGAATCAATCATCATTAGCGGTATTGATACACAAGAGATGCTGACGCGGGTATTACCTTTGGGATTCAGCGCGATGCAAGGGGGACTGTGGCCGGCGGTATCACCGGCAAAAATTATTTCACTGGTAAAATGATAACCCTTTTATTTGCTGGTGTTTAACAGGCTATTAACAGTCTACACTAGAGACAGGAGGCCCTATGACCCTGTCTTTTACTACTCGCTGGCGTGATGAATTACCAGCAACCTATACCGCTCTTTCGCCCACCCCCCTGAAAAACGCGCGCATCATCTGGCATAACGATGCTCTGGCTGCGCAATTGGGTATTCCAGCTGCGTTGTTTGATGTTTCTGATGGGGCAGGTGTATGGGGGGGCGAATCGCTATTACCTGGGATGTCGCCTTTGGCGCAAGTTTATAGCGGGCATCAGTTCGGTGTCTGGGCTGGGCAGCTTGGCGATGGCCGCGGGATCCTGCTGGGCGAACAACAACTTGCGGATGGTTCAACATTTGACTGGCATCTGAAAGGCGCTGGATTAACGCCTTATTCCCGCATGGGGGATGGGCGCGCTGTGCTGCGCTCGACGATTAGAGAGAGCCTGGCCAGTGAAGCCATGCATTATTTGGGGATACCTACAACCCGGGCCTTGTCGATTGTCACCAGCGAGACTCCGGTGCAGCGAGAGACCACTGAAGCAGGCGCGATGCTCATTCGCGTGGCACAAAGCCATATGCGTTTTGGCCATTTTGAGCACTTTTATTATCGTCGTGAACCGGAAAAAGTACGTCAGCTTGCTGACTTTGCGATCCGTCATTACTGGCCACAATGGCAGGAAGAGGCAAATAAGTATCAGTTGTGGTTTACGGATGTTGTTACGCGTACCGCGACGTTAATGGCCGACTGGCAAGCCGTAGGCTTTGCGCATGGGGTGATGAACACGGACAACATGTCGATTCTTGGTCTGACGATGGATTATGGTCCCTTCGGTTTCCTTGATGATTACGTGCCAGATTTTGTCTGCAACCACTCCGATCATCAGGGGCGCTATAGTTTTGATAATCAGCCTGCTGCAGCTTTGTGGAACCTACAACGTCTGGCGCAGACGCTGTCGCCATTCATCCCGGTTGATGTGCTCAATGATGCGCTGGACGGTTATCAACTGGCCTTGCTAACCCGCTATGGGCAACGAATGCGGCAAAAACTGGGTTTCTTTAGTGAGCAGAAAAACGATAACGAAATCCTTAGCGAACTGTTTAGCCTGATGGCGCGGGAAGGTAGCGACTATACGCGAACGTTCCGCATGCTCAGCCAAACTGAGCAACACAGCACCTTGTCCCCACTGCGCGATGAGTTTATTGACCGTGCGGCATTTGACGACTGGTTCACTCGTTACCGCACGCGCCTGCAACAAGACAATGTGGCTGACGTTGTCAGACAAGCGCAGATGAAGACGGAGAATCCGGCTATGGTGCTACGTAACTGGCTGGCACAGCGGGCAATTAGCCAGGCAGAGCAGGGTGATTATACCGAACTACATCGGTTACACGCTGCGTTACGTACGCCGTTTATCGATCGGGATGATGATTATATCAGCCGTCCACCTGACTGGGGCAAACGGCTGGAGGTGAGCTGTTCGAGCTAAGGCGCGAGAAAAACTTGTGGGGATGCGTTGGCCGGGTGTTGGCCAACGTGAACCTGAGCACCGTACCAGCGTATCAGATCATCAGCCTGTAACACGGCGTCGGGCGTCCCTTGAGACACAATGCTTCCTTGATGGAGCAGTATGATCCGGTCAGCCCACAGTGCTGCCAGATTGAGATCGTGAAGGATGATGCAAACATGCAATTCTCCTGAAGCGGTGAGTGTCTTTAGTAATCTCAGCAGATGTTGCTGATGGTACAGATCTAACGCTGACGTCGGTTCGTCGAGAAATAGCCAACCGCGAGGTCCGGCGTTGCACCACAATTGTGCCAGCGCACGGGCTAACTGAACGCGTTGTTGTTCGCCACCGGAAAGCGCGGCGTATTGCTTGCCCGCCAACGGTGTGCAGCCGGTGACTGCCATTACCTGTGCGATAAGCTCGTGCTCGGGATGTTGGGACCAGGGGGCACGGCCCATCGCGATAACGGCTTCTGTCTGCCAGTCAAAACCTACCTGCGTTTGCTGACGCATAACCGCGCGATGGCGTGACAGCGACTGCGTACTCCAGTCAGCCAGTGATTTGCCATCTAACAAACAGCGTCCGGCAGTCGGTTTAAGAAAGCCGGTCAACAGACGTAGCAGGGTGGATTTTCCCGCACCATTCGGCCCGATTAACGCGACCAGTTCACCTTTAGCGAGTTTGAGCGATACGTCGTCAATTACTGAGCGATAAGCAAGGCGATAGTGAAGTCCTTCGGCAATAAAATGTTCAGCCATGCGCTCCTCGCTGACGAAAAATAAGCCATAAAAACCACGGTGCGCCGAGAAGACTGGTCAACAGACCGACCGGCATTTCCGCAGGCGCAACTGCGGTGCGGGAGAGAGTATCGGCAATCAGTAGTAAAAATGCGCCAGCCAGAACGGAACCGGGGATCACGGCCCGATGGTCTGATCCGAGCCACATACGCATTAAATGCGGAACAACCAAACCGATGAACCCAATGACTCCGCTGACCGCTACAGCAGCGGCCACGAGTAATGCGCTGCATAACAACAAAATACGTTGGATCATCCGAACATCAACGCCGAGATAATGCGCCTCCTCCTCACCCAGTTGTAGCAGGTTCAGCGCCGGAGCCAGACGCCAGATGATCAGCACCGTCGGGATAGTCAGTGACGTGACAGCCAGTAGCGTGGACCACTGCGCGGCTCCCAGACTTCCCATCCCCCACAACGACAACTGGCGCAATTGCGCATCATTACTGACCCACGACAAAACGCCAACCGCCGCCCCGCAGAGTGCGTTGATGGCAATTCCGACCAACAACAGACGCGATAGCGAACCGTCACGCTGTTGGCTGAGGATAAAAATCACCACGGTAGCAGCCAGTGCACCGAGAAATGCCGCCATCATTGGCGCATACAGCATGAGTAACGCGGGTAATGAGACCGGTAACACCACCCACAGGGCGACGGCGCAGGCCGCACCGCTGCTAATACCCAGTAGCCCTGGATCGGCAAGCGGGTTGCGAAACAATCCCTGCATGACGCAACCTGCCAGTGCCAGTGAGCCGCCAATCACCAGCGCCAGCAGAACGCGCGGTAGCCGAATGGTGAGCCAGATTTGACGCAAAGCATCATCTCCGTCCTGCCAGAGCAGGCTTACCGGCAGACGCAACGCGCCAAAACCGGTCGCCACTATCGTCATTACACCCAGCATAAAGGCCAGCGTCCATAACGAGCAGGTGATTCGTCGGGCCATCAGGGCAATTGCTCCGCTTTGGCGCGTAGCTGCAAAATGGCCTGTGGCGTGCGAACGCTGAAGCCCAGTAATGCCATATCATCAATCTGCAGTACCTGCTTATTGCGTCCGGCAGGCGTTTGCGCAAGTCCCGGTAGCGCCCACAGGTTATCTTCGCCACCCATCGCCTTAACGCCGTCCTGCGAAATCACCACCAGATCGGGCTGGCTGGCAATGACGCCTTCTTGTGATAACGGCTGGTAACGGCTAAAACCCTGCATTGCGTTACGTAAGCCGGCTGCGCGAATAGCGGCATCAGCCCCCGTATCCTGTCCTGCAGCCATTGCGGTCATTCCACCATGATTGAGAATAAACAGAACGCGTTTATCAAGCTTTGTGGCGGGTAATGCCGCGAGTTCCTGGCGTAATGTGTTGCGCAGGGCTTCGCCTTTAGCCTCCTGGTGTGTCGCCTGCGCAATGACCTGCACTTTCTCATCAATCACGCTAAGCGTATTACTGGCAGGGACCGTGACAACCCTGACGTTGCTGTGTTCGACCTGCTTCAGGGCCAGAGAAGGCTGCGCTTGTGCGCTGGCTAGCACCAGAGTAGGGCGGGTAGCCAGGATACCTTCGGCGTTGAGCTGACGTAAATAGCCTACATCGGGTAATTGGGTCGCTTCCTGTGGCCACTGACTGGTGCTGTCACGTGCCACGAGGGATGATTGCGCATCCAGCGCATACACAATTTCGGTGACGTCGCCACCGAGAGCCACAACGCGTTCTTCGTCAGCAGCCAGCGCTGCGATGGGCAGCAGCGCAATCAGGACCAGCAGTTTTTTCATGCGGCCAGTCCTTTTGGCGTTAAGGCATCGATCTGCGCTCGCCATTGTGTTTGCTCTGGTTCCCCTTCCGTACGCTGTCCATAAAGCTGGGCAATTTGCGTGCCATCGGCAGCAAACAGTTCCAGACTGGTGACGTGGCCATCGGCGGTCGGTTTGCGCGTTACCCACGTTTCGGCTACACACTCTTCCAGCAGATGCAGGGTAAAGGTCGGGTTGAAAATATTCAGCCAGCCTTTCATCGGCACCAGTTTTTCTATTACGCCGGTAAAAATCTGTACGCAGCCGCGATTACCCACGAAAACCATAATTTCATTGCCATCCTGGCGCGCGGTATCAAGTAACTGCGCCAGTGCGCTATTAGAAACTTTACAGGCCAGATCGTCGCCCACCAGATTAAATGCCTGTTGACGGGTGAGATCGTGGCGTTTCAGCAGACCGAAGAACTGATGTACATCGGTCATCGCTCGCCACTCTTGATCAACAGTCTGCGCATCGACCGTGATGACGGCTGGCGCAGAAGTGTTGGCAGGTTGCAGTACCAGTGGCGGGTTTTCAGCGAAGATGAAACGGGTCAGCAACGCAGCCCATTCCTCAACGAGGGTATTCTGTGTGGCATAGACTTTCAGCAGCGCATCCCCCTGATGGTCAAAGAACTGAATGCTCTGACGCTCGCCGTGGGCGGTGGTCTCACTGATATGAAAAGCGCTTGCCCACTGATTAAGGAACAGGCGCAGGTCGAGGGCGCGCGGATTAAGAACCAGTCCGGCATGACCGTTCAGGTGTTGATTGGTAAAAGCGCCAACCTGTTCATGCACCGCATATTCGTTGCGGCAAATGCATTTGGTTTCACCTACGGCTTCCAGTGCGCTGAGGATTTCGCGGACTTCGCCACGTAAGCGCCAGGCATCATGGCCGACGCGCGCAAAGGTCAGTTCGGCTTCGCTAATATTCATCAACCCTGCAATGTCACGTGCGTATTTACCGGGATTTTCTTTCTTCAGTTCCAGCCAGCGTGTGTAATGATTCATTGTCTCTTCCTTCCAGATTGCTACCCCGGCGAACCGGGGAAAAGTGATTACCACTGATAACTCACGAAAATTTTGCCATTGCGACCATCCTGTGGGATGCCCTGCGGCGACCAGTACTCTTTGTCGAAGGCGTTGCCCAGCACCAGCGTGGTGGTCATGCCTTTCAGCGCTTGTTGCCCCTGATAGCTCACGTAGAAATCGTTTACCGCATAGCCAGGCTGTTTAGCGTAGCTGCTGCTGATATGCGTGGAGCGGTCCGCAAACGTGCCTATCCAGCCGACTGAGAAACCGCTGTGTGCCACGGGTATGTTCAGTTTGCTGGTGACGGTATCCGGGTTAATGCTGGAAATGTATTCGCCCGTGTCAGTATCTTTGCCGCGTGTGCGGTTATAGGCCATATCGAGACTGAACAGATCGGCGGAGTACTTCGCCATCACGTCCCAGCCCCAGATTTTGGCGTTGGGGACGTTATAGGACATGGTTGTCGCGGCAGCAAAGTCGACGCTGGTGGAGATGTAATCTTTCGCTTTGGTGTCGAAATAGCTGGCTTTAAATTCGAGCGCATCGCTCGCCATCAGCAGATCGTCAAAGCGCAGGCCAAATCCGTACTCCTGCGTTTCGTTGGTTTCCGGGCGCAGGTTAGGGTTTGGCACCCAGTAGTTAGTGTAGAAACGACCAATAGAGAAGTGTTTTGCATCGTTATACATCTCGCCCATAGTCGGGGCGCGGAAGGCCTGAGCCCAGGATCCGAACAGCATCAGCCAGTCGGCTGGCGTAACGGTCATTCCTGCGCGGGACGACCATTTGTCGGCATCGACATCCGCGTAACCATCGCTGCTACCGCGATATGAGTCATAGCGTGTACCACCCAGCAATGTTACGGGCAGATCTCGCAGGGTGATTTCATCCTGCAGCCAGCCGGAGCTAAAATCAATTTTTGCCTCAGGGAAACCGGTCGTCGTACCTCCGGGGCGTTGTTCCTGGCGATAGTACTCACCACCGTAAGTTAACAGGTGAGAAGCAAAGGAGTCGGTAAACAACCGGCTGCGGTTATCAATTTTTCCGCCTTTGGTCGTTTGTTTGCGAAACTCATTAGTCGCATCCGGATTCTGGGCATTAATGCGAGCCTCGGACCAGTAAAGGCGAGCATCAGCGTTCAGCCAGTCATTGTCCGCCGGAGCAAGCGAGTAGGTCAGTTGCGCATCACGCTGGATGGTTGAACGGTCGGTCATAGGGTTGCTGGTGGCATCCGACGCGCTGGTTTGTGGGTTCTTAGGTTCACGGGCGTCATTGTTGTAGTAGCGCAACGAGCCTGCCAGCGTCTGGGCGCTGTCAATTTTCCAACTGCCTTTCGCCAGCATATTGTTGATCGCTTCATCGTTTGGCGCTGTAGTGCCGTCGCTCTGGCGCAAATCCCCGCGATCGCGACTCGACCATGCAAGCAGTCCGTCCAGCGTATCGGTACGCCCAAATGCGCTGGCACCCATACCGAGGCTGTGATCGCCGGTTGCCGCAGTACCGAACACGCGGTAACCGCTGTTTTGTCCGGCTTCCAGCAGATCTTTGGCATCCGCAGTGTCATAGGCGATCACGCCGCCCAGCGCACCGCTGCCATACAGCAGAGCAGAAGGGCCGCGCACCACTTCGATGCGTTTGATAAGCGCCGGGTCGAGGAAGGTACTGTTCAGGTGTCCGGTGTCGGTGCCCTGACGAACGCCGTCAACCAGCACCAGAACGCCGCGGCGGTCATAGCCGCGCAGATTCACGTCCTGGCCGTTGGTGCGGCCCGTGCCATCGAGGGTCAGACCCGGAACCGTCCGCAACAGATCGGCTGCCGAACTGGCGGTCTGGTTTTCCGGGGCGGTGGCATCAATCACGCTGACCATCATCGGTGCTTCAAAGGCACTACGGGCATTGCCGGTGGCGGTGACGGTCATATCTTCGACCGCCGCATACGCGAAAGTGGGCAGGCTACTGACAATCGCCAGCGCCAATAGCGAGGGACGCAGGGATGCAGTGTGCAGGTATGGCATAGCAACTCTCCATTAGGAAATCGAAAGCGCTGGCTGCCTGGGTATCACCTGGGTGGCTGGCGAAAGGTGTTGTTTATTTGGTCAGAATGAGTTTTCCGGCTTGGGTCTGGCGCAGCAAGTAATGCTGACCATCATGTTCTATGATCACGCGTCCTTCTTTACCCAGCAGGTTTTTACTGTCAATTCGACGCTCATTTGGCGTGACAGAAGGCGGTGTTTTTTCTTTTGCAGGCGTTGCTGTAGTGTTATCCATACGTGACATAGTGTTTAAAAATAACAATCAATGTAACAATGATAATCATTATCAATAAACTGAGAATTTGCATCAAGTCTTTTTGTGAAATAATTGTGACGGGATCAAATTTGCCGGATTGTGCTGCATTAAAAAAGCCCGGTCGCATTACGCTGACCGGGCCTGGATGGGCACGAACCTTAGGTCGGGTCAGGCGAAACCACCGCCCGGGCATGATGTTAGAATCGACTGTCTACCGCCGCGGCGAGTTTTTCGACCAGCAGTTCCGTATCTTCCCAGTTCAGGCAGGGATCGGTGATTGACTGACCATAAACCAGTGGCTGGCCGCTGACGATTTTTTGCGTACCTTCGCGTAAGAAACTTTCCGCCATGATCCCGGCTATTGCCGTCGAACCATCGCGAATCTGCTGACAGACGTCATCGCACACTTCTAACTGACGGCGATGCTGCTTCTGGCAATTGCCATGGCTGAAATCCACCACCAGATGCTCCGGCAGAGAGAATTCATGCAGCGTATCGCAGGCAGCGGCAATATCTTCGGCAGAGTAGTTCGGCTTTTTACCACCGCGCATGATGATATGACCGTAGGGATTGCCGCTGGTCTGATAGATAGTCATCTGCCCGGTTTTATCCGGTGAGAGGAACATGTGGCTGGCGCGTGACGCGCGAATAGCATCGACGGCGATACGCGTGTTGCCATCTGTTCCGTTTTTGAACCCGACAGGGCAGGAGAGCGCGGAAGCCATTTCACGGTGAATTTGGCTCTCTGTGGTGCGTGCGCCAATTGCGCCCCAGCTGATCAGATCAGCAATAAACTGACCTGTCACCATATCGAGGAATTCAGTGGCCGTCGGTACACCCAGTTCGTTGACCTGTAACAGCAGTTTACGTGCCAGCTCAATACCATGATTTACACGATAGCTGCCATTCAAGTCCGGGTCGGAAATGAGGCCTTTCCAGCCCACGACGGTACGCGGTTTTTCAAAATAGGTACGCATCACGATTTCCAGACGCGCCTGGTGTTTAGTGCGCAGTGCCTGCAAACGCGTGGCGTATTCCATGGCGGCATCGAGATCGTGAATCGAGCATGGTCCAACGATGACCAGCAAGCGAGGATCTTCACCATTCAAGATTTTTTCTATCCGGCGTCGGGAATCCGTAACATGGCGGGCGACGGAGGACGAAACAGGATGCCGTTGCGCAAGCTCTGCTGGAGTGACCAGGTTGTCAATACGCGCAGTACGGAGTTCATCGGTTCTGTTCATTACTTATCTCAGAAATTTGTTGCTTCAACGGCAGGACTACCGGGAAGTGATGTACATCACAATATCACACTCATCCTGCCTGGTGGCGAGCATAATAACAAAAAATCGAACCAATGCACTAGCATTCTAGTACATGCGGCGATTCAGCCCCATAATGTCGAGGATCTTGGTGGCAATCTCTTCTACCGAGTAATTGGTACTGTTCAGCCATGGGATCTGGTTTTTTCGGTACAGCGCTTCTACCTCAGCAACTTCCATTCGGCACTGGCGCAGCGAAGCGTACCGGCTGTTCTCCCGGCGCTCTTCGCGGATCGCCGCCAGGCGCTCAGGGTCGATGGTCAGGCCGAATAATTTATGCTGCAACGGCTTCAGAGAGGCGGGCAGCACCAGATTATCCATATCATCGGCAATAAAGGGGTAGTTGGCCGCACGGATACCAAACTGCATAGCCAGATACAAACTGGTCGGAGTTTTGCCGCAACGAGAAACGCCAAGCAGGATCACCTGCGCCTGATCGAGGTTGCGCAACGAAATACCGTCGTCGTGCGCGAGGGTATAATCAATGGCGGCAATACGCGCATCGTACTTGTTGAGGTTGCCGGGATTCAGGCCGTGCGTGCGATGGGCGATCGGCGTGGGGTCGAGTTTCATCTCATGTTGCAGCGGCGCGACCAGTGCCTGGACGATGTCCTGGCAAAAACCTTCACTTTGTAAAATGATCGAGCGAATTTCCGGCAACACGATGGAGTAGAACACCAGAGGACGCACACCCGTTTGTTGATAAATGGCGTCAATCTGGTCTTTAACCGCCCGCGCACGACTCTCATTTTCAACAAACGGCAGCGTAATGCTGCTGATCGTGACCGGAAATTGCGACATTACCGCGTGACCCAATACCTCTGCGGTGATGGCTGTGCCATCAGAAATATAAAATACGTGACGATCAACAGCATTATCCATTTTGCTCATCCTGGGGGCAGACATAATTCTCTGAAAGCATAAATTAAAATTCGTCAGAAGCGAATATTGCTGCATCAGTTTTATAAAGTGAAACAGTATTTTTATATTTAATGAAAAGTACATTTCATTTTTCGGAACAAATGTTTATACCGACTGATTTTGTGGTGATCCCGTGCCGTTCGCGGGTTTGCGCAAATGCGGAAAGAATCTGAAAAAATAAAAAATAAAGTTGCTTGAACGATTCACCGTTTTTTTCGCTGAGGTAAATATGCCAAGATAATTACGCAAAATTGAGTTTCCTAACCTCGTTCATATATAAGGATTGTTCGATGTCCAACAATGGCTCGTCACCGCTGGTGCTTTGGTATAACCAACTCGGCATGAATGATGTAGACAGAGTTGGGGGCAAAAATGCCTCCCTGGGTGAAATGATTACTAACCTTTCAGGTATGGGCGTTTCCGTACCGAATGGTTTTGCAACGACCGCCGATGCGTTTAACCAGTTTCTGGACCAAAGCGGCGTAAACCAGCGCATTTATGAGCTGCTGGATAAAACGGATATTGACGATGTCACCGAGCTTGCAAAAGCGGGTGCACAGATCCGCCAGTGGATTATCGACATTCCTTTCCAGCCTGAACTGGAAAATGCCGTCCGCGATGCCTACGCGCAGCTGTCAGCGGACGATGCCAATGCTTCTTTTGCCGTGCGTTCCTCCGCTACAGCAGAAGATATGCCAGATGCGTCATTCGCGGGCCAGCAGGAAACGTTCCTCAACGTCCAGGGATTTGATGCCGTACTGGTTGCTATCAAACACGTGTTTGCCTCGCTGTTTAACGATCGCGCAATCTCCTATCGTGTTCATCAGGGCTATGATCACCGCGGCGTCGCGCTCTCTGCGGGCGTTCAGCGGATGGTGCGCTCAGATCTCGCGTCTTCCGGTGTCATGTTCTCCATCGATACCGAATCCGGTTTCGATCAGGTGGTGTTTATCACGTCTGCATGGGGCCTGGGCGAGATGGTGGTGCAGGGCGCTGTGAACCCGGATGAATTCTACGTGCATAAACCGACGCTGGCGGCTAATCGTCCGTCCATCGTGCGTCGTACTATGGGCTCTAAGAAAATCCGCATGATTTATGCGCCGACTCAGGAGCATGGCAAGCAGGTTACCATTGAAGACGTTCCGCAGGCGCAACGCGATGTTTTCTCACTGACCAACGAGGAAGTGCAGGAACTGGCGAAGCAGGCGGTGCAAATCGAGAAGCATTACGGTCGTCCGATGGACATCGAATGGGCGAAAGACGGTCATACCGGCAAGCTGTTCATTGTACAGGCTCGTCCGGAAACCGTACGTTCTCGCGGCCAGGTGATGGAGCGTTATACGCTGCATGCGCAGGGTAAAATTATTGCTGAAGGTCGTGCCATCGGTCACCGCATTGGCGCGGGTCCGGTAAAAGTCATCCAGGACATCAGCGAGATGAACCGTATCGAGCCAGGCGATGTGCTGGTTACCGACATGACCGACCCGGACTGGGAACCGATCATGAAAAAAGCGGCGGCAATCGTCACCAACCGCGGCGGTCGTACCTGTCACGCGGCGATTATTGCCCGTGAACTGGGAATTCCGGCGGTTGTTGGCTGTGGCGATGCGACCGAACGCATGAAAGACGGTGAGAAGGTTACTGTCTCCTGTGCGGAAGGCGACACTGGCTACGTGTATGCCGACATGCTGGACTTCAGCGTGAAGAGCTCCAGCGTGGAAACCATGCCGGATCTGCCGTTGAAGGTGATGATGAACGTCGGTAACCCGGACCGTGCTTTTGACTTCGCTTGTCTGCCAAACGAAGGTGTCGGCCTGGCGCGTCTCGAATTTATTATCAACCGTATGATTGGCGTGCACCCGCGCGCTCTGCTGGAGTTCGATGACCAGACGCCTGAGCTGCAAAACGAAATCCGCGCCTTGATGAAAGGTTTCGATTCCCCACGTGAATTCTACGTGGGTCGTTTGACGGAAGGGATCGCGACGCTGGGTGCGGCGTTTTATCCAAAACGCGTCATCGTGCGTATGTCTGACTTTAAGTCCAACGAATATGCCAACCTCGTCGGCGGTGAGCGTTATGAACCGCATGAAGAGAACCCAATGCTGGGCTTCCGTGGCGCGGGCCGTTACGTTGCTGATAGCTTCCGCAACTGTTTCGCGCTGGAATGTGATGCCGTAAAACGTGTCCGTAACGACATGGGCCTGACTAACGTTGAAGTGATGGTACCGTTTGTACGTACCGTTGCCCAGGCGAAAGCGGTGGTGGAAGAACTGGCACGTCAGGGGCTGAAGCGCGGTGAGAACGGGCTGAAGGTAATCATGATGTGTGAGATCCCATCTAACGCCTTGCTGGCTGAACAGTTCCTCGAATACTTCGATGGCTTCTCTATCGGGTCTAACGACATGACACAGCTGGCGCTGGGTCTGGACCGTGACTCTGGCGTGGTTTCTGAACTGTTTGATGAGCGTAACGATGCGGTGAAAGCACTGTTGTCGATGGCGATTCGTGCCGCTAAGAAACAGGGTAAATACGTGGGTATTTGTGGCCAGGGCCCATCTGACCACGAAGACTTCGCGGCCTGGTTGATGGAAGAAGGGATCGACAGCCTGTCGCTCAACCCGGACACCGTTGTGCAGACCTGGCTGAGTCTGGCTGAACTGAACAAGTAACATCATGCCTTATCCGGCCTATTCAACGTAGGCCGGATAAGATGCGCTAGCGTCGCCATCCGGCACTTTATCCTGCAACACTCTCCACGCTCAAACGCTGAATAATATCCTGACGCAGTTGGTATTTTTGTACTTTACCGGACGCTGTGCGCGGTAATTTCTCTACGATCACAATGTGCTCAGGGTATTTGTACTTTGCCACCCGCTTGCGACTAAAAAAGGCTACCACTGACTCCAGCGACAGCGAATGGTGCGGAGGTTTTAGCACCACATACGCACACGATCTTTCGCCTAAACGATCGTCCGGCATTGCCACAACGCAGGCATCATGGATACGCGGATGCTGCAACAGAATATCCTCGACCTCACGGCTACTGATATTTTCTCCACCGCGCACAATAATATCTTTCTTACGCCCGGTGATTTTGATGTATCCGGCATCGTCCATTCGGCATAAATCGCCGCTGTAATACCAGCCGTCTTGATCCAGCGCACGGGCGGTGAGTTCGGGTTCATCGAGATAGCCCATAAACACATTGGGCCCGCGGGAGGCCTCTTCTCCTTCCATACCCGCAGGCAACGTGTTACGTGCCTCATCGACGACTTTAATTTCCACGCCGGCTGCGGCATATCCGTCGGTGTTCATCATGCGGGAAAGCGAATCATCCAGATTGACCACCGCGTGCGGCGAGCTTTCTGTTGAGCCATAGACGCTTAAAAGTTTAATGCCGAGCTGCTGACAATCGCGGGCTATTTTTTTCGGAATAGTGGTGCCGCCGCATAAGAAAAAGCGTAATGACGAGAGATCGTAGGGATGTTTTTCCACGCTACACAGCATGTCATAGACGAACGGTGTGGCGCCGAGTACGCAGGTACAGCGCTGCTGTACCAGTAATTCGAGACAGGCTGCTGGAGTAAAAATATCCAGCAGTACGCTGCGTGCGCCAATTAAAAACGGTGCGGTCACGCCATGTAAAAAACCGGTAGCATGGCCAAGTGGCGCGGGCATTAAAAATACATCCAGCCAGGTAAGATTAAGACGGGCACAATAGGCGCGTTCACTGGCCAGGATGTTGTTGTGGGTCAGCATTACCCCTTTGGGCATCCCCTCTGTTCCGGAGGTAAACAGCACCGCAGCCAGCTCATCGGCATGCACACTAATTGGCTGGGTTAATGGTGGTGATAAAAGAAGCTGGCTGAGTGCCAGTGAGTCTGTCGCGGGTGCCAGCTTATCGACGGCAACAATCTGTTGCAGATGCGGCAGCTGGTTTTGCAAGGGCAGGATCAGATCTACCGGCCGGGTTTGTTTAAACAGCGTAGGTGCGAAAAAAATCTTTGCCTTGCATTTGTTCAGTACCCATACCAGCTCGGCTTCGCGCCAGGCAGGAAGTAGTGGTACGGAAACCGCTCCGGTTTTCAGACAGGCCAGATAGATAAGGGTAAATTCACACCAGCCGGGCAGTTGAAAGGCGACGCGGTCACCTGGCTGGATTCCGCAGGCTAACAACCAGGTCGCCAGACGGCTGGCCGCGCTGTCGAGCGCGGCGTAGGTGTATGAATCGCCGTGATTATCGACCACAGCGATTTTGTCCGGCATCGCCTGGGCTGTTTGGCTCCAGTAATCACCCAGCGATGCATCCCCCCAAAACCCTTGTTGTCGATAAGCTTCCCGACGTTCGGCATTAAACGTTAATGTGACACTCATGAGTTATTCCCTGGATAATTTCGGTACACGTCCTGCCGAATAACAGATGTGCTGTATCCGGCGTGCAACAGGCGATACGTGTTAGCCGTAACGGAAATCCACACCAAATGTCCCAACCGGGTATTCCCATTGTTCGAGGATAGTCGAGCCGCACAGAACCCGGCAGGTACCACATTCCAGGCAGCCTGCGGAATCAAAATGAATATTTCCACTTTCGTCCTGCTTATACAGTCCAGCAGGACAGGCTTTCAGCAGTTTGCGAAATTCTTTCATGTCAGGATGTTCGGTAAGGATGATGTGCGGATGCCCCTCATCGACATTGAATTTATTAACGCCCAGTTTGACGTCAACATTTACGGTGTTGTCCTGACTCATAGTGCGGTTGCTCCCTTGATGCCGTCTTTCAGTAGGTTCATCAGCCCAATCTGCTTCGCGTGGGATAAAATGGTCTTGCGAATTGGCTGGTTTGGGCTGCCATCAACGGTGAACATATCGCTCATGATATCGGCCACCATGCGCGGGTATTGGGTAAACAAACGGGGGTTTTCCATTAGCGCGGGGATCTTACGGAAATGCTGTAAATCACGCATCACACAACCCTGTGCAAGGGCGCGTTTGTAGTCCATCAGGCTGTTGGCGGAGAAATCCTGACGTTCTTTCGCTGCAATGGCGGTTTTGGCCGCAGCCTCTGCTGAAGCAATCGCCAAATCCATGCCACGCACGGTGTAACCCAGGTTCAGACAAAAACCGGCGGCGTCGCCGACTATCATCACACCGTCATCAACCAGCTTCGGTACCATCGCCAGGCCGCCTTCCGGCACCATGTGTGCGGAATACTCCAGCAATTCACCGCCGGCGATCAGTGGGCGAATAGTGGGGTGCTGTTTAAAATCTTCCAACATTTGCGGAATGCTTTTTGTCGCATGCCCGATATTGCCCAGACCACATACCAGTCCCAGAGAGACGGAGTCTTTGTTGGTATACAGGAAACCTCCGCCCATCAGGCCATTAGATGGCGAACCGGCAAACAACCAGGCGGCACCTTCATTTCCTGACAGATTAAAACGATCTGCAATGACTGCTGGCGGCAGGCCGATCAGTTCTTTTACGCCAACGGCATAATGATGTGCCGAAGAAGGTGGTACCATTCCCAGTGAACGTCCCAGCATGGAATTGACGCCATCAGCAAGGATAACGATATTGGCTTCCAGGATATCGTCACCCGCCTGCACGCCAGTGACTTTGTTGCCTTCCCGGATCAGGGAATCGACGCGAACGCCCGGAATAAACTGAGCCCCGGCCTGTTCGGCTTTTTCCATCAACCAGGGATCGAGCCTGTTGCGCAATACGGTATATGAGTCCTGCGCTGGGGTATTGTCTTTTTCACGGTGGAAATCGAGAGTGACAGCACTTTCTTCCGTCAGGAAAGAGATTTTTTCGCGGGTCACTTTCCGTTCGACAGGGGCTTCCTCTGCAAAGCCGGGCATAATGTGCTCCAGGCTATGCGTGTAGAGTCGTCCTCCGGTCATGTTTTTGCTGCCGGCACTGTTTCCGCGCTCAATAACCAGCACGTCCAGCCCGGCCTGGGCCATCACGTAACCTGCTACCGCACCCGCCACGCCAGCACCGACCACAATGGCATCAAATTTTTCATCTGACATGTTCTTTGCTCCTTTCCCGCTGCGAATGCAGCGGGATATGTGCGTTAAATGTGGCCGTTAGCGACTGAGCTGTTCGATAAGGGCCGGGACGACTTTGTAAATGTCACCAACCAGACCGTAATCGGCGTAGTTGAAGATCGGGGCTTTTTTATCTTTATTGATGGCGACTATGATCTTCGCGCCGTTACCGCCAACCATATGCTGAATTTGTCCTGAAATGCCCAGCGTCAGATAAAGGTCTGACTTCAGTAACACACCAGAAACGCCAATATAGCGCTCGCGCTCCATCCAGTTTTCACCTTCGGCAATAGGGCGTGAACAACCCACTTCGGCACCCAGAACGGCGGCAAGATTGCGTACCATCTGCAGGTCGCTCTCGGCCACCAGGCCACGACCGACGCCAACCACGCGTTTGGCTTTGCTGAGATCGACACTGCTGAGAGATTTGGCGCGACGTTCCTGGCAAACAATCTCATGAAGTGGCGTGATATAAGGTGCTGAGATGACAGGGCAAGTGTGCGCAGGATTGGTTTCTGCTGGTTCAAACATACCAGGGGCAAGCGTGATAATCGCCAGCGCGCTATTCAGTTTTTCTTTACCGAATGCCAGACCGCCATACATACGGTGTTCTGCAAACAGCGCACCTGCATCGAGAGTGACCGATGTGGCGTCGTTTACCATCGCCGCATTGAGTTGCATGCTTAACCGCGCGCCCAGTGATTTTGCGCGTTTAGACGCAGGCATCAGCAACAGGCCGGTGTGCGTTTGCAGTAAGGCTGAGACAGTCTCGGCGTAGTTTTCAACACGCTGCAGTTCACTGGCGTGTTCGAGCACGATGATGTCATCGGCACCCAGCGCTTTCACCTGATCGGCCTGTTCGTTGCCCTGCACAATAAGGTGTACCTGCTCGCCCCACTGGCGGGCGGCGGTCATTAATTCCGCATAGCGTTCTACGTTATCGCTAAACACCCATACGTTGGCTAACTTACTCATGATGATTGTTCTCCGTTGGGCTTAGTTCAGGGCTTTTTTCAGATGTTCGGCCAGTTCGGCAATGGCTTCTGCTGAGTCATTTTCCAGAATGATGTGCTTACGTTCTGTCTGCGGTGGAACGCTAAGGCTGACTAATTCCGCCAGCGGTGACGCTGGCGTCCAGCCAATATCGCTGGCCTGCCAGGGGGTGACGGGTTTTTTGCCGGCACCAAGAATAGCTTTCATTGCCGGAATCCGCGGTGTATTGATATCCGAGGTCACGCAAATTACTGCCGGGAGCGGCAGGTCAATGACTTCGACTTCATCTTCAAGGGTTCGCTCAACCAGAATGCGGTCGCCGTTACGTTGGATGTTGCTTACCGCGTTAACCACAGGAAGCTGCAGGAGCTCACCTACCAGTAAACCGACCTGTTGTGCGTAGACATCGCCGGACCCTTCCCCGAACAGCATCAGATCGAATTTAATGTTTTTAGCCGCACAAGCCAGCGCCTGGGCGGTATCGCGCGGCAGCGCATGCTCCAGCTGAGGGTCCTGCACCATAAACAGGCTATCCGGACCGCGGGATAGCACGTCTTTACGTACTTTAGAGTTTTGCAACAAGGAGCCGCCCACGGTTAAGGCGACAATCTCATCGCCTTCGGCGGTAAGTTGTGTGGCGGCTTCAATCGCATTCAGATCAAATTGACTGATTTTGGCATCGGCCCGATCAAAGTTAAGCGAGCGCTCTGGGGTAATAACAATGTCCTGTTCTTCAGGCACCAACTTAAAGCAGGTTATTATTTTCATGGCATCTCCAGTGAGTCACGTTCGGATGATGACGAAGTGCGTCATTATCGGCAGTAGGGAAAATTTGACTGAAAATAGTGTGCGGCAGAGTGGGGCCTGTTTTCGACGGGGCAATCTGTTTTCATTCCCAACAATCTTGCAGAAAAATGTGCAACGGCGATTCGGAGTTTCTAAGCGAGGAGTAAAAGTTGTGTACGCAAGGTTACACCGTAAAAACAGTAAACGAGGGTGTAATTGAGAAATGCATCCTATTTTTAAGCGATATCTGCCCGCATTTGTTTCTGATATGTAAATCGTTAATGTTGAATTAATAACATTTATTCTTTTCAATTAGTATAAAACGTAAATAACGCACGCTAACAGTGTTCCTGGACAAGAAGTGTCATCTTGCAGACGGCGCAAATAATTTTGTTTCGCTTAGATAGAATATCGTTGTATAACGTGGTTAATCGTTATCATTTAACACTATTAATTTTCCGCACATTTACCATCTAAAGGTGGAGGCTGTCATGTATCAACGATGTTTTGATAATGCCATGGAAACCCTTTTTGAGCAGGGGAAGACCCCCAGATTTTCGCGATTCGTCATCAGTGATGATCCTAACTGGGAGTCGGGCCACCATGTGCATGACAATGAAACCGAACTTATCTATGTCAAAAAAGGTGTCGCGCGCTTAATTATTGATTCTTCACTGTATGTCGCTCACGCCGGGGATATTGTGGTGATAGAACAAGGACGGTTACATGCTGTCGCCTCGGATAGCAACGCACCTGCCACGACCTACACCTGTGCACTGTACGGTTTTCGCTTCAATGGTTGGCAGGATAACCAGCTGTTGCAGTTACACTCGTGTCCGGTCATCAGCGTCGGCCAGGGAAAGGAGGTTATTAAGAGTATTTTTAATGAACTGAGTATTATGATACCGCAGTGTAAAAATAATCTGTCATCCTCTGCTTATGATGCCTTTGCCTACGCATTAACCGTCTTGTATTACGAAAACTTTAAAAATGCTTATCGTTCGGAGCAGGGGTATATTAAAAAAGACGTGTTAATTAAAGATGTTCTGGTGTATTTGAATAACAACTTTCGCGAAAAAATCACACTCGATCAGTTGTCGAAAAAATTTCGCGCCAGTGTGAGTTATATTTGTCACGAATTCACTAAAGAGTATCGTATTTCGCCGATTAATTATGTTATTCAACGACGAATGACGGAGGCAAAATTTTCGCTGACGAATACGGAAGCGTCGTTAGCGGAAATCTCGTGGCGGGTGGGGTATGAAAATGTTGATCACTTTGCCAAACTCTTCCAGCGACACGTAGGCTGTACTCCCAGCGATTATCGTAAGCAGTTTAAAAATAATCTGACTGAGCAGGAATGCCTGCAGCCGGAAATCTGATTTTCTGGCGTAAGTCCGGATAGCGTTTATCCGCTATCCGGATGATAGTACGGCTTACTTGTTTTGATAATCTTTCAGGATCTGACGTCCGGCGACGTAGATCATGATTTCATCGGTGCCACCGCCAATGCGTTCGCAGCGTACATCACGCCAGAACCGGGATACCCGGGCTTCATCGGTATAACCCAGACCACCCATTATCTGAATCGCGTCGTCGATAACTTCCATCGCTGTGCGCGCGCAGTACAGTTTTGCCAGCGCCGCGCTGGTACGCAGTGATTGTTCCTGATCGGCCTGCCAGGCGACTTTCAATACCATATTGCGCATGTTTTCGATTTTAACCGCCATCAGCGCCAGTTTTTCCTGGATCATCTGGTTGTGGCCAATCGGTTTACCAAAGGCGATACGCTGGTTGGCGTAACGTGCGGCATCCTCGAAAGCGCATTCGGCAAAGCCGGTGCTGCGTGCTGCGTTGATCAGTCTCTCCATTTCGAAGTTGTACATCACGTTGAGGAAGCCCATACCCTCTTCGCCGACCATATCACTTTCGTCAACTTCAACGTCATCAAGATAGACTTCGCAGGTACTTAACATGTGCCAGCCGATTTTGTGCAGCGGATTAACTTTGATGCCGGGTTTCTTCGAATCCACCCACCACAGGGTAAAGGCTTTCTTCGGGTCTTTCGGCTCGGGATCGCGAGCCAGAACCAGCATATACGGGTACTCTTTGGCACCGGTAATAAAGGTTTTTTGCCCGTTAAGGTACACCTTGCCGTTTTTGCGGGTGTAGCTGGTGGTGGCGCTGTTGTTATCTGAGCCAGCTCCCGGTTCGGTTAACGCCAGCGCATAGGCCGGATCGCCCGTTTCCATGGTGCTTTCAGCGGTTTTACGTAGCTGCTCCGCGGAGCCAAAACGGCGCATACTGTGGATACACTGGCCGTTAGTGATCAGAAAGGCAGGCGCACCACATTTTGAGACTTCCATCAGCGCCAGCATTTGCGTGACGTAATCTGCCGGAATGCCACCGAACTCTTCCGGCACGCCCAGCATCGAAATACCGTTATCCGCAAGCGCGCGCATAAATTCTTTAGGGTAGGTGGAGGTCTGATCGCAGGTGCGGAAATATTCTTCCGGGAAATTACTGGTGATCAGTTCCCGAATGCTGGCAAGCAGCAGCTCTTGTTCTTCAGTTAATGAAAAGTCCATCAGGGTACTCCTTTTAATTGGCGGCGTCGGGCAAAACAAAACCCATCGTGGCATCGATAAATAATCTTTCGTCCATCAGTTTCAGGTCTGGAGAAATAACGGGGGTGAATTCCATTTTGTCCAGAATGTCTTCTTGTAAAGAAACACCAGGGGCAATTTCTACTAAATGGAGGCCATCTTCTTTTAACGTAAATACGGCGCGTTCGGTGATGTAACGTACATCCAGTCCACGTTCGAGGGCAATTTTTCCACTGAAGGTGATTTCAGGTAATTCGTTAACGAATTTCTTCACCCGACCTTCCTGCACGATATTCAATTTGCCGTCGGCAACATCTGTTTTCAGACTTCCGGCTGTCAGGGTGCCGCAGAAAATAATTTTCTTCGAGGTGGCGCTGATATCAATAAAACCGCCAGTGCCCATGATCTTGCCATTGAATTTATGCACACCGACGTTGCCGTGCTGATCGACTTCGGCGAAGCTTAAATAGCACACATCCAGACCGCCACCGTGGTAGAAGTCAAACTGGGAGGTCATATCCAGAATAGCGCGGGTATTGACGTTGGCCCCAAAAGCGATGCCCTGCGAGGTAATACCACCGATTGGCCCGGTTTCAACCGTCAGTATGAAGTCATCGGCGCAGCCTTCTTCACGCGCGACGAGACCAATACCATCGGCAATTCCAACGCCAACGTTACCCACTGCACCTTTGCGCATTTCGAACAGCGCACGTCTGGCCACCAGTTTACGTTGGTTAAGCGGCAGGGCAGTTTGCAGGCTGTCATCAAGGATGAAATCGCCTGAAATAAAACGGTTAACCGGCGCTCCGCCATACAACTGAGTCTGTTCTGGATCGATAACGACGATATCCACCAGATAGCCAGGGATCCGCACGGCTTTAGGGTGCAGTGTGGCTTTCTTCACCATTTTTTGTACCTGCATCATGACGATGCCGCCGTTGTTATGCACGGCCTGCGCGATGACCAGCGCATCGAGATACATCACTTCATCTTCAAAGGTGGCGTAGCCTTCGCTATCACAGGTGGTGGCGCGAATAAAGGCGATATTCGGCGCAATGGCTTTGTAGTAGAGATACTCTTTGTTATCAATTTCTACCAGTTTGATCAGATCTTCGGTGGTCACTTCATTGAGTTTGCCACCTTGTTGGCGGGGATCGACAAACGTGCCAATGCCGATATCACTCAAAATACCTGGCTGATGGGCCGCAGAGGCACGCAGGGTTTGAGTTAATACGCCTTGTGGATAGTTGTAGGCGGCTATTTTATTTTGTTCCGCGAGGTCGGATATCCGTGGGGATTGTCCCCAGTGGCCGCACAACGCCCATTTAACTAAACCTTCCTGTGCCAGTGGACTAATACCCCGGTCTGCACGGTCGCCCAGTCCTGTCGGGCTAATTAGCGACAAATTACGTGGGGATTGGCTATTTTTATATTTCTCGGCTAGTGCATTAATTAATGTTGTGGCTTCAAGTATCCCACCGCCAGCGCCTAATACGCAGAGTGTGGCTTCATCCGGAATATAATCAATTGCGTCAGCTGCAGATAATACCGGTACCCGACCATTTAAGCGTGTTGGTCTTGAAAGTTTCATATAAACTCCAGGTTATATTCGTGCGAATGCCTATCGCTATATTCGATAATAGTATTTTGCGTTATTTGAAAATATTTAATCGTCTGCCAGATATTCGTGGTAAAACGAATATCTGGGGCAGGGCGTTATTTATTGCAATTTAAAAATATTGGGCTATTAAGCCTGGTGTAATATTGTCAGAACGGTACGTAGATCGGTTACGGAGATTTGTCCTGGGGCCGAGGCTTTTTTCACCGCACCAAACGTCGCCGCTGAGCCGAAAACTTCGCCGGACAGTCGTGAGATCACACCGGTTTTCGCCATTGACATGGTAATAATTGGGCGGTCGGCGTAGCGTTCCTGCATTTCCAGCGTTGCGCTAAGCAATGTTAGCACATCCGCTTTGCTTTGCGGCATCAACGCGATTTTGGGAATATCTGCACCAAGTTCCTGCATTTTACGCAGTCGCTGGACAATATCATCGGCTGCTGGTGTCTTGTGAAAATCATGATTCGACATAATAACGAAGACATTTTTTGCGTGCGCATGCTCGACGGTCGCTTTAACCAGTTCATCACCGGTGAAAAGCTCCAGGTCGATCATATCTACCAGACCGCTGTCCACTGCTGCGCGGTTTAATGCAATATAGTTTTCGACGGACAGAGCCTGTTCACCCCCTTCTTTGGCACTACGGAAGGTGAACAGCAACGGTTTATCCGCCATCACATCACGGATCGCACGTGCGGCTTCCAGTACTGCGTCAATGGAAGCGACATCTGCGAAATGGTCAACACGCCATTCCAGGATGTCGAAATCCGCTTCGCGATAGGCCAGTGCTTCGCTTTTTACCGTTGAGATGTCTTTACCCATCAGTGAGACAATGATCTTCGGCGCACCCTCGCCAATCACGAGGTTTCTTACGGTTACGGTTTTCATTGATTACCCTTTAACTATTCACAAATACTGCCCATCAGGCTGCAAAACCCATAACCTGTTTGACATACTCCAGCGGGAAATCTTTCCCGGTCCAGAGCTTGAACTGCTCAGCCCCTTGCCACAACAACATGCCGTAACCATCAATCGTTTTGCAACCGGCATGTTGTGCCTGTTGCAACAACCTGGTCATATGCGGGTTATACACGCATTCGGTCACCAGCAGTTCCGGGCGAAGCAGGGAAACGTCGGTCACAATAGATTCGTTATCCAGCGGTTTCATGCCGACTTTCGTGCCGTTGGTCAAAATATCCGCGCTGGCGAGTGCCTCGGCAAATGCCTGTCGATCGGCAAGGTCGATCACGGTGACAACGCAGTCGGTGTTTTCATTAACACGTTTAGCGAATGCCTGCGCCTTTTCAAAGAACTCATCTTTACGGTTAAAGATCTTAATTTCTTTGATGCCTTCAATGGCTGCCTGAGCGCCAATGGCTGTAGACGCGCCGCCCGCGCCCAACAGTACCATGGTTTTACCTTTAATATCGAAGCCGCTTTCTTTAATCGCGCGAATATGGCCGGTGCCGTCGGTGTTGTAACCACGCAGGTAGCCATCATCATTAACGATGGTGTTGATTGCGCCAACCAGTTTGGCGGCAGGTGTTAATTCATCAACATATTCACAGGCCAACTGTTTATTGGGCATAGATACCCCGGTGCCGCGCATTTTTAACGCTTTTAAACCAGCAATTGCATTAGCAAACGTTGAGTTATCGACTTCAAATGCCATGTAGGTAAAAGGCAGACCCGCTTTTTCTAATGCTTTATTTTGCATTTCAGGGGACAGACTGTGTCTGATAGGGTAGGCCATCAGACCAATCAGTTCATATTTTGCAGTTACGTCCATTTGATACTCCTTCTAAACAATTTATTGAAAATAACGTTCGCCCAACCGCACATCATTTTGGGGGATATCAAATACGCGGTAATAGCGAATAAAGACGATGATGGCGGTGATGAATGCCAGCAGAGCAAATGCAAGGTCCAGCAAAATGATGTATTGCAGGCCGATGTTAGAAAGGTATCCGGTGATCAGTGGGATAATAAAGTTGGCTACACCACCCATCATCATATAAACACTGGTGACTTTGGCTTTGCTCTTCGGGAAAAACTCTGACATCACCGAGACACCGAGCTGTAAAATACCGCCAGCAGCAGAAAAGCCAATCAGAAACGAACCTGCGTTACAAACCAGCGGAGAGGGATACAAATAAATGACCGCAGCGGTAATGCTTGCCAGACCAGCGTTAAAAACGTTAGCCCAAATGGGGCGAACCATTTTCTTCAGGAGGGCAGCAAAGATGAATACGCAGACCAGCGATCCCATGCTGTAGTAAGAGATGGTTTTTAGTGCGTCAGTTTCCGCCATGCCAGCAAATGCCATGGCATATTTCGGCATCCAGACCACGATGACATAAAAGGTTGAGAATGCGGCAACCCCAAACAGCACGGAAGCGACACCTTCCAGCCAGACCAGGGGTTTACTGTTCATCTGTGGCAGATCTTTGGCGAGACCCGCGTCCACCATCTGGCTGGGAAAGCGACTTTTTAACAGCATCAGGGTGATGACCACGAACAGTACACCCGGGATGATGACCGCATAGCCGTACCAGACATGGTTGAGCAGCATGGTGCTGACGACGATGGGGTAAATCATCTGGCCAAACGACACCATGGCTTTAACCAGAATAACCGCCGAGCCGGATGCTTTGGGGAAACATTCCATTAACGCCGGATAACCGCCGGTATCCAGCGCTGAATTCGCTACGCCAACGCATACAGCCAGAATAAAGGCAATCATCAGATTGGGGCTGGCGGGAATACCGAAGAAGAACAGCATATATAGAATAACGCCTAACAGAATGATAGCCCGACGACCGAACTTATCTGAGAGAACGCCAAAGAATAAAATACTGACCAGTCGACCAAGACCAATGCCGGAAATTAGATAGGCAATCCCTGCATTATCGGTTGAAAACTTTTCAGCCAGGGAGGTCATGTTTTGCGCCAGTGTGATGACGCTAATACCGTGTAAAAAATAACTTAAATAAATACAGGTTATCGCCAGAAGAAATGGCGTGTTAAAGGTCTTTTTCTGAGACATTTTTTCACAACTCCTTGCGGATTTTAAAATTATTCTGTGCTCGTCGGTGTAGTTTAAATTTCGGCGACCTTGTGATTAATATACCGGGCAGTAGTTATTGTACCTACATAGCATGGCGTTTAAGTTACCAGGTATATTGCATATCAAACTGTGAAACCTAATTCGTCAGACCGACGTTTTGCCGTTATTTTAAAAATACGTCCAATTATTTTGCAGAAGAGGGGAACAATATTGCACCCGCGTTATTGTGCGAGTGGTGCCATGTTTAACTGACGCTTTGCTGCAAGCCGGCTGCGATAACCAATAAACAGTGCCAACAGGAAACCGAACGCAGCGATACCCGCATCAAACCACATGATGTGCGCAATACTGGTTTCGGAGAGCCTGGCGGTAATCAGTGGGATCGTGAAGGTCGCGATACTGCCCGCGCTGTAGTAAATACCGGTAGCTTTACCTTTCGCCTGCGGGAAGCGAGCGGCCATTAGCGTTAGACCGATTTGCACGACGCCTCCGGCTGATGAGAACCCGATGACAAAGGCGAATGTAATCACGACCCAGGTCGTTGGATGCAGGCAAACTGCCAGCAGCGCGACAAAGGAGATAAAGGTGTACAGCATCAACAGAGACGTGGCACGACCCGCTTTTCTCGCCAGGGGAGCAGTAATGAATACGCACAGCAGAGAACCACAGGTGTAAATACTTAACAGCTTGATAGATAACGTATACGGCATACCGGCGACAAACTGACCATACTGTGCCAGCCACTGGCTAACCAGATAAAATGTGGCCATCGAGATATAGCCATACAGGGTGTAACTCCCCAGATCGAGAAGGGAACAACCATGCTTCGGCTGAATAGGTTCCTGTAAAGAGGATGATGGCATGATGGAATGCTTCGGCCCCGGATGTGCAGGGAAGCGGCAGCGAAACAAAAATATGCCGTTGACCGCCATAATTCCCGCCGCCAGCAAGAAAGACCAGCCAAACCAGAGTTCAGCCCACACCAGCAGGCTGATAACCATCGGCAACAGAAACTGGCCGCTGGACACAAAGGCTTTAATCAGGATATTGGCGGTGCCGGGTGAACGGGGGAAGGCTTCCATCAGGCTGGGGTAGGTTCCGGCATCAAGAAAACTGTTTGCCATTCCCGCTAAAAAACCAAAGGCGTAGGCAATCACAATGCTGTGAGTATTGATGATGCCAAAAAAGAAGATGAGGTAGCAGATCATGCCAAAAATGATAAACGGTCTGCGCCCATAGCGATCGGACAGCATGCCTGCAACTAATAAAACGCTTAACCGACCGATACCAAGGGAGGAGATGACAATCGAGACCCCCGCTGCATTGGTTTGCCACTGCTGTTCAAGTGAGGACATATTGAGGGACATCAGAATGACCCCCATACCGTGTACCAGGTAATTAAGGTACAGCCCTATCGCAGTAGAGAAATAGGTGTTTTTCATAATGTGTTACTCGGCGAAGAGGCTAAATGGATGTTGTATTTTGTGTCGCGTAGGGCGTGTTAGCCCAAATAGTATGCAGACTGCGCGTGAGCGAGGGCATAATGTCGGGTGCCCGTGTTGCAACGTAGTGCTGGCGTTATGACCGCCTAACACAAACGCTCGAGGTTGTGTGCATAGAGTTCCACTGCAGCAGATTGGTAGATTTTCCAGTCGAGAAAATTGTCGTGGTTATAAACTGCCTGAAAAGAAACCAGATCGGGGAAAAAACGCATTGTGTTATTACCAATACGATTATTTATTTTTTCGATGATCGCGTTAATTCTTAACTTTCTCTTGGCTTTCATTTCTGCACAAATGCACGCGATGTTTTCCGGGATTTCTTTTTCCCCACTTTCCCATTGTTGCCAGGCAACAATGTCGCCATCACGCGCGATATACGCGGCGCTTTCTTCCACCGTCATAGCAAAAATATGGCGGATAGCCTGCAATTCTAATGCGTTCATTATTTCATCACTTCATAAAAGACGGTGGAATAGTAATAGCATTGTTGTGGATATTTCGGCTTGAAGAGAGTCACAGTATCTTGTGCAATATTATTTGTTATTAATCTGTGAAGTTGGTGCATTTGGCGTGAGAGTGAAATAAAACAATTGGCTAGCTGATGTGATGTAGGCCGTGATGGGACGTGGAAATGCAGGATAAAAAAAAGCCCAACGTGGGAGTTGGGCAAAGACTACACACAGCAATTCGTTATTTCACTCAGGGGATTTCCATGCTTATAAATCAATGTGTTGATCTAAAGCCTTGGGGTAATAGTAGGCATGCTGGTTTTTCACGTCGATCAGATTCATCTCAATAGTTTAAAAACTGTAAAGAATTTGCGACATAAATGAGTACTCCCACAGGGCTGGGGCTGGGGTTGGTTCGGGGAGTTGCGATGTATTTATCAGCAATAGTAAACAATCAGGCGGCAATGTTGCCGCCTGATGTTGTATTACTTATTGCTTTCGATTTCAGCGATTTCTTCGAGAATTTTATCCGGGTCAGTGCCCGGTGCAGGGGCTTCATTGACCCATGCGGAGAACAGGCGCCATGAAACAGCCAGTACCACTGGGCCGATAAACAGACCAATCATACCGAATGCAATCAACCCGCCGATAACCCCGGAAAGAATAAGGATCAACGGCAAATCAGCCCCCATACGGATCAGCATGGGACGAATAACGTTATCCAGTGTTCCGACCACGCCACTCCACACCAACAGCACCGTGCCCCAGGTAGAATCACCTGTCCAGTAAAGCCAGATAATGGCCGGAATCAGCACCGGTAAAGGCCCCAGTTGCACCAGACAGGAGAGGATCATCAACACCGCCAGTAGCGTCGCGTAAGGTACCCCCGTTACCGCCAGACCAATACCGCCGAGGACGGCCTGTACCAGCGCGGTGACGACCACGCCTAATGCAACCGCACGAATGGCCTGTGCTGCCAACAGGATTGCCGCGTCACCGCGTTTTGATGCAAGACGGCAGGCGAAGTGGCGAATGCCTAGCGCCACCTGCTCACCGCGCCAGTACAGCAGGGCGCTGAATAGCAACATCAAGCCACAGTGCATCATAAAGCGGCCAATATGCGCGGCCTGACCAACAAACCAGGTGGTTGTGGTACCGATATAGGGACGAACCTTAGCCATGATAGCCGAACCGCCCATATCCAACAGGCTGTGCCATGCGCCATAGAGTTTGGCACCCACCAGAGGAATACTGTTTAACCACGCCAGATCCGGCAGCGTCATATCACCGGCGGTAACGGCATGAATCAGGGGACCACTGCCATCAACGATGCTGTTGACCAACAGAGCGATAGGAATAATAAATAACAGAACTAACAACAGGGTCATCACCAGCACGGCCAGCGAACGGCGTCCCCACAGCAATTTTTGTATACGTATCAGGATGGGCCAGGTCGCAATGACCACCGTACCTGCCCAGGCAAAACCGAGGATAAAGGGTTGCACAATCCAGAGACAGGCCACAATCATGATGGCTAAAAACAGCACCGATAGCAGCACTTGTGCAATATCCCTGGGCTGACGGAAATTTACCATAAATACTTTTCACCTTTGTCTTTGCGTCAGAACGTTGACGCGACGTGAACACGTTAATCACACTCTATAATGATGAGCAATTTCAGCGGTTTTGAACAGGCGGATTCTGCCTGTAAATCTGCTGAGCGTATTAGAAAAAAATGTGATACAACAAACAAAGCAACACGCAAACGATTAAATTCACAACACAGACCGCAGGAAAGGGTCACTATAATGATTCCACAAATTTCTCAGGCGCCAGGTGTCGTTCAACTGGTGCTCAATTTTTTGCAGGCGCTGGAGCAGCAAGGGTTCACGGGCGATACGGCAACGAGCTATGCCGATCGTCTGACAATGTCGACGGATAACAGTATCTATCAGCTTCTGCCTGATGCCGTGGTTTTCCCTCGTTCGACGGCTGATGTGGCGCTTATTGCCCGCCTGGCGTCAGAACCGCTCTTTTCGTCGTTGATTTTTACCCCTCGCGGCGGCGGCACAGGCACCAACGGGCAGGCGCTTAATCAGGGCATTATTGTTGATATGTCCCGTTACATGAGCCGCATCATTGAAATCAATGTGCAGGAAGGTTGGGTGCGGGTAGAGGCGGGGGTGATAAAAGATCAGCTTAACCAATATCTGAAACCCTACGGCTATTTCTTTGCGCCTGAATTGTCCACCAGTAACCGGGCGACGTTGGGGGGAATGATCAACACCGACGCTTCCGGGCAAGGTTCGCTGGTCTACGGTAAAACCTCCGATCACGTGCTGGGTATTCGCGCGGTATTGATGGGCGGGGATATTCTCGATACCCAGCCGATGCCGGTTGAATTTGCCGAAATGCTCGGTAAAAACAATACGGCGATTGGGCGCATCTATAAGACGGTTTATGAACGGTGTCGTGAGAACCGACAGTTGATCATTGACAAGTTTCCAAAGCTCAATCGCTTTTTAACCGGCTACGACCTGCGGCACGTCTTCAATGATGAGATGACCGAGTTTGATTTAACCCGCATCCTTACGGGGTCCGAAGGTACGCTGGCCTTTATCACCGAAGCCCGCCTTGATATCACGCCGCTGCCTAAAGTTCGGCGACTGGTCAACGTCAAATACGATTCGTTTGACTCTGCATTGCGTAATGCGCCAGTGATGGTGGAAGCGCGCGCGCTGTCGGTCGAAACCGTCGATTCAAAAGTGCTTAATCTGGCGCGTGAAGATATTGTCTGGCACTCCGTCAGCGAATTGATTACCGATGTCCCGGATAAAGAGATGCTCGGGCTGAATATCGTCGAGTTTGCTGGTGACGATGAAGCATTAATTGATTCTCAGGTCAGTGCGCTGTGTGAACGTCTGGACGGGCTAATTGCCCGGCAGGAAGCCGGCGTAATTGGCTGGCAGCTGTGTACCGAACTGGCTGGTGTCGAGCGCATCTACGCCATGCGGAAAAAGGCCGTTGGTCTGCTGGGTAATGCCAAAGGCTCTGCGAAGCCGATTCCGTTTGCCGAAGATACCTGCGTACCGCCGGAACACCTGGCCGACTATATTGCCGAGTTCCGTGCGCTACTCGATAGTCATGGCCTGAGCTATGGCATGTTTGGTCACGTGGATGCCGGGGTGCTGCACGTCAGACCCGCGCTGGATATGTGCGATCCGCAACAAGAAGTGCTGATGAAGCGCATCTCTGATGATGTGGTGGCGCTGACGGCCAAATACGGTGGTCTGCTATGGGGCGAACACGGGAAAGGTTTCCGTGCTGAGTACAGTCCGGCATTCTTTGGCGAGGAACTGTATCGCGAACTGCGCAAAGTGAAGTCGGCGTTTGATCCGCAAAACCGGCTCAATCCGGGGAAAATTTGCCCTCCGGAAGCCATCGATGCGCCAATGATGAAAGTGGATGCGGTTAAACGTGGGACTTACGATCGTCAAATCCCGCTGGCCGTTCGACAGGAGTGGCGTGGGGCAATGGAGTGTAACGGCAACGGGTTATGCTTTAACTTCGATGCCAAAAGCCCGATGTGTCCGTCGATGAAAATTAGCCTCAATCGCATTCACTCGCCAAAAGGGCGGGCAACGCTGGTACGGGAATGGTTGCGCCTGTTGGCCGATCGTGGGATCGACCCCGTGAAACTGGAAAAAGAGTTGCCAGAAAAACGTGCCAGTTTACGTACGCTAATCGCCCGAACCCGGAACAGCTGGCATGCACGTAAGGGCGAGTATGATTTCTCGCATGAAGTGAAAGAGGCGATGTCCGGGTGTTTGGCATGTAAAGCCTGTTCTACGCAGTGCCCGATAAAAATTGACGTTCCGGAATTCCGCTCGCGCTTCCTGCAGCTGTATCACACGCGCTATCTGCGCCCGCTTCGCGATCACATGGTCGCCACCGTTGAGAGTTATGCACCGCTGATGGCGCGCGCACCTAAAACGTTCAACTTTTTCATCAATCAACCGCTGGTACGTAATCTGGCTAAAAAACACATCGGCATGGTGGATTTGCCGCTGTTGTCTGCACCATCATTACAACGACAGCTGGTCGGGCATCGTTCGGCCAATATGACGCTGGAACAGCTTGAAGCTCTCAGCCAGGAGCAAAAAGCACGTACGGTGCTGGTGGTGCAGGACCCTTTCACCAGCTATTACGATGCACAGGTAGTGGCTGATTTCATCCGACTGGTAGAAAAATTGGGTTTGCAGCCGGTGTTGTTGCCATTCTCGCCTAACGGCAAAGCGCAGCATATAAAGGGCTTTTTAAACCGGTTTGCAAAAACGGCGAAAAAGACCGCTGAATTCCTCAACCGGGTGGCAAAGCTGAATATCCCAATGGTCGGTGTCGATCCGGCGCTGGTGCTATGTTATCGCGATGAATACACGCTGGCGCTCGGCGAGCAGCGCGGTGATTTCCATGTCTTACTGGTCAATGAGTGGTTATCGGCTGTACTGGCGTCACAACCGCCGGTCGCTATCGGTGGCGAACCGTGGTACTTCTTCGGACACTGTACCGAAGTGACCGCTCTGCCGGGAGCGCCTGCGCAGTGGGCCGCGATTTTTGCCCGGTTTGGGGCCAAACTGGAAAACGTCAGCGTGGGGTGCTGCGGGATGGCGGGTACCTATGGTCACGAAGTGAAGAATCATCAGAACTCACTGGGGATCTATGAGTTATCATGGCACCAGGCAATGCAACGATTGCCGCGTAACCGTTGTCTGGCTGCCGGATATTCATGTCGAAGCCAGGTTAAACGCGTAGAAGGCACAGGCGTTCGCCACCCATTACAGGCATTACTGGAGATTATAGGATGATCTGGAAACGTGAAGTCACACTCGAGGCGCTCAACGCCATGGGTGAAGGAAATATGGTCGGGCTGCTCGATATTCGTTTTGTGCATATCGGCGACAATACTCTGGAAGCCACAATGCCCGTGGACCATCGCACCAAACAACCCTTTGGTTTGCTGCACGGCGGGGCGTCTGTCGTGCTGGCTGAGAGCATTGGCTCGGTGGCTGGATATCTGTGTACGATGGGCACTCAAAAAGTGGTGGGCCTTGAGATTAACGCCAACCACGTTCGTTCTGCACGTGAAGGGCTCGTCAGAGGGGTGTGCAGCCCTGTGCATACCGGTTCACGTCATCAGGTGTGGCAAATCGAGATCTTTGATGAGCAGGGTCGGTTATGCTGCACCTCGCGACTGACGACCGCTATTTTGTGATGCATGTTGAGTTTGGTCATTATCTGCGCAGGTAATGGTGTTATACTGTGCAGGTTCTGAACACAAGCGAGGATGATATGTCTACCCAATTAGACCCGGCCCAACTGGCAATAGAATTTTTACGTCGTGATAAAACCGATCTTTCACCAGCTCAGTACCTGAAAAGATTGAAACAATTAGAGCTGGAGTTTGCCGATTTATTAACGCTCTCTTCGACTGAACTGAAAGAAGAGATCTATTTTGCCTGGCGCCTGGGCGTTCATTGATTCCGGTATGCCTGTCGTAATAAAAACCCCGACACATGTGTTCGGGGTTATTTTTTGCCTTAAACCTTGTTTACCACTTCATCTCACCGGTATTCACTTTCGCACTCAGCTCCAGAGAGCTTTCGTCTGCAAGGCCCGGCCACGCTGCGGTCATTGTTTTTATCACGTAGGCTGAACCTTTTTTCGCGCCCAGCGCCTGCTCAAACGACTGCAAATAATCCTGGGTGAAGTGAATCGCTTTATCACCCGTCGGGCGTTCACCAATATAATGACCGGGAATCACCTGAGTGGGATGTAATTGCTGCATTTCACTCAGCACGTTTCGCCATGCCGTGCGCTCTGCCGATGACTGCGTGTCCGCTGTCCAGACGTGAATACCTGAAGCGATACCGGTTCCGCCAATGATGGCGCGGTTCGCCGGGATCCAGACATACGCCGCATAGTCATTAGGATGGCGTAATTCCAGCGTTTCGCCATCAACCGTAAAGCGTGTTTGCGTGGTGGCCTGCGGTACAGTGAGCGATGTTGGCGCGCCATCTTTCATCTGTGGGCCCCAGAACTGTAATTTGGCTTCTTTGGTGGCACGAATATGATCCACCACGTGCGGCGTAGCCAACACCTTGACACCGGGGAAGGCTTTGACAAGTGGCTCAAGGCCAAAGTAGAAATCCGGATCGCCAGACGTGATCACAATGGCTTTCAGCGTCTTACCGCTGGTGCGAATCAGTTGCACCAGTTTTTCACTGTCTTTGGTGCTGAATTGGGCATCAAACAAAATCGCTTCTTTCGGGCCGGACACCAGCGTAGAAGAGACCGGGAAAATAGCCTTTTCCTGCGGATTGTAGACATCCAACTGTAGTGGAGCGGCAAATGCCGAAGAGGCAAACAGGGGTAACAGCATAGCCAGTGTATTGATTTTCATAACGGGGAACCTTGTGCAGGACATTGTCTTTTGATCGTTCCCGTATTTTAAGGAAATTCGGATCTGTTAGAATTCCCATATCAGGACATGCTGAGTTTCATAAAACGATCGGATGGGATGCAATGGACAGAGTCATGGCGGCAACAGTTTTTAACCATATCTGTGATTTAGGCAGTTTGAGTGCCGCCGCGCGCGCGCTGGGGCTTTCCCGGCCGATGGTCAGTCGCTATCTGGATGAGATGGAAAAGTGGACCGGGGCGCGGCTTATCCATCGTTCGTCACGGCGCTTGACAATCACGCCTGCCGGTGAAGAGGCATTGGTGAAAACCCGCACCCTGGCACAGCTTTCGCGAGATATCGGTGCCGCCGGGCTCGCGCAAACTCCATCGGGCACGCTACGTGTGGCGTGTGCACATTTTACCGCCATACATATTCTGGCGCCGGTGCTGCCCGCGTTTCTTGCTCGCTATCCTGACCTCCGCATTGAAGTTGAGATCAACAATCAACCGGTAAGCCTGGTTGGAGAGCGTATCGATGTGGCGATCCGCATCACGGAAAACCCCGAACCCGGAACGATTGCCCGGCGCTTAGGGGATTGTGAATCGGTGTTATGTGCCTCCGTGGATTATCTTAACCAGCATGGCATCCCAAAAAACGTCGACGATCTTGCGCAGCATAATTGCCTTTATTACAGCGGATTCGCCGGAAAGTCATGGCATTTTCTGGCTGCGCAAGGGCAAGCCGTCACTGTGGCCATTAAAGGTAATTTAAGCGCCGGTATCTCGTCACTGCTATGTGAATCCGCCCTGGCGGGGATGGGGATTGCGTTGGTACCTGAGCAGGAGGCGAGAGAAGGGCTGGCGCAGGGGAGATTAATACGACTTCTACCCCAACTACAGCCTAAACGCCTGCCGATTTATGGTTTATATCTTTCCCGCGATCACCAGCCTGCGGGGTTGCGACTGTTGCTGGACGCACTGAATGAGACACAGTGCTAACTATGTGATTGAGTGTGTTTATAAAATAGTCAAAGCGCAATTTGTGTTAAAAAAAATTTATCAGTGTATGAGATTCTTCTGATCGCCCCTTCAAGAGCTAAGCCATTGTGAGTGCCGGAGATAAGCGCCGGATGGGGCCGGAACCCTTAAGCCTGCCAGCAAGCAGACTTAAGGGTTTTTTATGGCCCACATGCGCTTTGGGCCGTATTGCTCCCCCGTAGTCATCCCCACCTATCCCTTAAATAGACATTATCTATACATCTTTTAGCATTTGACCTGCCGGAACGATTACACATTCATAATCTATTATTAATCAATGTATTGAATAAAAAAATCCATCCCTGTTAACCCTCGCCGCAGGGTCTATGCTTAATAAAAGTCGTCAAAAAGGGCGGTTAACCCGAATGCCCCTGCTGTTGAGGGGTTGAAGTGATAATCATTATCACTAACATGGTGTTATAGCTTAAAAGCTAGTGACTCGAGGTAACCCTATGGAATTGCATTCAGGAACATTTAATCCCAACGATTTTGCGTGGCGCGGGCTGACGTTAACGCCAGCGGCAGCGGCGCATATCCGTGAACTGGTGGCAAGGCAACCCGATATGTTGGGTGTGCGGTTAGGCGTGAAACAAACCGGGTGCGCGGGATTCGGCTATGTGCTGGACACCGTCAAGCAACCTGAGAAAGACGATCTTCTGTTTGAAACGGATGGCGCCAGACTTTATGTCCCGTTACAGGCGATGCCGTTTATCGATGGAACTGAAGTCGATTTCGTGCGTGAAGGATTAAATCAGTTATTTAAATTTCATAACCCGAAAGCCCAGAACGAATGTGGCTGTGGCGAAAGCTTTGGGGTATAGGCGGTACTATGTCTCGTAATACTGAAGCAACTGACGATGTCAACACCTGGGCTGGCGGGCACCTCAATTACAAAGAGGGGTTCTTTACCCAACTCAAAACCGATGAGCTGGCCAAAGGGATCAACGAAGAGGTCGTGCGCGCGATTTCGGCAAAACGAAATGAACCCGACTGGATGCTGGAATTCCGTCTGAATGCGTTTAACGCGTGGCTGACCATGGAAGAACCACACTGGCTAAAAGCGCACTATGACAAACTGAACTACCAGGATTACAGCTATTACTCTGCACCTTCTTGCGGTAATTGTGATGAAACCTGCGCCTCTGAGCCGGGCGCGGTGCAACAAACGGGCGCGAATGCATTTTTAAGCAAAGAGGTTGAAGACGCGTTCGAGCAGCTTGGCGTGCCGGTCCGTGAAGGCAAAGAGGTGGCGGTGGATGCCATTTTCGATTCGGTGTCAGTCGCAACGACCTACCGCGATAAGCTGGCGGAACAGGGTATTATTTTCTGCTCGTTCGGCGAAGCCATCCACGATCATCCTGAACTGGTAAAAAAATACCTCGGTACCGTCGTCCCGGGGAATGACAATTTCTTTGCCGCGCTGAATGCGGCGGTAGCATCAGACGGCACGTTTATTTATGTGCCGAAAGGCGTGCGTTGCCCAATGGAACTGTCGACCTATTTCCGTATCAATGCAGAAAAAACCGGACAGTTTGAACGCACGATTCTGGTGGCGGATGAGGGGAGTTACGTCAGCTATATCGAAGGTTGTTCGGCACCGGTGCGTGACAGTTACCAACTGCATGCGGCGGTGGTTGAGGTGATCATCCATAAAGATGCTGAGGTGAAGTATTCAACGGTACAAAACTGGTTCCCCGGCGATGGCAATACTGGCGGCATCCTGAATTTCGTGACCAAACGTGCGCTGTGTGAAGGCGAAAACAGCAAAATGTCATGGACGCAGTCAGAGACCGGTTCAGCCATTACCTGGAAGTACCCGAGCTGCATTTTGCGCGGTGATAATTCGATCGGCGAATTCTACTCCGTTGCGCTGACCAGCGGTCATCAGCAGGCCGATACCGGCACCAAAATGATCCACATTGGCAAGAACACGAAATCGACCATTATCTCGAAAGGGATTTCTGCCGGACATAGCCAGAACAGCTACCGCGGCTTAGTGAAAATTATGCCTACCGCCACTAACGCCCGCAACTATACCCAATGTGATTCGATGCTGATCGGGGCGGACTGTGGGGCGCATACCTTCCCGTATGTGGAGTGCCGTAACAACAGCGCTCAGCTTGAACATGAAGCGACGACCTCGCGCATTGGCGAAGATCAGCTGTTTTACTGCCTGCAACGTGGCATCAGCGAAGAAGATGCTATCTCGATGATCGTCAATGGTTTCTGTAAAGACGTGTTCTCTGAGCTGCCGCTGGAATTTGCTGTGGAAGCGCAAAAACTTCTCGCCATAAGTCTTGAACACAGCGTCGGCTAAAATTTAAGGAAAGCACATGTTAAGCATTAAAGATTTACAGGTCAGTGTGGAAGATAAGGCGATACTGCGTGGGCTGAGTCTTGAGATTCGCCCCGGAGAAGTCCACGCCATTATGGGGCCGAACGGTTCCGGGAAAAGCACGTTGTCTGCGACACTCGCCGGACGAGAAGATTATGCAGTCACTGGCGGGACGGTAGAATTCAACGGTAAGGATTTACTGGAACTGTCACCGGAAGACCGTGCCGGTGAAGGCATCTTTATGGCATTTCAGTATCCGGTAGAAATCCCCGGCGTCAGTAATCAGTTTTTCCTGCAAACGGCACTGAATGCTGTGCGCAGCTACCGTGGCGAAGAGTCGCTGGACAGGTTTGACTTCCAGGATCTGATGGAAGAAAAAATTGCGTTGCTGAAGATGCCGGAAGATTTGCTCACCCGTTCGGTCAACGTGGGCTTCTCCGGCGGAGAGAAAAAGCGTAATGACATTTTGCAAATGGCGGTACTGGAGCCTCAGTTGTGCATTCTGGATGAGTCGGACTCCGGGCTGGATATCGATGCGCTGAAAATCGTCGCAGACGGCGTGAACTCGCTACGCGACGGGCAACGCTCATTTATTATCGTCACCCACTACCAGCGAATCCTCGACTATATCAAACCCGATTACGTCCACGTTCTCTACCAGGGGCGCATTGTGAAGTCCGGTGATTTTACGTTGGTTAAACAGCTGGAGGAGCAAGGGTATGGCTGGCTTAGTGAACAGCAGTAATGTGCTCCAGCAGTGGCATCATCTGTTTGAAGCGCAGGGTGAGCGTCGCTCACAGCATGCGCAACAACACCTGCAACAGATGTTGCGGCTGGGGTTGCCGACGCGTAAACATGAGGACTGGAAATACACGCCGCTGGAAGGGTTAACCAACAGCCAGTTTGTCAGTGATGTTGCTGAGATAACGTCAGCCCAGTGTGAAGCGTTGGCACCGGCTATTGATGCCATACGACTGGTATTTGTCGACGGGCAATTCTCTCCAACGCTGAGCGACAGCACAGAAGGTAGCGGTTTTGACATTACCGTTGATGATGCGCGTCAGGCGCTCCCTGCGGCTATCCAGCCAGAGGTGTTCCTGCATCTGACCGAAAGCCTCTCACGCAGCGTCACGCACATTCAGGTCAAACGATATCAACGTCCAGCGAAACCGCTGCTGTTGATGCACATCACCCAGGGGCTGGCAGGTGATGAGGTGAATACCGCGCACTATCGTCACCATCTTGAACTGGCCGAAGGTGCAGAGGCTACCGTCATTGAGCACTATGTTAGCCTGAATGCGCATCGACATTTTACCGGTGCACGCTTAACGATGAACGTGGCGGCAAATGCCCATTTTCACCATATCAAACTGGCGTTTGAGAATCCGGTTAGCCACCATTTCGCGCATAACGATATCCAGTTAGGGGCAGATGCGACGGCGGTGAGCTACAGCTTCTTACTCGGTGGTGCGGTATTACGCCATAACACCAGTACCCAGCTTAATGGGGAGAACAGCACACTGCGCCTTAACAGCCTGGCGATGCCGGTGAAAAATGAAGTCTGCGATACCCGAACCTGGCTTGAACACAATAAGGGGTATTGCAACAGCCGCCAGTTACATAAAACGATTGTCAGCGATAAAGGCCGGGCGGTGTTTAATGGCCTGATTAACGTGGCGCAGCATGCCATTAAAACCGATGGTCAGATGACCAACAATAATTTGCTGCTCGGTAAACTGGCGGAAGTGGATACCAGGCCGCAACTGGAAATCTACGCTGATGACGTGAAATGCAGCCACGGGGCGACGGTAGGGCGGATCGACGATGAACAGATGTTCTATCTGCGTTCGCGTGGGATTGGCCAGCAGGATGCCCAACAGATGATTCTCTACGCGTTTGCCGCTGAACTGACGGAAGCTCTGAGCGATGAAACGCTGAAACAACAGGTACTGGCGCGGATAGCCCAACGTCTGCCGGGAGGCGTAGCATGACATTTCCCATTGAAAAAGTACGGGCCGATTTTCCGGTCCTGACGCGTGAGGTCAACGGCTTACCGCTGGCTTACCTCGACAGTGCTGCCAGTGCGCAAAAGCCCAACCAGGTGATTGATGCCGAGGCAGAGTTTTATCGGCATGGCTATGCGGCTGTCCATCGGGGGATTCATACGCTCAGCGCTCAGGCAACGGAAAAAATGGAGAATGTCCGTAAGCTGGCGTCATTGTTTATTAACGCGCGTTCAGCCGAAGAGCTGGTGTTTGTCCGCGGTACGACGGAGGGCATCAACCTGGTGGCGAACAGCTGGGGCAATAGCAATGTTCGGGCGGGTGATAACATCATCATCAGTGAAATGGAACACCACGCCAATATTGTCCCCTGGCAGATGCTGTGCGCCCGTGTAGGTGCGGAACTGCGTGTTATCCCACTGAATGCCGACGGGACGTTGCAACTGGAAACGCTATCGACGCTGTTTGATGACCGTACGCAACTGTTGGCCATTACCCACGTATCTAATGTGCTGGGCACTGAAAATCCGCTGCCGGAGATGATCGCGCTGGCGCATCAGTACGGCGCAAAAGTGCTGGTAGACGGCGCGCAGGCGGTCATGCACCACCCGGTGGACGTGCAGGCGCTGGATTGCGACTTTTATGTCTTCTCCGGACATAAGCTGTATGGACCCACCGGCATTGGCGTGTTGTATGCCAGAGAGTCGCTGCTGCAGGAAATGCCACCGTGGGAAGGCGGTGGCTCGATGATAGCAACCGTCAGTCTGAGCCAGGGAACGACGTGGGCTAAAGCCCCCTGGCGGTTTGAAGCCGGAACGCCGAACACCGGAGGGATTATCGGTCTGGGAGCGGCCATTGAATATGTTAGCGCGTTGGGTCTTAGTGAAATCAGCGAATATGAACAGTTCATGATGCGCTATGCGCTGGAGCAACTGGCGGAGGTACCTGATCTGACGCTCTACGGCCCGGAAAACCGTCTGGGCGTGATTGCGTTTAACCTCGGCAAACATCACGCGTATGACGTCGGTAGCTTTCTTGATAACTATGGAATTGCAGTGCGGACTGGGCATCACTGCGCTATGCCATTGATGGCTTATTATCACGTTCCCGCGATGTGCCGGGCTTCCATTGCCATGTATAACACCCATGAAGAAGTGGATCGCCTGGTAACGGGCCTCAAGCGTATTCATCACTTGCTGGGATAACAGGGAGGCATTATGGCTGCGCTACCGGATAAAGAAAAACTGTTGCGTAATTTTCTGCGTTGCGCTAATTGGGAAGAGAAATACCTGTACATCATTGAACTGGGTCAGCGCCTGCCGGAATTAACTGCCGACGATCGCTGCCCGGAAAATAGCATTCAGGGATGTCAAAGTCAGGTATGGATTGTTATGCGGCAGAATGCTGAAGGTATTATTGAATTACAGGGCGACAGTGATGCGGCAATTGTGAAAGGACTTATTGCCGTGGTATTCATTTTGTATGATCGCATGACGGCCCAGGATATTGTGAATTTTGATGTGCGCCCGTGGTTTGAAAAAATGGCGCTCGCACAGCATCTCACACCGTCTCGTTCACAAGGGCTGGAGGCGATGATTCGGGCTATTCGCGCCAAAGCCGCAACTCTTAGCTAAACTGATAAAACACGTCAACTTTCAGACCGACTTGAAAGCGTTCGTGTAAGGCAACGCAATGACTCGTAGGCCGGATCGGACGTTTGCCGTCATCCGGCAATAACGCCAGGGGGGTGAGTGAGTATGAAACGCGCGTCTGTTATTACGTTAATGCTGATCGGCGCTTACAGCGCTATACAGGCCGCCTGGGCGGTCGATTACCCTTTGCCACAGGCTAACAGCCGTCTTGTCGGGCAAAATCAAACCTACACCGTGCAGGAAGGCGATAAAAACCTACAGGCGATTGCCCGTAAGTTTGATACCGCCGCAATGCTGATCCTTGAAGCCAATAATACTATTGCCCCCGTCCCTAAACCCGGAACGCTGATCACTATTCCCTCGCAATTATTGCTGCCAGATGCGCCACGCGAAGGCATTATTGTGAATCTGGCGGAACTGCGTCTGTATTACTTCCCGCCGGGAGAGAATAGTGTTCAGGTATTCCCGATTGGTATCGGTTTGCAGGGGCTGGAAACGCCGGTAATGGAAACGCGGGTTGGTCAGAAAATCCCCAATCCGACCTGGACCCCTACTCCGGGCATCCGTAAACGCTCTCTGGAGCGCGGCATAACATTACCGCCGGTAGTGCCTGCGGGGCCAAATAATCCGTTAGGGCGCTTTGCACTGCGTCTGGCGCATGGAAACGGTGAATACCTGATCCATGGCACCAGCGCGCCGGACAGCGTGGGCTTGCGTGTGAGTTCCGGCTGTATTCGCATGAATGCACCGGACATCAAAGCGTTGTTCGAGCAGGTGCGACCAGGTACGCCTGTCAGAGTGATCAACGAGCCGATAAAGTACGCCGTCGAGCCAAATGGTATGCGCTATGTCGAAGTGCATCGACCGCTGTCACCGGAAGAGGAACAAAACGTCCAGACCATGCCGTATGTGCTACCAGCCGGCTTTACCCAGTTTAAAGACAATAAAGCGGTGGATAACAGTCTGGTGGAAAGGGCGTTGTATCGTCGTGCAGGTTATCCGGTCACCGTCACTGTCGGGCAAGCATCGGTCGCGAGCAATGGGCCAGAAGTGAAGTCTGCGCAAAATGGTGTGCCGGGAGAAGATGCTGAGGTGCGCGCTACGCAATAACAGGGAAGGGGAATTCAGAGCAAAAAAAATGGCGCACAATGTGCGCCATTTTTATTACACAGATACTATTACTTGCGGTATTTAGTAGCTGCGTTGTCCAGACGCTGGTTAGCGCGAGCTGCGTCATCTTTAGCAGCCTGAACGTCGGAACGCATTGCGTTCACGTCGTTGCTCAGCTGGTCAACTTTAGCGTTCAGAGTCTGAACGTCAGAAGACAGCTGATCGATTTTAGCGTTGCTGGAGCAACCTGCCAGCAGAGTAGAACCCAGGATTACCGCGCCCAGTACCAGTTTAGTACGATTCATTATTAATACCCTCTAGATTGAGTTAATCTCCATGTAGCGTTACAAGTATTACACAAAGTTTTTTATGTTGAGAATATTTTTTTGATGGGAATGCACTTATTTTTGATCGTTCGCTCAAAGAAGCATCGAATTGTGCAAAAACAGCTAAAAACTCGTGAGAAAACAGAAAGCTTCCATCGGATTCATCTTAGATAATCTCGGATTGGATAGTGAAATCCGATTTGATTTTTTATTAATCGTGGCTATCAAGAAAATAAAAAAGCGCCGCAAGGGCGCTTTTTAAGCAAATTAATTCGCGATGGAATTATTACAGCACGTGAACAGATGCCGTATTGGTGGTGCCGCTCGGAACCAGCGCACCGGAAACCATCACCACAACGTCACCTTTCTGTGCCAGACCGCTTTCCAGAGCAACTTCTTTACCCAGGCGATAGAAATCATCGGTAGAGCTGATTTCTTTAACCACCTGTGCAACAACGCCTTTGCTCAGCACCAGCTGACGCGCGGTAGTTTCGTTGGTGGTCAGCGCCAGGATGGTGGCATCAGGGAAGTATTTACGTACTGCGCGAGCAGATTTACCGCCCTGGGTTGCGACGACGATCAGCGGAGCATCCAGTTTTTCTGCAGTTTCAACCGCGCCACGGCAAACGGCTTCGGTGATGCGCAGTTTGCGGCTGTCGTTGTTGAAGTCCAGACGGCTGGTCATCACGCGGTCAGTACGCTCACAGATGGTCGCCATGATGGTAACGGCTTCCAGCGGGTATTTACCTTTTGCAGACTCACCAGACAGCATGACTGCGTCGGTACCGTCGAGGATGGCGTTAGCAACGTCACCAGCTTCAGCACGGGTCGGACGCGGGTTTTTGATCATGGAGTCCAGCATCTGGGTCGCAGTGATAACGACTTTACGTGCGCGGATACATTTTTCGATGATCATTTTCTGCGCGAAGATAACTTCTTCAACCGGGATCTCAACGCCCATATCGCCACGAGCAACCATGATGCCGTCAGACGCTTCGAGGATTTCGTCGAAGTTGTTCAGGCCTTCCTGGTTTTCGATTTTGGAGATGATCTGGATGTTTTCGCCGCCGTGCGCTTTCAGGTGCTCGCGGATTTCAACGACGTCAGAACGTTTACGGATAAAGGAGGCTGCAACGAAGTCAACGCCTTGTTCGCAACCGAAGATCAGGTCTTGTTTGTCTTTTTCAGCCAGTGCTGGCAGGGCAATGGAAACGCCCGGCAGGTTAACGCCTTTGTTTTCGCCCAGGTCGCCGTTGTTCAGCACTTTACAGATAACTTTGTTACCTTCGATAGCGGTAACTTCCATGCCAATCAAACCATCGTCGACCAGAACGGTGTTACCGACGGACAGGTCTTTAGTGAAGCCTTCATAGGTAACAGCAACGATTTCATTGTTGCCCACAACAGATTTGTCGGTAGTGAAAGTGAAGGTCTGGCCCGCTTTCAGAGAAACGTCGTTGCCGCCTTCCAGCTTAATGGTACGGATTTCCGGACCTTTGGTGTCGAGCAGAATAGCGGCTTTTTTACCGGTTTTGCTCATGACGTTGCGCAAATTCTTGATGCGCTGACCGTGTTCTGCGTAATCACCGTGGGAGAAGTTCAGACGCATGACGTTCATGCCCGCGTCCAGCATTTTGGTTAACATCTCTTCGGATTCGGTTTTCGGACCGATGGTGCAAACAATTTTCGTCTTTTTCATGACAGTCTTAGTCTTTAAGTTGAGAAGGATATGGAAATCTGGCTTCCATCGCGCACGGATGGAAAGCTAAACCTGAGTTACGAAAGTTGTGATGCCTCGCTCTAAGAATAGGTGACATCGATAAAGCGTGCAGAGGAATGTGTGCTTGCGTTTCAGCCCAACGGGATGGTGAGTTTTGTAGTCGTTGAGTTTTACAGGTCAATGTGCTGAAACCATTCAAGAGACAATTGGCGCGCATTATACGCTGAAAATTATCAAAAAGGAAAATGGAAACAGCGTTTCAAAAGAGTTCTGTGCAGTTTCACAAGAAATATTCACTAATTTGTTCATAGGTATGGATAAAGAGGTTGTCCACCGTCGAGGTTTGTTGCGCAACAACCTGCATTTGTCCTCTCAGATGAGGGTTATCCTGTCATCCCGGCTCGAATGTCTTCATATTTCTAAAAGTTATATCAAATTCTTTTTAATTCATTTTAAAAGTCAATCTCGCTGATTACACTCATTTGGACATCCATACTGCTAAACAGCCAAAAGCACTAGCAGGATAACAATAAGCAGCAGCGGATACCCAAACGACATGATTGTCCTGAAAAATATTTCGAAAGTGTTTACGCCAGGCAGGCTTTCTATTACCGCTGTCGATGATGTCAACCTGACGGTTGAGCAGGGGCAGATTTACGGGATCATTGGTTACAGCGGGGCGGGAAAAAGCACCTTAATACGTTTGCTCAATGGTCTGGAAAAACCGTCCTCCGGTAGCGTGACGATTAACGGCCAGGATATTTCCGCCGCCCGCGGGGAATCGTTGCGTCAGGCACGGTTGAAAATCAGCATGGTGTTTCAGCACTTTAATTTACTGTGGTCACGCACCGTCAGTGAAAATATCGCTTTCTCTATGCAAATTGCCGGTGCGCCGAAAGCGATGATTAAGGCGCGAGTGGCCGAGCTGATTACCCTTGTCGGTCTGAGCGGTCGCGAAAATGCGTATCCATCGCAGCTCAGTGGCGGCCAAAAGCAGCGCGTAGGGATCGCCCGCGCGCTGGCGAATAATCCTGATGTACTGCTCTGTGACGAGGCTACGTCAGCCCTGGATCCGCAAACTACCGATCAGATTCTGGAGTTACTGCTCGATATTAACCGTCGCTTCAAATTAACCATCGTGCTGATCACCCATGAAATGCACGTGGTACGCAAGATCTGCGATCGCGTCGCGGTAATGGAAAACGGCAGGGTGGTTGAAGAGGGCGATGTACTTACTGTCTTTACCCATCCACAGCAACCGATCACCCGACAGTTCGTTCGTCAGGTGAGTCAATATGCCGAGGAAGACGAATTCAACCCGCAGCTGGCCAGCGAACTTGGCGGCGTGGTGATCAGGCTTACGTTTACCGGGCAACGTACGCATCGGCCAGTGGTTGGCGAATTGACCTTACGCTATGGCCTGCCGTTTAACATTTTGCACGGCAAGATGACGCAAACCGCGCACGGTGTGTTTGGTCAGCTCTGGGTGCACGTTGTGGCCTCTGAGGAACAATTGAACAATATTTTGGCCGACCTGCGCCAGAGCGACATTGAAGGCGAGGTGATTCAACATGCCTGAAGATCTGTTTCCCCATCTGAAGTGGGACCAACTGCTGGCAGCAACCCAGGAAACGCTCTATATGACGGCACTTTCTGGTGCGGCAACGTTTGTCCTTGGGATTGCACTCGGGCTGGCGCTGTTCCTGACCGCTCGCGGTGGACTATTCCAGAACCGCGCCTTGTATAGCGCGATCTCGCTGGTGGTCAATATTTTCCGCTCGATCCCGTTCATCATTCTGATCGTATTGCTAATACCGTTTACCAAAACGATCGTTGGCACCATTCTCGGCGCCAATGCCGCGTTGCCCGCGTTGATTGTGGGGGCTGCACCTTTTTACGCACGCCTGGTCGAAATCGCCCTGCGTGAAGTCGATAAAGGCGTTATTGAAGCGACGCGCTCGATGGGCGCACGTCTGACGACGCTTGTTTTTCGGGTTTTACTGCCGGAATCCTCACCCGCTCTGGTGTCCGGGATCACCGTGACGCTGATTGCACTGGTTAGCTACAGCGCGATGGCGGGGGTGATTGGTGCCGGTGGTTTAGGGAACCTGGCTTATCTGGAAGGATTCCAGCGCAACCACAGCGACGTCACGCTGGTGGCGACGGTAACGATTCTGCTCATCGTCTTCATCATTCAGCTTTGCGGCGATGTGATCACTTCTCTGTTAGATAAACGCTAATAAAATACGGAAACCATCATCATGAAAAAATCACTGACATTACTCGCAGCTGCAACCTTAAGCGCCCTGAGCTTTGCCTCGTGGGCAGATACGCTGACCGTTGGCGCGTCCAACGTGCCGCATGCAGAGATCCTCGAGCAGGCTAAGCCTATACTGGCGAAGCAAGGGATAGACCTGGAGATTAAACCATTCCAGGACTACATTCTGCCGAACACCGCGCTGGCGGGTCGTGAGATTGACGCTAACTACTTCCAGCATATCCCGTACCTGAATAGCGTGATTAAAGATCATGCTGGCGACAAATCCTATGATTTCGTCAGCGCAGGGGCGATTCATATTGAGCCGATTGGTATCTATTCGAAAAAGGTGAAGTCACTGAAGGATCTGCCGGAAGGTGGCAAGGTGATCATGCGTGATGCGGTATCTGAAGAAGGTCGTATTCTGTCGATTTTTGAAAAAGAGGGTGTGATCAAGCTGAAGCCGGGTGTGGATAAAGTGACGGCGCGCATTAGCGACATCGTAGAGAACCCGAAAAAGTTGAAGTTCTTACCTAACGTGGAAGCGGCGCTGTTACCGCAGATGTATAACAATGAAGAAGGGGATGCGGTGGTGATTAACGCCAACTACGCAATCGACGCCGGACTGGATCCAGTGAAAGATCCGATTGCCGTAGAAAGCGGTGAAAACAACCCGTATGCCAATATCATTACCGTGCATCGCGGTGACGAGAAGAAAAAGGATATCGTGGCGCTGGTTGATGTGCTGCACTCCAAAGAGATCCAGGACTGGATCCGTACCAAATATAAAGGCGCGGTGATCCCGGTTAATAACTGATCCGCTTTTTGCTGAGTGGCGTATGAACGGTAACACATTGATGATGTCAACGATTGGTGTGTTGACCAGTTCATACCAGATGGACCGGAACGCTGATGTCTATCGATCCGGTTAACCATATGGCTGGATAGTTGATCAGATATATGGGGCATTGAAATAAAAACTATAAAGGGACTCTGATGGAGTCCCTTTATTTATTCAAGTATGCCATTATCACCAATGAAATAAATGAAATTGCTACGAATATATTAAAATAATGAGTTATCACATAAATTCTTGTTAATTTTTTCGGTAATGATTTTATAAACTTTACATCGCAAGGGTTGGAACTATCTAAGGCCTTTTTATTGAGTATCAAGGGGCTTGTGATAAAATTCGTTTTTATATTATAACCAGTTAAAAAAAATGGTGATGATTTATAAAATAGTATGGTGTTAAATGGCAATTCGCCAAATTCTTTCTTATATAAACCACATATTACATAAAAATTCTTATTGCCAATAAACATTAATATATACATGATTATGACACTGAAAACAACTATTCCAGTTAAAATTAATATGATTAATCCATTGTTAGTCATATACTTCCTTATTATTTAACCATGGCAGAGGAAGCTAATTAATTGCTTCTGATTGGGTATTAATTAGTAGTGTTATATATTGATTCACCTATAAATGTCCCTCCTTCTTCGCCAGCCTTACCAACTCCAAATGATGTTATTGCTGGTACAACAATTTGGCAAGCTAAAGCTCCCACGCCTCCCTCTGTAGCACTTATAGCAGCCAGTACAATTGAACAGACGGCTGTCGATGTTCGTTTAATGGCAAAGTTAAATGCTACCGGAGCAGCTAACCCGCCAGTAAATTTACCAATTTCAGTGTAAGCCGTTTTTTCACAATCTCTACCAATTGTACAGGCATCATAAATAGAATTAGCACCATTCAATGCTGACAAGACAATACCAACTTTATTAAATGTTTTCATCAACTTTACCAGTTTTGCTGATTTTTCTATATAAGTTGCGTAACCTTCAATATCGTCAACCCCGGTCTGATTCCATTTATGAATAATAGACGATGACGACAATCTCAGTGATTTTTTTATATCATCATACTGAGCAAGACCAATATGCTCTCTAAATATTTTTAAAAATATCCCATCCAGCTTTTTGAATAATCGCCTACGTTCTACAAAAAATTGCTCGCCAATTAACATACCACGCGTTGCATATTGATTTTTATATGCATCCTGAATTTGCTTTAACGTACTTTCAATTTCACCAAAATATTTTTCTGACATATCACTAAGAATACCACCATAGTCAGAACCATATGAAGTAAACATGTCTATTGCATGTCTGTTTTGATACAAAAACCTTGCTTCATCTAATGTTAATGGTTCCAGCGCATTATCAATTTTATCTCTGGCTTTCTCGATATGTTTGATTTGATCTGCATCCTGTTTTTCTGGATCTGCAATAATTAAAATTGAACCCGGTTTTTTCTTCATGTCTGGATTTAATTTTTTATATAGTTCGCGCGTTCCCTCTGGCGGATTAATAAAAATATAAGGTTCATATGATGATGGTGTGGCCCCGTAAGGTAATACGCAAAATCCAGCATCTACAGGTTCGCGTGACGGTTCATCTTCATCTTCTTCTACTGGACAGGATGGCCCCGGTCTCATAGTTAGCGGGGGTGGTGCGTTCTGTGGCGCTACAGACGCTACTCTGGTTACTGGTTGAGGAGCGGAGACAATTTTGCTTTCGTAATCGTATGACGCATAAATATACGAGTTAATAAATCGACATCTACACAAGCATGTTCCAACACTATGCGCAGTTCCGGCAGCACTTCTGCCATGAATAAAGTAACCAGGTTGTCCCCCCACTATTTGGTAAAGTTGTTTATCTGAGCCGCATATATAGTGATCACCTTCACAAGCGGTTGGTTGCCCATTAATAATATGATTTGCACAACCAGTAACAATAGTTCCTCCACACGTTGTTTTATCGCCAACGATTAAAAAATATGCGCGTCCCATTTGCGTACTCCTTATTTTATTAAATTTAAATTCTCTGGGTTACAAAAAATCCATGAGTTTTCCCAGGTTGCCATATAAACACAATCATCTATTCTACTGGACTCCTTTAGTTTTATTCTATTGTATGCAATTAAACTTTGTTCTTTCAAATAATCAATATCATAACTACACAGTGATTTAGTATGATTTATGAAATCAGGAAATCTTTTTCTCCATATTTTACAAAACTCATCTGTTATCTTTTGAGGAATTTGTAATATTGGATGTTCGCTATCCTCAGTTATATTTGGCTGGGATTGTTACTTGAGCTAAATGATAATTTGAACTAATAATTTCATGCTCTTTATTAGCCCACAATCCGGCATGTAATAACAAATAATAATCGTCGGTTTTTTTAATCTGCTGATTATTCATCATCATTTCTTTAATATTGAAATCATCTAATGGATATACATCCCATTTTTCATTAAACCTCTGTGCTAAATATGTTGAATAAAATGCCGCGTCCATTTTTGAATAAAATATAGAAATGCCTTCAATATTCTTATCGTATTTTCGCCATAACGGCTCTAACATCTTTTCATTCTTATGTGTAGTCTTATTATGTATTCCAGTGATCCGACCTAAAACCCATAATTCATGCTCGCTTATGTACTGACAAACTTCTCTATTGCTTTGATAGAAATACATTTCAGAAACTTACTCATCGGTTAAAAGAACAATGAAAAACTAATTTTTATATCAATTATGTGATTCCTGTAGCATAAAACATAAAAAAGCCTGAATCTTTTTTTGAATAATTCAGGCTTTCAATAATTAATTTAATTAAATTTTATTTATGAATGCGTTATAATTTTTTTCCGATGCTTTTATTAACATGATTAACGATTTATACGCTCAATTCTCGCTGGCAACCCCTGACGCACAGCGGCTCCTGAAACCCAATCCAGCCAGGTGTTGGCAACCTTTCGTGTCGGATCCGCAAAGCCCAGATCGTTGATATTGATTCCCGACTTTATCTTTTTATCAAATGGCATCGGCTCACCGTCGAGCGTATGCTGCGCAGCGCCCATCTCTTTATGTCCATAGCCATGCTCAATTGCGATTACCCCAGGCATCACGCCCTGCAGTAAGCTGATTTGCGCTTCAACCTGCCCGCCCGGCGTGGTGATGCGAACGGTATCGCCGTGAGATAAACCATAGCGCTTGCCGTCCTGCGGGTTAAGCGCCACCAGATTAACCGGCTTCAGATGATGCAGGCGCGGGATCACGGCCGACGCGCTGGACATGGTATTCGATTTAAAGGAAATCAGTTTCAACGGCCACTCTTGTTCCGGGAACAACTCCTCAACCGCACGTCCATCAGAGAGGCGCGAAGGATACCACGCCGGACAGCCGCTGTAGCGCTCGCCGGTAATCGCATGACGGTGCGCAGCGACATCCGCATTCCATATTTGCAGCGGTTTTTCCCACGCATTGCCGACGCGGTTATCGACCCGACCACTGTTATCTGGCGCAAAACGGCCACCGCGCGAATAGATAAACGCCACGCGACTCACCTCATCGGTTTTTAACGTTTGGGTCATCACCGGCAAGATTCGTTGCACCCCGGTCAGCGCGATATCCTCTTCCTGTGCCTCCGCCACAGGCGTTTTGCCCATAAAAGCAATGTTGGCGGCCAGCCGCAGATAATAATCTTCGGCGCGGTTGAGCGGATACTGATTGCCCTGCGGGTCGGCAATGGCATTGTCACCAAAGCCGGGGAGACCAATGCGTTTTGCCACCGCGATGCAGAAAGCCTCCATTGAGACTGGTTGACCGTCAGCGGTCTGGCGGGTAGCGGGCCTGACCACGGGCCAGCGGGCGGTGGTGGCTTTACTGGCGACACCGGCCCATGGGGCGCTGAATCCCCAGCTTTCAAAGTTATGCGTGTCCGGTACGATGTAATCCGCCAGCGCGGTTGTTTCGTTCATGAACGCATCAATCGCGATAAACAGCGGCAAACGTGCAGGATCTTTTAGCTTTTCTTCTGCCACACCGCGTATGCCCGCAATCCCATAAAACGGGTTGGTCATGTTGGAGATCCAGGCCTTTAGCGGATACGGATAACCTTCCAGTGCTGAAACCAGCAATTCGGTAAGCTGGCCTGCGACAAACGGATACCAGGGCGCTTTGGCCGGGAAGGGCGATTGCCCGGCGGCGACTTTGTTGCGGTACTCTTCGGAAGACTCATAGGCTGTCTTGCTGCGGGCGATGCTCAGACCTTTAGGTTTCACCTTCCCGGCAAAACTGTCCATATTGTAGCGCGGGCCGTCAGTTGCGCCGTTGAACTTACCGCCGCCGACGAACACGCCGCCTTCGAGGCTCAGGTTCCCGATCAACGCATTGAGCATCATTACCGACCAGGCATTATAAAAACCGTTACCCGCCATCATCCCACCGTGCGTGATCACTGCTGCTTTTCGTCCGTGACGGGTGAAAGCATCGGCCAACGCGCCAATGTCTGCCTCAGAAACACCACACTGCTGGCTGTATTGCGCCATTGACAGTTTCTCAGCGGATTCTTTCAGACACTGGAAGCCACTTTTTACCGTGACCGTTTGCCCCCCGGCCAGCGTGACTTCACGGGAGATGAACAGTTGGGCACGTTGGCAACTGCTGGCGGCGACGATCTCTCCGGCTTCGTTAATGACTGTTGGTTCGTTGGCGGCGTCTGCGCGTAAATGCGCCAGCGTTAAATGCTGACCGGCGAGCGTTGGAATTTCATCGGTAATGACCAGATGGGTGGCGTTGGTCCAGCTTTTTTCCCCGGCCTGCTTCATGGCCTGTACGTCTGGAATAGCCAGGTAATCAGCGTTATAGCGCTGCTTTTCAATTATCCAGCGGATCATCCCCATCGCCAGAGCGGAGTCCGTCCCTGGGCGTACGGGCTGCCAGTGCCCACGATCGTCGGCAAGCACTGTCGTTAGCGGTAGGGCTGGTGCAACCACAACATAGCGGAAGTCATCACGTAAACGGGCACTGGCGAGTTGCCGTGCCTGGCGTTTAAACGGGTTGCCGGATTGTGCTGGAGACGTCCCCATAAACAACGCAAATTCGACATTATCCCAGTCGGGTTTTACGTGGGTATTTTTATCCAGATCGCCCATCAACGCGCCAGATCCGGCACGATAGGCCAGACCACAGTATGCGCCATGGGCACCGAAGTTTTTGCTGCCGAAACTGTTCAGGGCAAAGCGACGCAAAAATGTATCACGTCCTTCATCACTGGTATTGGTGACCAGTAGCTGATTGGATTTTGGGCCGAAACCGGGGTGTCGGGCATCAATCGGCGTATCGGGATCGTGGATCGCCCGCAGACCGTCAACGTGGCCTTCGCCAAACAGATCGCCGCCTTCCACCACTTCTTTGATCAGTTGCTCAAAGCTGATGCGCTGCCATTTGCCTTCCCCACGTTTACCCACGCGTTTCATTGGCTCCAGAATACGCAGTGGGCTGTACAGGCCTTCAAGTAACGTTGCACCGCGAGCGCAAGCGGTGGAGCGGGCATCAAGGCCGGTTTCGCCCGCCAGTTGTTCCATCGCGGCGGCAAAGGGAACAGAGGAGTCAATGTGGTGTTCGTGAGATAGCGGATGGTACGGGTTGCCCGCAATACGCAACACTTTGCCTTGTTCATTATCAACACGGACACGCACGCCACATTGCGTCCAGCAGCCGAAACACTGCGTCATGGAGATCACCTGTTGCGGGTTCTGTTGCCAGCGCGTTTGGGCATGTGCTTCGGGGATGAGTGCATTACCAAAGATACGGTCACGGGTTATTTTTCCTGATGTTCCGTCAAGCAAACCATCAATCGCACGCTTTGCCACGTCCCGATAACTCAGGCCGAAGGTCACCATGCCCCCGACGGCTAGACCAACTTTAAGCCACTGACGACGAGTTAAATTAGCCATGTTGCATTCTCCTTGCGATCGCGTTCAGGGCTTCACGAACCATAATGATCAGTGCGACCCACAGGCCAAAAGTGCCAAGAATAGCCAGCCAGCCATCTGTGCCACCGGGCAGGGTATAGGGATTAAACTGGGCGTTAAATTTCGGTACGGTCTGTACCTGAATGAGTAATGTCCAGCGCATTAGCCAGCACAATGCCATTGCACTTATTGCCAGCGAAATACGTAATGGCAGTGATAACGGATGGCGTAACACCAGGGCGCAAACGCCCAGTGAGGTAACCCAAAGTGCAATCCAGCCGATGGCGTAATGTCGCGCGGAAGCCGCCACATCCAGCCACTGGCGAATTGCTGACCCCGATAGCGTGTTGCCACTAGCCCATATCACCACCACGATAGCCAGCGCGCACAGCGTGGCTATCTGTCCCCATGCCAGTTTGCGCGGTAATGTTGTCCCTGCGTTTTTCACCGTGGCGATAAGCAGGGCAAGGAACGTTTGCAGGGCACTGAGGAACATCGCTACCGGGAAGGCGTAGCTGAACCAGATCGGACGCGCCTCGACAATCGAGACCTCGCGACCTGTATAGACCAACAGTCCAATCGCCGATAGCGCACTTCCCACGGCCAACCATTTAGTGACGCTGTAACTTTTTGCGGTTAATCGCTTAACCTGTTGTGCGATAAACCACAGCCCTAAAAACCCGGTGAATAGCGGTAAAAACAGCGCGCCCCACGGCATCCACGACCATGGCGTCGGAAAGGCGTAGAAATGCCAGACGCGTGCCGTCTGGTGTAAATCAGCGGTCAGCGCCAGCGGCGCGGTAATCGCGCAGGTCAGGGCGATTAACAGCGTCAGGTTTTCCAGTTCCGGCGTCTCTTGTTTACGCCAGTGGATCACGCAGGCAAACAGTGCGGCGCAGGCGGCAATGCCGATAAAAAAGAAATATTGCACAGCCCAGGGTAACCAGCTTATGTCCTGTGGATGCGTCAGAACCTCTTCGATAATCAAGGTAGGGTTCATTTAAACCTCCTGCCAGAGCGCGGGCTGGGCACGCCCCATTAATGGTGTCACAAAGGCCTCATCCAGGCCCAGATAGAACACGTGCGGCGAGGTGCCACTTTCCGGTTTCAGGACCTTGATGGCGTCATGATGTTGTTGCAGCATTTGAGAAATCCGGCTGTGTGGATCCTTGATATCACCGATGATGCGCGCGCCGCCAACACACGACTCTACGCAGGCCGGGAGCAGGCCTGCTTCCAGTCGATGAACGCAAAAAGTGCATTTATCGGCGGTTTGCGTTTCATGGTTGATAAACCGTGCATCGTATGGGCAGGCCTGCACACAGTAGGCGCAGCCAACACAGCGTGTGTTGTCGACAACCACAATGCCATCTTCGCGCTGGAAGGTGGCCTGCACCGGACACACCGGCACGCAAGGGGGGTTATCACAATGGTTGCACAGGCGCGGCAGCAGGACGTTGGTGACGCTTTGCTGGCCTTCAAGTTGCACCTGATACTGATTAACGTTGGTACGAAACTCACCTTGCGGCGTCTGGTTTTCAATCGCGCAACTCACGGTGCAGGCCTGGCAGCCGATACATCGACGCAGATCGACCAGCATGCCGTAGCGATGCTGGGGCGATCCTTCATGCCGTTCAGGCGAAAAGGGAAACTGGGCCTGTGCCAGGGGAACCAGTGATGTGCCAGCGGTCAGGACGCCCAGTTGCTGGAGAAACTGCCGTTTACTGCTGTCCATATTTTCTCCCGTCACGATGCAACAACGAAACATTGGTCACGCCGTTGATTTGCGTGTGATGAATAAAGAATCTCAATGATTTACAGTGTAAAAATCGTGGCGGGGGCAGCTCTATTGTGGTTAACCACATACCCGGCTTGTTGTTGATCTAAAACAACATAATTGACAGGGATAATTCAGTGGGATGTAACGTCGTTCGATGTCTGACGCTATTGGCCTCCGTGTGGATGCTCGGCAGCGTGGCGTGGGCAGGTTCGTGGAATGTGGGTGTTTTGGCGATGCGTGGCGAGGTCTCTACACGTGCCCACTGGCAACCGCTGGAAACCCTGTTAAATCAGCAAATTCCGGGTGAACAGTTTCATATTCAACCGCTGGATCTGCAGCAGATGCAGGAGGCGGTTAACCGTGGAACCGTCCAGTTTGTGGTCACCAATCCGGCGCAATTCGTGCAGTTAAACAGCCATGCAGCGCTTCGCTGGCTGGCATCATTACGCTCCACTCGTGGCGGAAAGGCAACCAGCAACGTGATTGGCAGTGCGGTCCTCGTCAGGCGCGACAGTGGGATTGTGAATGCACATGATCTGATTGGTAAAACGGTAGGTGCCATTGATGCTCAGGCATTTGGCGGTTATTTGCTGGGATACAAAGCGCTCAGCGATGCGGGATTGCGCCCTGAACGTGATTTACATCTGACGTTTACCGGCTTTCCTGCCGATGCCTTGCTGTATTTATTACGTGAAAAAGCGGTTCAGGCGGTGATTGTGCCCGTGTGTCTGCTGGAAAAAATGGATGAAGAAGGGCTAATCCGCAAAGCGGACTTTAGGGCCGTGATTAGCTATCCAACGTCAATTCCTTGCGTAACCAGCACGCCGCTCTATCCTGACTGGTCGTTTGCTGCCTTGCCCGCGGTCAGTGATGAACTGGCCGATCGTGTCACGCGGGTACTGTTTAACGCGCCACAAAACGCTGTCTTTCGTTGGGGCGCGCCGGCCTCAACCCGCGAAGTAGAAGCTTTGCTGCGCGATGTCCGCCAGCACCCACAGCAGCGCCAATTGTGGCTGGATGTCAAAAGCTGGTTTATTCAACATCGTCTGGCCATGGGGGCGGCGGGTATTGTCCTGTTGTTGCTGACGCTCAATTACATCTGGGTCATGCTGCTGGTCCGCCGACGTGGAAGACTGCTTGAGCGTAATAATGTGCTGTTGCGTAAACAGGAACAGGCGCTGGAAACCGCGCGTCAAATGAGCGTGCTGGGCGAGATGACGTCCGGATTCGCTCATGAACTTAACCAGCCGCTTTCGGCTATCCGCCACTATGCACAGGGCTGTCTGATTCGTCTGCGCGGCCAGGATCAGCAGCATCCGTTGTTACCCGCCCTTGAACAGATTGACGTGCAGGCGCAGCGGGGCGCCGATACGCTACGCAATTTACGTCAGTGGGTCAGTCAGGCGCAGGGAAATCCGGTGATGACTGACGACTGGGAGCCCATTAACATTCATGATGCGATCCATCATGTCTGGCAGTTATTACGCATGGCACAGCAATTCCCGACGGTAGCGTTACAAACGCAGGTCGATAATTCGCTCACGGTTACACTGCCGACCGTTTTGCTGGAGCAGGTTCTGGCTAATCTGGTACTAAACGCGGCCCAGGCGGGGGCAAAAACGGTGTGGTTCTCAGCGTGCAGTGAGGAGCATGGTGTGCGTATCCTGGTGCAGGATAACGCCGGAGGGATCGACGATGCGCAGTTATATCAGGCATTCCAGCCCTTTATGACCACCCGCAAGGAAGGGATGGGACTCGGGCTGGCCATTTGTCAGCGACTGGTTCGCTATGCAAATGGCGACATTAGCATCAAAAATCACCCAGCGTCTGACGGTCTGGCGGGCGTAGCGGTGACATTACATTTTAAGCAAACACAGGAAGGAGGGCGTCGTGGCAATAATTCATCTGTTGGATGACGATGTAGCGGTTACTCAGGCCTGTGCATTTTTACTGGAAAGTATGGGGTATGAGGTACGCTGCTGGGAGCAGGGTGAAACATTTTTGGCTCAGGCCGATCTGCATCAGGTCGGCGTATTACTGCTGGATATGCGCATGCCGGTACTGGATGGACATGCCGTGCATGAAGCAATGCGTCAGCGCGAGAGCACCCTGGCGGTGGTATTTCTTACCGGGCATGGTGATGTGCCCATGGCGGTTGAACAAATGAAGCGCGGAGCCGTCGATTTCTTACAGAAGCCGGTTTCAGCCGCGCCGCTACAGGCTGCGCTGGAAAATGCTGTGCAGGCCTCGGTAGCGGCTTTTTCGCGACAGGAAATCGTTGCTTGCTATCAGCAACTTACCCCGAAGGAGCGAGAACTGGCGAATCTGGTTGCAAAGGGGTTGATAAATCGGGAAATCGCCGATGCCATGAATATTGCCGTTCGCACGGTTGAAGTGCATCGGGCGCGGGTGATGGAAAAAATGCGGGCCGGAAGCCTCGCCGAGCTGGTAAATCGACTTCAGCGGATCCAGTAAAATTTTGACATTTATTTGATTTTCATTGGATTTTGTCTAATTTGTCAGAGTGATATATGCTGTGGGTTTGAGTTAATGACGAGCGGGTGAATATGGGAAATCAGACCAAAGACGACGAGCTGTACCGCGAGATGTGCAGAGTAGTCGGTAAAGTAGTGCTGGAAATGCGCGATCTGGGGCAAGAGCCTAAGCATATCGTCATTGCTGGCGTACTGAGAACAACCCTCGCCAATCAGCGTGTGAAGCGCAGTGAGTTAGAAAAACAGGCCATGGAGACAGTGATTAAAGCGTTGGCCGGTTAATCCATAAAAGAGGGCGGTAGAATTATTCTGCCGTCCTCTTATTTTATTCTTCGTTATCTTCCAATAAATATAATTTAGTTCGGTCACTAAAATTACGCATTGCGCTATATATTTGATTATATATCGAGTGGTATATAACACAATATTTGTGATTGCACTCCCAAATATTTTCATGCATATGAAATGTTATTTCAATCTCGCTTAATGATAATAAATATCACTCCACATTAATTATTTTCCTTCCGATTTTTAATTGATAACGATCAAGGTTACAGGGGGGGAATAACCACATTATTTATCTGCCTAACCCTAAAGGATTATACCCGAGTTTAGGGTATGGATTGATTCAGTTTAACCACCGTCATCTGTGCGATCAGGTTAGGGCAAAAATTCATGTGTTGTTGGCAACATTTATGGCCGATTTGACCTGATCTGCATTCATTAAAATTAGCCTGGATCTGTTGCTACTACAGCGTTTGCGAAGAGGATGCGAAATAAATGAACCAGGTTGATCGTCCATTTTTAGATTGTGGTTTAACGCGGCTTGAGTTTCTGCGTATATCAGGGAAGGGTCTGGCAGGATTAACGATTGCCCCCGCTCTGCTATCCCTTTTTGGTTGCAAGCAGGAAGATATCGATAGCGGCACCGTCGGACTTATCAATACGCCGAAAGGGGTGCTGGTGACTCAACGAGCCCGCTGTACTGGCTGCCACCGCTGTGAAATTTCCTGTACTAATTATAACGATGGCGCTGTTGGCACCTTCTTTTCCCGCATCAAAATTCATCGTAACTACTTCTTTGGCGATGATGGTGTTGGGTCCGGTGGCGGGTTGTACGGCGATTTAAACTACACCGCAGACACCTGCCGTCAGTGTAACGATCCCCAGTGCATGAAAGTCTGCCCGATTGGCGCAATTACCTGGAAACAGGAAGACGGTTGCATTGCCGTAGATCATAAACGCTGTATTGGCTGCAGTGCCTGTACCACGGCCTGCCCATGGATGATGGCGACCGTTAATACCGTAACGAAGAAATCCTCAAAATGTGTTTTATGCGGGGAATGCGCTAATGCTTGTCCGACAGGGGCATTAAAAATTATTGAGTGGAAAGATATTACTGTTTGATGGATAGCAGGGCTGCCTGATACGCGTCATTTAATGCCGGAAAATTGCAGTTTTTGAATAAAAGAACTGCCTGAAAGGTGGCGAGTATATCTATCGGACCTTCTTGCAAAGGAAAACATGATGGCTAATGGTTGGACAGGTAATATTTTACGGGTCAATCTCACCACGGGTAATATCACCGTTGAAGATTCCAGTAAATTTAAGAAATTTGTCGGTGGGATGGGCTTTGGCTATAAAATTATGTACGACGAAGTCCAGCCAGGCACCAAACCTTTTGATGAAGGAAATAAGCTGGTTTTCGCGACCGGGCCGCTAACCGGTTCGGGCGCGCCCTGCAGTTCTCGCGTTAATATCACCTCATTATCGACATTTACCAAAGGCAATTTAGTGGTCGATGCCCATATGGGCGGTTTCTTTGCCGCACAAATGAAATTCGCGGGTTACGACGCCATTATTATCGAAGGGAAATCACCTTCTCCGGTTTGGATCAACATCAAAGACGATAAGGTCAGCATCGAAAAAGCGGACTTCATATGGGGTAAGGGTACGCGCGCAACCACTGAAGAAATTTGCCGTATCACCAGCCCGGAAACGTGCGTTGCAGCCATTGGTCAGGCGGGTGAAAACCTTGTTCCGCTTTCCTGTATGATTAATAGCCGTAACCACAGCGGCGGAGCCGGCACTGGCGCAGTCATGGGGTCGAAAAACCTGAAGGCCATTGCGGTAGAAGGGACCCAGGGGGTCAATATTGCCGATCGCAAAGAGATGAAGCGGCTTAATGACTACATGATGACCGAGCTAATCGGCGCCAACAACAACCATGTTGTGCCGAGCACGCCGCAGGCCTGGGCTGAATACTCTTCACCTAATTCGCGCTGGACGGCTCGCAAAGGGTTGTTCTGGGGCGCTGCGGAAGGAGGGCCAATCGAAACGGGGGAAATTCCACCGGGAAACCAGAATACGGTCGGTTTTCGTACCCATAAATCCGTGTTTGATCTCGGCCCGGCCGCTGAGAAGTATACCGTCAAAATGAGTGGCTGCCATTCATGTCCAATTCGCTGTATGTCGCAACTCAATGTTCCCCGTGTGAAAGATTTTGGTGTGCCGAGTACCGGCGGGAATACCTGCGTGGCGAACTTTGTACATACCACTATTTTCCCGAATGGGCCGAAAGATTTCGACGATAAAGACGATGGGCGCGTCGTAGGAAACCTGGTTGGCCTGAACCTGTTTGACGATTATGGCATCTGGTGTAACTACGGGCAGTTGCACCGTGACTTTACTTACTGCTACTCCAAAGGCGTCTTTAAGCGAGTGTTACCTGCGGCAGAGTATGCAGAGATCCGTTGGGATCAACTGGAAGCAGGCGATCCGAACTTTATCAAAGATTTCTACTATCGACTGGCGCATCGCGTGGGTGAACTCAGCCACCTGGCAGATGGTTCCTACGCGATTGCAGAACGCTGGAATCTGGGCGAAGAGTACTGGGGTTACGCGAAGAACAAACTATGGTCGCCGTTTGGTTTCCCTGTTCACCATGCGAACGAAGCCTCGGCACAGGTGGGGGCGATCACCAACTGTATGTTCAACCGCGACTGTATGACGCATACCCATATCAACTTTATCGGCTCCGGTTTACCGCTGGCGCTACAGCGTGAAGTAGCGGGCGAACTGTTTGGCTCACAGGATGCCTACGATGAAACCAAAAACTATACCCCGATTAATGCCGCCAAAATCAAATACGCCAAATGGACGCTGCTGAAAGTCTGTCTGCACAATGCGGTTACGCTGTGTAACTGGGTCTGGCCAATGACGGTTTCGCCACTGAAGAGTCGAAACTATCGTGGAGACCTCGATCTGGAAGCGAAATTCTTCCAGGCCGTAACGGGGGATGAAACAACTCAGGCGAGTCTGGATTTGGCCGCGGAGCGCATTTTTACCCTGCACCGTGCTTATACAGTCAAGTTGATGCAAACCATGGATATGCGTAATGAGCACGACCTGATCTGCTCCTGGGTGTTTGATAAAGATCCGAAGATCCCAGTCTTTACTGAAGGGACCGACAAGATGGACCGGGAAGATATGCGTCAGTCGCTAACGATGTTCTATCAGGAAATGGGCTGGGACCCGGCGTTGGGTTGCCCAACTCGCGACACCCTTCACCGCCTCGGCCTTGAGGATGTGGCAGCCGACCTGGCTGCACACAATCTGTTGCCGGTGTAAGGAACGCAGATGACGTACGTGAGTAACGACCTGGCCGCTGCAGAGGATGTGCATGGTGATGACGTGGATAGCCAAAAGAGACAGTGGCTGCACGCGTTACACCAGCCTGTCGCACACCAGAGTTCGTCATTAATTCAGGAACCCACCAGTCCGGAGTCGATAGTGGCGGATTTTATCCGCCAGCATTCTGCTTCAGGTCAACTGGTGGCACGCAGCGTGTTTCTGTTGCCACCTTATTCGGTTCCTGAAAGTGACCTGGCTACGCTGCTGGACGCGATGTGTCAGCATGCATCCGACGCAGATATTCTCTGTATCCAGGGGTCAGAGGATACCTACTTCTACTCGACGCAAACCATGACGGCAAACTACGCCGAGATGTGTGTGCAGGTGGTGGAAAATGATATCTGCCGTGCCATTGCAGAAGCGGTACGTTTTGACTGCCAAACGTATCCTCGCCCCTATAAGGTCGCCATGCTGGCGCAGCCGCCATACCACTTTGCACCTGAGCAGGTTACGACGGCGCTCACGGCAATGGAAACGCATCCTGATTATGCAGACATACGTGCTGTGGAATCGTCGAATGCGGAACCTTATCTGTTTAGCGAGCGCTTTATGAGTTACGGCAAAGCGTATGGCCTGTGCGAATGGCTTGAGGTTGAGCAGTATCAGAACCCCTGAATTTTTCAGGTTGATGTCATGGAACGTGTGGACGATCACTGTCACAGCATTAGAGGATAACCCGATGTCCTTCACCCGACGAAAATTTGTCATTGGCATGGGGACGGTGATTTTTTTCACCGGCCCAGGCCAAAACCTGTTAGCGAGTACGAAGAGTACTAAAAACGTTCGTTATGTCATGATCCACGACGAATCATTGTGCAACGGATGTAATATTTGCGCCCGAGCGTGCAGGAAAACGAATCATGTTCCTGTTCAGGGGAGTCGTTTATCAATAGCCCATATCCCGGTAACGGATAACGATAACGAAACGCTGTATCACTATTTTCGTCAGTCCTGTCAGCATTGTGACGATGCCCCCTGCATTGAGGTGTGTCCGACCGGTGCTTCCTGGCGAGATGAAAACGGGATTGTGCGAGTCGATACCTCTCGTTGTATCGGCTGCAGTTACTGCATTGGCGCATGTCCGTATCAGGTACGCTATCTCAACCCACAAACCAAAGTGGCGGATAAATGCGACTTCTGCGCCGAATCACGTCTGGCGAAAGGTTTCCCGCCAATTTGCGTCAATTCTTGTCCAGAACACGCGTTGATTTTTGGCCGTGAGGACAGCCCGGAAATTCAGACCTGGTTGCGGGAAAACAAGTACTACGAATATCAACTTGCAGGCGCCGGGAAGCCCCATCTGTATCGTCGGTTCGGTCAACATTTGATTAAAAAGGATAATGTATGAACGCGTCGCAGAATGCCGAACAGTTTCACGCACAGCTTGCGCAGTACGTCCCAATGTTTTCGCCGGATTACTGGCCTGTCTGGTTGGTTTTCGCCGGGTTAATGCTGGTGGGGATGTGGCTGGTGCTGGCACTCCACGCAATGTTGCGCTTTCGTTCAGCGAATAAAGCGTCTGCAGGACACGGAGAGAAGGTCTATTTATACTCGAAAGCTGTCCGTTTGTGGCACTGGTCGAATGCGCTGTTATTTCTGTTGCTGCTGGCCAGCGGCCTGCTAAATCATTTCACTGCGGTCAGTGCCCCAGTGATGAAAAGCCTGCTGACTGTGCATGAGGTATGTGGCTTTTTGCTGCTTGCCTGCTGGATTGGTTTTGTCCTGATTAACCTGATTGGGGGGAACGGGCATCACTATATTATTCAGCGTCAGGGCTGGATCGGCCGGGCGCAGAGGCAGACGCGATTTTACCTGTTTGGCATTATGCAGGGCGAAGCGCATCCATTCCCGGCATCAACGCGTTCGAAATTCAATCCGTTACAGCAGGCGGCGTATGTCGGCGTGATGTACGGTTTGCTGCCGCTACTGCTGATCTCCGGGTTGCTATCCCTGTACCCACAGGCTGTGGGCGATCTGTTCCCTGGCGTACGTTACTGGTTGCTGCAGGCGCACTTTGCGCTGGCTGTCGTGAGCGTGTTTTTCATTTTTGGACATCTTTATCTCTGCACCACAGGACGCACACCGGGCGAAACCTTTAAGTGCATGGTGGATGGCTATCACCGGCATTAAGAGATGATGATTACGCGTGGTGACTTACGGGCCTGGCGCGTCGGGCCCGTGATGTATCGCTGGTTTCTGCGTGCGTTTCCTGAAGGAGGCAGCTATGCGGAGGTGCACCGTGCACTCCAGCAGGAAGGGTATAGTGACTGGGCAGATAGCCTCGTGGAATACGGCTGGTCAAGATGGCAGGATGAAGAGAATTTTGTCCAGCAGGATATCTGTGCGATGGGCCGTGTTGTCTGTCCGCAGACGGCAGACGACAACGGTAAACAATTGGCGAGCGCGGCTGATGGCGACAGTCTCGGTAGCGCGGGCGATAACATTAAAATCGTCAGCGCTGGGTACGCCGCGCAGATTGCCAGTGCAGGTTACAGCGCACGTATTGGCTGCGTGGGTTATAACGCTCATGTTGCCAGCTCCGGTGAGCGTGGCCGTATTGCCATCGCGGGAAACTCCACACGAGTCAGTAGTGTGGGAGGCGGTACACGAATGGCCAGCACGGGTATGCGGGTGCGCATCAGTTCGCTGGGTGACAGAAGTCGTATCGCCAGCAGCGGTGATTTAACCCAGATAGCCAGTTTTGGCGCAGAGTCTAAAATCGCCAACTGCGCGGACAACGTGCAGATCATGGCCAACGGAGAAAACACTGTTATTGCCAGTACTGGCGTGGTCGATTCAATAATTCTCGGCCCCGGGGGATGCGCGGCTCTTGCCTATCACGACGGTAAGAGAATGCGCTTTGCGGTGGCTATTGAGGGTGAAAATAACATTCGCGCAGGGGTGAAGTATCGGCTCAACGAAGACCATCAATTTGTGGCATGTTGAGCCGTGTTGCTATTTCAACGCGAACCGACGCTGAGTGATCTTCTCCAGGCTAAAGCACAGCAGGTAATAGACCAGTCCGGTAAAGACAAAAATGGCCGCCGGGTAAATTTGTACCCGGTTGTTAACCTGACCCGCAACCGTCGTGAGTTCAGGCACGTTGACGATAAATGCCAGCGATGTGTCCTTGAGTAGCCCGATAAAAATCCCCGTTAGCGAGGGCAGTACGTTGCGCAGAACCTGTGGCAACAGAATTAACCCGAGCGCCTGGAGCGGACGAAACCCCTGAACGATGGCCGCATCATACTGACCGCCTGGCAGCGCAGTGATACCCGCGTACACAGAATGCATCACCGAGGCGGCGGTAAACCAGGCCAATGCCAGCGTGACGGTTATGGCTCCCGGTAAATCACTGCCTGTGAGCATGGGCAATAGATACCACATCCAGAAAATCACGAAGATTAACGGAATACCACGAATAAACTCTGCCCAGATAAACAGCCCCTTACGTATCGCCCCAGGAAAACGCCAGGCACAGCAGGCGAGTGCGATCCCAGCGGGAAGCGCCAGTGCCGCTGCGCCAATCGCCATCAACAGCGTGAGCAGAACGCCCCCCGGTTGCCCCTCTGTGACCCGCCCCCACAGGAGGTAGTCCAGATTGTCGGTAATAACCGAAATATTAGCGATCATGCAGTAGGCTCCTGAAACGGAATATGCGTGTTTTACGCGCCAACGGTTTACCTGCTGCAGACACAGGACCAAGACGGGTTAACAACATCCCCAGTACAATGCCGGTCAGCAGGTAGAGTGCCGTGCCGACGGCAAAGGCTTCCAACGCATGGGCGTTATAGCTTTCAATTTGCCGTACCTGGTATGTCAGTTCTGCAAAGCCAATGCCGCTTGCCAATGAAGACAGCTTCATCAGATTAAGATATTGCCCCACGATCGGCTGCCAGGCATTTGCCAGCCCCTGAGGGAGCAGGATGTGACGAAACGTCGCCCATGACGAAAACCCCTGTGCTATGGCTGCCTCGCGCTGCCCGCCAGAAACAGCCTGTAAACCGGAGGCGACCTCTTCGACCAGAAAGGCCGAGGTAAAGACACCCAGTCCCCATGCGGAGCAGAGAAACTCCGGCGTTAACCACCAGACATCCCCCGGCAGAATGGACCAGGAGTGTTCCGCATTAATGAAGGTAATCACGTCGCGAGGAAGGAGATTCCATGCAGCGAAGTACCAGAACATCAGTTGGACGAGTAAAGGAGTATTGCGAAAAACAGAGACCCACACGCTGACCATGGTGGTCGCAAAGCGCTGTCCTGTCAGGCGCAGGCTGAGCAGAAAGATGGCAAACACCGTGGCGAGTACCACGCCGGCTAGCGTGACCCAAAGTGTGGTCAGAAAACCGGAGATTATCCATTGCAGAGGTTGCCCGCTCAGCACCCCCTGCCAGTCCATTGCATGCATTATAACGATGACTCCTGGTGTAACGGGTCGAGCACTTTTTTCAGAAAACGTTGGGTCCTGGGGTGCTGAGGGCGAGTGAAAAACGCCTCAGGAGGTGCGACTTCGAGAATATCGCCGCCATCAATAAACACCACACGATCGGCAATCTCCCTGGCGAAATGCATTTCATGGGTCACGACAATCATGGTAATACCGCTATGAGCCAGACGCTTCATGACCTGCAACACTTCGCCAATCATTTCTGGATCCAGCGCGGAGGTGGGTTCATCAAACAGGATGATTTGCGGCGAGGAGGCCAGCGCGCGGGCGATAGCAACACGTTGTTGCTGCCCGCCGGAAAGTTGGGCGGCATACGCATCGGCTTTCTCAGCTAATCCTACCTGTTCCAGCAGTTCAAGTGCCCGTTGCTCAGCATCCGTTTTTTTCCAACCGTGAACATATTCCAGCGCCAACGTGATGTTCTGCTGTGCCGTCAGGTGGGTGTAGAGATTGAATTGCTGGAACACGAAACCAATCCGGCTGCGAAGCTGACGCAATGTGGGGCCGCGCAGCTGACCGATTGGTTTGTCATCAATAAAGATATCGCCGCCGCTCAGTGACTCCAGTTGGTTTATCAGGCGAATAAGCGTCGACTTTCCTGAGCCAGAAGGCCCGAGAATGGTGACGACTTCGCCCGGTTCAACCGACAGGCTGACGCCGTTAAGCACGGTATGATTGTCATAGTGTTTTATGACATTACGCAGTTCAACACGCGCCTGGCGCAGATGCGTAAAATCCGCAGCCGAAGCTGCGGGACGATGAAAAAGGCCTGAGAGCATATTACTTCGCTTCTATTTTGAAGGCGCGGGGCTGTGGATTTTTGGTTTGCGGACCAAACCAGACATCATAAATTTTGGCTGCCTGCCCGGTTGACTCGAGCTTTAATAGCTCGTCGTTCACGGCCTTCAACAGCGCAGGTTCACCTTTTTTCACACCCACACCAATTTCTTCTTTGCTCAACAGGTCGGGCAAAATTTTGAAATCTGCTTTATCCGGCGCACCGCCTAACAACCCTGCCAGAATGGTGCTGTCCTGGGTGATCGCCTGGACATTACCATTACGCAGTGCGGTTAATGCCAGCGGAATATCGTCATAGGCCAGCACACGTGATTGTGGAAAACGCTGATGCAACGCCTGCTCACCTGTCGTCCCTTTCACCGCACCGATACGGGCCTTACTGTAGTCATCAAGCTTATCCGGCGATTTTGCCGGAACGAGGAATTGCTGTCCGGTAACGAAGTAAGGGGCGGAAAAATCGATAACCTGTGCACGCTCAGGTGTAATCGTGATATCCGCTACGATTAAATCGGCCTTACCGGACTGCAATAACGGTATACGGTTAGCCGGATTGGTGGCGATCAGTTCCAGTTTAACGCCAAGTGATTTAGCCAGCGCTTCAGCGAAATCAACGTCGTAGCCGACAATTTTATGTGTTTTTGCATCAATAGAGCCGAACGGTGGATTGGCGTCAAAGGTGGCGATTTTTACCACGCCTGCGGCTTTGATATCGGCCAGTTGATCGGCCTGAGCGTATGACGCGGCAATGCCTGACGCCAGCAGGACACTGAGTGCCAGCCATGTTTTTTTTGTGCTGTGAATCGTCGTTGCCATCATTTTCTTTGAATCCCTGTTGTTTTGGTTTGTGCTTTTTACGCTCCCATAACTTGCGGCGGTGACCAAATAAGAAAAAATTCTTATCTATATACAAAATGGTATTAGTGAAAAGGGTGTTAATTGCGGGTGAAAATAATGAAAAACTGAAATGCAAAATAGCGCACAACGTTGGCAAAAATTCGCATTTCATTTTTTACGCATTCTGCGCTGGAATAAGTTGAGCCCAACAGACAGCGGAGGCGGAGAAGATGAACGGGGTTAAATATCTTTGGTTGCGTATAAAGAATCGACATCCACAGACTCCACAACATAGTGCGGAACGAAATCTTCAGCGTGTTGTGGAGTCTGTTCTTCCTGCCGCCAGCCTGTATGGGGTGGATATCGCCAACATTGATCCGGAGTGGTTCCGTGATAAAACAACACGCTGAACTTCGCCTGACGCGCGAAATGTACTGGAATGAAGTGTGCAAAATGAGCAGAAATACTACTGAATCTCAATTCTGATCTGTAACATACGTCAAAACAGGTCTGGATTGGGAACAAGCATGCTGCGTGATAATTTTAACGATCTCTATTATCTCATTGTCGTTGCCCGTGAACGCAGTTTTACCCGCGCCGCAGCGAAGTTAGGGGTCTCGCAGTCAGCATTAAGCCATGCCATTCGCGGGCTTGAGGAGCGACTGGATGTCAGATTGCTGACCCGTACCACGCGAAGCGTCGCGCCAACCGAAGCCGGAGAACGGCTTATCAACAGTATCAGTCCGCGTTTCGATGACATTGAGTCGGAGCTACTGGCATTAACCGATATTCGCCAGCGCGTGGCGGGGAATATCCGTCTGACGCTCGGGGAACATGCGTTGCAATCGACCGTCTGGCCTGCACTACAGCCGTTTTTGCAGGCGTATCCTGATGTAAATGTGGAAATGACCATCGACAACAGCCTGACGGATATCGTGACGGGACGCTATGATGCCGGTATCAGGCTTGGCGAGCAGGTGGCCAAAGATATGGTTGCTGTCAGGATCGGTCCCGACTGGCGCATGGTTGTGGTGGGATCCCCCGCCTATTTTGCCCGCCATGGCAAACCGCAAACCCCGCATGATTTACAGAATCATAACTGTATCAATATGCGCATGCCGACCCTGGGCGGGCTGTATGCCTGGGAGTTTGCCGAAAATGGGCAGGATCTCCGCGTGCGGGTAGAAGGGCAGCTTATTTTTAACAATCTTCCACCGCGTATCAGTGCGGCGATTTCGGGCATGGGCCTGGCATTTGTACCGGAAGACACCGTCGAGCAGGCGGTAGCAGAGGGAGCGCTGGAAAAAGTGCTGGAAGACTGGTGTGAACCTTTTCCCGGTTATTACCTGTACTATCCCAGCCGTAGACAACATACCGCAGCCTTTGCACAGCTGATTGAGGCGTTGCGTTATACGGCGTGAAGCGCAGGCTGACTATAAAAAAACCGGCATTGAGCCGGTTCAGAAATTAGATTTTGCAGGCATCGCCGCAGTCGTTATCAGCAATCATTTCCTGCGCTTTTTTGTCCGCATCTTCCAGACGTTCAGCATTACGCTCTTGCGCTTCTTCCAGCCCATCAAAGACCAGATTATCGAGATCAATTTCCATCATTCACCTGCCAGGTTCAGCGTTTAACATCATTCCATTATATTGCAAAAATGTTGCTGAACAGCAGCGATTATTGCTACTAAGCACGTTCTTATACCAGGTCAGCGTATTTTTCCGGCAGCGTATCCCACAGATGGCGGTTCGCTTCCAGCAGCAGACGGTGCTGCTCAACGGCGTGCGCGTTTTCCCGTGCCCCGCGCGACATCAGCGTCCAGGCCTCCAACGCTGAAAACCTCTCGTCATTCACTCGTTATGTTAATTAAATGTTATTAAATCGAGTCGAACCCTTGTTTATTCAGGAACGTGATGTGCGATTTGTTTTAACAAATATGCGACAAAATCACTATACATATAACTTAATATCTTTTATACATTAATTGTTCAACCCTGCGACTATTCCACAAAAGAGAAAGCAATATGGAACAGACACCTGATAAGAAAAACGATAATTTTCAAAAAGATGGCAAAGAACAGTTCAACCGCTCGATCGGGCTTATTTCAAATTTTGCGTTGGGTTTTACCTACCTGTCACCGCTCACCGCTGTTTATTCGCTGTTCGCGTTGGCAGTGACGCTGGCGGGACCACCCGCGGTGTGGTGGATTTTAATCGTCGCGTGTGGGCAGTTGTTAGTCGCCCTGGTGTTTGGTGAGGTTGCGTCTCAATATCCGATCACCGGGGGGCTGTATCCCTGGGCGAGAAGGTTGTGGGGTAAGAAATATGCGTGGATCGCCGCCTGGATCTACCTGTGGGCGCTGGTGGTGACGATTACCTCGATCGCGGAATATACATCAACATTTGTTGAATCACTCTTTCATTATGGGCAGACACCCGCCACCATGCTGGTGACCTCCGTCTTGCTGCTGCTTTTGATGATGGCCGTCAATATGTCCGGGACCAGGAATCTGGCCAGGGTCGCCAAAATTGGTTTCTGGTGTGAAATCGTCAGCGTGATTGCGCTGGGTATTTATCTGCTGATTTTCCACCGTTCACAGCCTTTCTCCGTCATCTTTGATTCGATGGGGGTACTGGCGCATGACGGAAGTTATTCCACCGCCTTTATGTCTGCCGCGCTGATGGGCCTGTTTATGTTCTTTGGCTTCGAGGCGTGCGGTAACGTTGCAGAGGAAGTGCTAAATCCAAGCAAAAAAATTCCGGTAGCCATGATTTTAAGTATCGTGTTTGGCGCGATCTCCGCCATTATCTCCGTCATGGGCTATCTGCTGGCGTCACCGAACCTGGTGAGTATCGTGAATGGCAAAACCGCCGATCCGATCCCGGCAATCCTCAATGAAGCGCTGGGGGAAACCGGTGCGACGGTCTTTATCGTTGTCGCTATTATCGCGATGCTGTCGTGCATTCTGTCTCTGCAAGCGGCGTTAAGTCGTCTTATCTTTTCTTTCTCCCGCGACAGAATGCTGCCGGGCAGCGAGTGGATGGCCAAAATTTCCAAAAATGGTGTCCCGGATAATGCCATGGTCGTCAGCTGCGTGTTGCCGGTTATCATTTGTGTCTGGGTCTATTTCCAGCCAGATAACTTATCGCGTATCACCGCATTTGCTGTGATCGGTATTTATATTTCATTCCAGATGGTGGTACTGGCCGCGCTGCGTCAACGTCTGAAAGGCTGGAAACCCGCCGGAGAGTGGACGATTGGTGGTTGGGGCGTGATTGTAAACGTGCTGGCATTAGCTTACGGCCTGTGTGGGATCTGGTTACTGGCGCAGCCAGCTGACAGCAGTGATTTCATCGACCGTTGGACAGTACTGTTTGGTCTGGCGATTGTGGTAGGTTCAGGATTGATCTACATGTTCCTTACCCGACCTTTTGGCCGCTCGGCTGCACCGGAAAACGATGCTATTGCCTATGCCACGAAGCTCAATATAGGGCAGGATAACTAAAACTAAGGGCCTTCGGGCCCTTAATTTCGAACGCTTTGCGCGCCGGATACAACGCTGGCATCCTTATCCGGTAACGCTCAGCCTTGAATGGACTATTTCTGGTAGTGATAAAGGATAAAGTAGTCGCTTTGATACACCACCGTGCTGTGGGCTGGTGACAATAATTCACCGACGCGAAAGCGCGGCCAACTGGAAAAGATGATCCGGTTTTCCAGATTGGTCAGAATGACATAATCAGGGTGAGGGCAGGAGAGCAGTTCGGCTTCTATCTGACTGACCAGCAGATCGACGGCGGCGACGCCGAGGAACTGATCATGATAGTAAACCGGAACCGCTGAGGTTAGGGTATAGGAGATGTTACAGATATAGTCGACATACGGGCCATGGATGTACGCTTCACCTGCCGGAGGCGAATGCTTAAACCACTCAAAGGTTCTGAAATCCAGCCGCTGTTGCGTCGCCTGATCCAAATCCAGATGTGCCTGACTCAATCCATTATCTTTCTTATACCACCATTCCAGTAGCCAATATTCTTTGGTGGTTTCTGTACTCTCAATATGGCTGGCGAAACCTGCGCCCGAACAGTAGTGATTGTTGTTCAGTGTGCTCTTGATGTGTTGCTGAACCGTTGATCTGACAGCGGGGTCGAGGACAACTTCGGCGGAGCCTTTTTGCACACCGGCAATGGCCTCGTGAATGCTCCTCGCCAGCGCAACGGTAGACTCTACGGTAGAGACGGTAATATCATCAATTTTACGGATTAATGCGCTTAAGGATGTCGAAGAGCTCATGGTCTGTCCTGCCTTCACTGATTGTCAGTTCGAGTTATATTTCAGCTTTTTTTCAATAAGGTAATAGGTAAACGTATCGATGATCTGCGTGGCGTACTGGACTGACCCGGTCTCGTTATGGGCGGCTAGCGCGTCGGCCAGCGCCGAATAAAGCGCGATAATTTCCGCATGAATATTGTCGGCGCGATAGAGTATTGCCACCAGTGATGCCCACTCGGCCTGGACCTGAAGCTCCTGGTTGGCCAGCCGTGCTGAATGAGAGCTGGCCGCAATTGCCAGCAAACAACGCATATCGGCCTGAGTCATCAGTTCTGGTGAGTCGGCTTTCCTCAGCACGTCTACAAACTCGCGAAATTTGGCAATATCCGCCGCGGTCATGCGTCTGGAGGCTAACCTGGCGCTGTGGCTGATAATGGCGCAATGCATTTCGCCTAAATCCGAAAGGTAATCGGTACTGATCGATTTAAACGGATGCAGGGCGCTATTTTTGCCATCAATATTCTCGCAAACGAAGCTCCCGCCATTACGGCCACGAACCGTATGGATAAGATTATTAGCCCGAAGCGTGTTGAGCGCTTCTCTGATAGTAATATGTGAGACACCCATCATCTTTGCCAAATCGGTTTCATTGGGCAGCTGTTCTTTTGGCTCCAGTAACCCGGTAATAATGGCATTTGACAGGCGCTGCACTATCTGGTCTGAACGACTGACCTGCCCGATAGGCGCAAATATGACCGCATGAGTAATCATAATCTTTTCTGCACTCAATTCCCTGAAACAACGACCATTTTTAACACATGCCCGCGGGGCACGAAAGGTCAGAATGGCCGCGTTATTTTACATGCCCACGCGCAACATCGCTGCACAGGCGGATGTGTGTCCCGATAGCGTCAAAGCGCACTGCACGCTGACGATGAAAAACCTTACCCTGAAAATGTAAAATTTAAGTTAAAAGTGCGAGGTTTATCATAGTGTCAATGTTGCGCATTTGAAAAATTTTTACAATATATATATTACATAAGCTTCTTTATGTATTAATTGGCGGGAGACAGGCATGAGAACCCTGAAGCATTTTATAAATGGGCAATATGTAGCGGGTAACACAGAAGACACGTTTGAGCTGGTGAGTCCGGTTGACGGTGAAACGTACGCGTTATCGCCTAATGCCGGTGCGACTGAGGTGGATCTTGCCTACTCGGCGGCCGCGGCGGCATTTAACATGTGGAAAAAATCGACACCAGCCCAGCGGCAAAAAGCACTGCTGCAACTGGCGGATGAGATAGAAAAAAATGTTGAACGACTGGTCAACGCGCAAAGCCAGGAAACCGGTCAATTGCGTCATTTTATCGAAAAAGAAGAGATTGCAGCCTCGTGCGATGCGATCCGTTTTTTTGCCGGCGCAGCGCGTTGTCTGGAAGGGAAGGCCGCCGGAGAATATTCCGCCGGGTTCACCTCAACGATTCGTCGTGAGCCGTTGGGCATTGTGGGACAAGTCACACCGTGGAACTACCCGTTTATGATGGCGGTGTGGAAGATTGCACCGGCGCTGGCCGCAGGCAATACGGTAGTTTTAAAACCGAGCGATACCACCCCGGTAAGTACGCTGCTCCTGGCTGAACTGGCGGCACCCTTATTTCCGCGCGGGGCGTTTAACGTCGTGTTGGGCAAGGCCAGTACTGGCTCACTGGTGGTTTCTAACCCGACGGCTTCATTGGTGTCGATTACCGGTTCGGTACGCGCTGGTCTGCAGGTTGCGGCATCAGCAGCAGCTAACCTGACAAAGGCCCATCTTGAACTGGGTGGCAAAGCACCCGCCGTCGTGTTTGCTGATGCAGATATGGACAAGGCGATTACTGCCATCACTACCGCAGGATTTTTCAATGGCGGACAGGATTGTACTGCCGCCACGCGCATCCTGGTGGAAGATTCTGTCTATGCGACGTTCCTGGAAAAACTGATCCAAAAAACGAAAAGTATCAAGTTTGGTCCTCCGCAGGATCAGGAGGCGTTATATGGCGCGCTGAATAGCAAAAACCAGCTTGAGCAGGTGAAGGGGTTTATTGAGCGTTTACCTGCACATGCGAAAATTGAAACCGGTGGTCATGCGGGGCCTGGGCCGGGTTTCTACTTTGAGCCAACGATAATTTCCGGCCTGCATCAACATGATGAAGCCATCCAACACGAAGTGTTTGGCCCGGTAATGACCATTCAGTCGTTTTCTGGTGATGAAGACGCGTTGCGCAAGGCGAATGATGTGGAATATGGCCTGGCCGCGAGCGTCTGGACCTGCAATCACAGTCGCGCTCAGCGTTTCAGTATTGATCTCGATTTCGGCACAGTATGGATTAACAGTCATATTCCTCTGTGCGCCGAAATGCCGCACGGTGGATTCAAAAAATCCGGCTACGGAAAAGATCTCTCCTCTTATTCGCTCGATGAGTATACCCGGGTGAAACATATCATGTGTGATATTTCCGAATAACAGGTAATACGATGAAAACATTAAAAATAGCCGCACTTTCATTGGTGATGTTCTCAGGATTCAGTCTGGCAGAAAGCTCACCGCTGAACACGGTTAAAGCATATATGGCAGCATGGAATGCGCATAATGCGCCGCTGGCTGCCCAGTACCTGGCGGACGATGCCGTTTATTACGATGCCGCCGCAGGAGAGCCGGTAACCGGCCGGAAAAAAGCTGAAAAAGACGTGATTGGTGCATTTATTAAGGCGGTCCCGGATCTGACCTGGAAAATGGTCGGTAAACCTGTCGCGGATGAAGATACTGTGGCATTTCGTTGGGAATTCTCGGGTAAAAATAGCGGCGAATGGGCGGGAAGTCCGCCGACAAATAATCCGATCAAATTTGAAGGTGTCAGCTATATTCATGTTAAGGCAGGAAAAATCACCTGGCAGGGTGATTATTATGACGCTAAAAAACTGGATGAAGAGCTGAAGCCAGTGAAGTAGTCGGCGGTATCCTCCTTGTGTCTGCGAGGGGGAACCTCTCATTTGTAGTGTTTTTTAGGACAATGTGTCAGTGGCAAAAGGACAAAGTTAATGGCAATTACCCGACGTGATTTTCTCAACGGCGTGGCGGTGACTATCGCTGCGGGACTGACCCCTCTGGATCTGGTCAGAGCGGCAGGAAAGGGGCACGAATTTATTGATGGAAGTTATTATCCGCCTGCGTTAACGGGGCTACGCGGTAACCATCCGGGTTCGTTTGAAATGGCCCATGCGTTAGGCCGTGAACATAAGCACTTTGATTTAAGCGCTCTGCCCATCGAGGAAGAGTACGATCTGGTGATTGTGGGCGGCGGTATCAGCGGACTGGCCGCGGGTTGTTTCTGGCATGAACTGGTCGGGAAAAACAGCAAGGTGCTGATCCTCGATAACCATGATGATTTTGGTGGTCACGCCAAACGCAACGAATTCACCTCCGCAGGCAAAAAACTTATCGGATATGGCGGGAGTGAAGCCTTTCAGTCACCCGCGCATAATTTCAGCCCCGAAGTGAATAAGCTGATGGAAACCGTCGGCGTGAGCGTCACGCGGTTGAAAAAGAGTTTTGACGTTAATTTCTACCCCGACTGGCAGCTAAGTCGTGGCGTCTTCTTCGATAAAAAGAATTTTGGTGAGACGAAAATAGTCAGCGGCGATCCGGGGCGTGCGGTATCCGATGATATTCCGCCGGATCGGCTCAATGGCCGTAATATCGAAGACTTTATCAATGACTTCCCCTTGAGTGAGGAAGATCGTAAAGCCCTGATCGATTTGCATGTGCGTCCGGTTGATTATCTTCATGGGATGACGGTTGATGAGAAAACGGAATGGCTGGATACCCACAGCTATAGTGAGTTTCTTTCCACCAGGGTTGGTTTAAGCAAAATGGCGCTGCTCTATTTCCAGCAGCGTTCCAACGATTTCTTTGCCATCGGTATTGAAGGCATTTCCGGTAGTGATGCTCGTGCGTGCGCATTGCCGGGAATGGAAGCGTTAGGGCTGCCGCCGCTGGACGGTGAATCGCTTGCCGACCTCGAAGAGCCATATGTCTATCATTTCCCGGATGGCAATGCGGGTCTGGCACGGTTGCTGGTCAGACACATGCTGCCGGACGCGCTGCCTGGCAATACCATGGAAGATTCTGTCCTCGCCAGACTGGATTATGAAAAGCTCGACTTGCCGGAAAACACCACGCGTTTACGCCTGAACAGCACGGTGATTAATGCGGCGAACGTGGAGGGTGGCGTTGCCGTCACCTGGCTACGCGATGGCAAAATGCATCGCGTGCGCGGTAAGAATGCCATCATGGCGGGCTATAACATGATGATCCCATATCTGGTACCGGAAACACCAGAGCAGCAGCAGGCCGATCTCAAACTGAACGTGAAGGCGCCGCTGGTGTACACCAATGTGGTGGTCAAAAACTGGCAAGCGTTTAAGCAACTGGGGGTTCATGAGTTTTATTCACCGGCCGCGCCTTACAGCCGAATCAAGCTCGACTATCCGGTCAGTATCGGCGGATATCAACACCCGGCCTCGCCGGACGAGCCAATGGTGATTCATATGGTCTATGTGCCCACGTATCCTGGCAGTAATCTGTCCGCGAGGGAGCAGTTCCGTTTGGGGCGTGCTTATCTGCTGGGGACCACGTTTGCCGCACATGAAGAGATGATCCGTTCTCAGTTGCAGGAAATGTTTGGCTCAACCGGTTTTGACAACCAACGGGATATTGCGGCCATTACCGTTAACCGCTGGGCGCATGGTTATGCGTATTACGCTAATTCACTGTTCGATGATATGGAAAAAATGCCGGAGATTATTGAGCGGGCGCGTAAACCTATCGGACGTATTGCCATCGCTAACTCTGATGCTGACTGGAGCGCTTATGCTCATGCTGCGATCGATCAGGCATGGCGCGCGGTTAATGAACTCAAGGATATGGGGTGATTTATGCGTAATGTAACCGTTTTAATCGCCTGCCTGTTTACCGCTTCTGTCTCTGCCGCTGAATCTAACGGTGAGTACATCGCGAGGATCTCAGACTGCGTGGCATGCCATACCGCGGAAGGCGGCGCAGCGATGGCGGGAGGTAAGAGGTTCCCCACGCCGGTTGGTGATATCTATTCGACGAATATTACCCCGGATAAGACGCACGGTATCGGCAACTATTCTTACGACGATTTTGAGAAGGCCGTGCGCCAGGGGATTGCCAAAGACGGTCATCCGCTGTACCCGGCGATGCCTTATCCTTCTTACTCGAAACTGTCCGACGCAGATGTTCAGGCGCTGTATAGCTACTTCATGCATGATGTTAAGCCGTCAGCAGAACCCAATAAAGAGAATGCTATTCCCTGGCTGATTTCGGCCCGCTGGCCGCTGCATATCTGGAATTGGTTGTTTACCGATGCGCCGACTGCCGCTGTTGAAGGCAACAAAGCGGATGATACGGCAGCGCGGGTAAAACGGGGGGCTTATCTGGTTGAAGGTCCGGGTCACTGCGGGTCATGCCACACTCCGAGAGGGATGGCGATGAACGAAAAAGCCTATACCAATGCCGATGCTGAGTACCTGAGCGGGGCGATGATCGACGGCTGGTATGCGCCATCGCTGCGGGGAACCGGGATGTCTGAGCAGGCGTTAACGTCATTGCTGCTGACGGGGAAAAGCAAACATGCTGCAGTATCGGGATCGATGTCTGAAGTCGTCAGCCAGAGCACACAGTACCTGACGGACGAAGATGCCACGGCGATTGCGCAGTATCTGTTGAGCCTGAAAAGCACGAAGACGGAACCGACGCGTACGAAAGCCGCTACGGCCTCCTGGTCGAATTCCCCTGAAGCGGGTAAAGTGACCTACAACCGCTACTGCTCGACCTGTCATGGTCTGGAAGGGAAAGGGACCGATGATAATGCACCTTCGCTTATTCACAACCCGTTAGTGATGGTAGACGACCCAACGCCGTTGTTCAGGGTGATTGCCCACGGCGCAGAAACACCGACGACGCGGGGGAATGTCTCCTTTAAGATGCCAGCCTATGGCGGGTTGTTCAGCGACAGCGAAATGCGCGATGTGATCAATTACGTGCGTAAAAGCTGGGGTGAAGGTAATGGTGAGGTAAGCCAGGAAGATCTGTCCGGGATTAAAAAAGCCTCACATTAATCTGTGCAATGATGCCGGATGGCGCTGCGCTTCTCCGGCCTACAAAAAGCGTACTTCGTAGGCCGGATAAGGTGCTTACTCGGTGTTTATCCTGATAATATCCGCCAGTCGGGTAAACGCCGCAGCCATCTCATGTTCTTCAATACTGGCAAAGCCCAGCAGCAGACCGCTGCGTTTTTCTTCTTTCACGTAGTACCGCGAAAGTGGGCGAACCAGAAGACCTTGTGCGTTGGCCTGTTGGGCAATTGCGCTATCATCAGTACCCGCAGGTAGCTGTAAAATCAGATGTAGTCCGGCGTTGCTGCTGTAAGGTCCCAGATAATCCTCACCAAGCTGGCTGATGATGAGCTCTACCAACGTATGGCGTCGGCGGCTATATAACTGGCGCATTTTACGGATGTGCGCCGCATAGTAACCCTCACGAATAAACTCAGCCAGCGCCGCCTGAATCAGGAGATGCCCACCACGATAGAGATCGTTATGTACCTTCATCAGTGGGGCGGCAAGCGGTTTGGGTATCACAACGTACCCGAGCCGCAGTGCCGGATAGAGGGTCTTGCTGAAGGTGCCGATATAGATAACCGGAGCATCTTCTTCCAGTCCCTGCAATGACGGGATGGGTTGGCCGGAAAAACGAAACTCGCTGTCGTAGTCATCTTCCACAATCCAGCTGTGCGTTTCACGTGCCTGATAGAGTAGCTGCCGTCGTCGACCAAGGCTCATTACCGGGCCAAGCGGATATTGATGTGACGGTGTCACAAAAATAAGTTTCGGTGCCGGTTCGACGCAAGCAGGCGCAAGCATGCCTTGTTCATCAACCGGGATGGCCGAAAAGTTGACGGCATTGATGCGCAGAATGTTTTTTATTCCCCAGTAACCGGGTTCTTCAATCCACGTATTATCGCCAGGATTACACAACGAGCGGGTTACCAGATCCAACGCCTGGTGAATGCCCTCGGTAATCAATATTTGATCTGGCGTACAGCGCACGCCGCGTGCGGTGCGCAGATAGTCCGCCAGCGCTTCTTTCAGTTCAATCAAACCACCAGTGGCATCGTAGGTGAGAAACTCCGGGCGTAGCCGCCTTGCCAGCCGATCCTGAATCTTTTTCAGTGTGCGATGCGGGAAAGAATGCACGTCCGGTACACCAGGAATAAAAGCTCCCCACTGGCGAGGGCTGGCGCTGGCATGCCCAAGCAGTTCAAGGCTACGGACGGACAAACTGGTGTGGTCTTCACGTGTCGCAGGTGAAACCGGAGGTTTATTAGGGGCCAGACCGAGATTGTCCAGCACGCTGTCGGTCACAAATGTACCGCTGCTGGTGCGCGCGGAGATATAGCCTTCGGCCTGCAACTGCTCGTAAACCCGCAGGACAGTATTCCGTGATAACGCCAGCTCACTCGCCAGGTCGCGTGAAGGTGGCATGCGGGTAGCGGGTTTCAGGCTCCCCTCAAGGATGCAGCTACAGATGGCGGCATACAGGCGACGATGCAGCTTCTCGTCAGTCTGCTGGCTAAATGCATGCTTGATCACATCTCCGGCAAGTGAACGCATTTGGATCCTTAAAATAAAACGATTTGGCTCTCGATTAAAGTACCAGATGGCGTCTAAATTTAAAGGGTAATTCAACCAATTGTGTTTATGGACAAGGTGTAGAGAATGAACAATAAAAACCTGCAACAACGTCGTCTGGATGCCACCCCACGTGGCGTAGGTGTGATGTGTGATTTTTATGCCCAGTCGGCTGAAAACAGCACGATTACCGATATTGAAGGCAATCAGTATATTGATTTCGCCGCCGGGATTGCCGTGCTGAACACCGGGCACCGCCATCCGCGTCTGGTGCAGGCCGTTGAGGCGCAACTGCAAGCCTTTACCCATACGGCTTATCAGATTGTTCCCTACGAAAGTTATGTATCGCTGGCGGAGAAAATTAACGCGGTGGCGCCAATTGACGGTAAGCGTAAAACGACATTCTTTACCACCGGGGCTGAGGCCGTGGAAAATGCGGTTAAAATTGCCCGCGCTCACACCGGTCGCCCTGGCGTTATCGCCTTTGGCGGTGGTTTCCATGGGCGGACATACATGACGATGGCGTTAACCGGCAAAGTGGCGCCATACAAAAAAGGCTTCGGTCCGTTCCCGGGGTCCGTTTACCATGCGCCATATCCTTCTGCGCTGCAGGGGGTTTCAACTGCAGACTCGATTAAAGCGATAGAACGTTTGTTTAAAGCGGATATCGATCCGAGCCAGGTCGCTGCGATTATCTTCGAACCCGTCCAGGGGGAAGGCGGCTTTGTTGTCGCTCCGGCGGAGTTTGTCGCGGCAATTCGCCGTATCTGCGATGAGCATGGCATCGTGATGATTGCCGATGAGGTGCAAAGTGGTTTTGCCCGTACCGGGGAGCTGTTTGCGATGGATCACTATGCTGATAAAGCAGACCTGATGACCATGGCAAAAAGCCTTGCGGGTGGGATGCCGTTGTCGGGTGTCGTAGGCAAAGCCGATATTATGGATGCGCCCGCGCCGGGTGGACTGGGGGGGACTTACGCCGGGAACCCGCTATCGATTGCGGCAGCTCATGCGGTACTGGATATTATCCGTGATGAAAAGCTGTGCCAGCGTGCGGCAGCGCTTGGCGAGCAACTGCGTGCTGTGCTGACCGATACGCGTGCAGTATGCCCTGAACTTGCCGAAGTGCGGGGATTAGGCTCGATGATTGCCGCTGAATTCTGCGATGCGGCCACGGGTGAACCCAGCGCCACCGCCGCGCAGCGCGTGCAGAAAAAAGCGCTTGAGCAGGGGCTGCTGCTGTTAACCTGCGGCCAGTATGGCAACGTGATCCGCTTCCTTTACCCATTGACTATCCCGCAGGATCAGTTTGCAAAAGCGTTAGAGATAATCAAAACGTCGATGAAGTAATCTCGTTCAGTACAGATCGTGTGTAAAGCCGACAGTAGCCATTACCGTCGGCTTTTTTGTTGTAACCATTTCGCCAATCCTCTCTCGTTATATATTTACATATATATCGATTAAGCCTATTCTATTTATCATACAAATATAATAAACGTGCCCCGCAAGAGAAGGCGCTTGTGTTATCGACCGCCAGTCTTTCTATCTAACGAATTGAATCAACAAATGTTAAATTGCAAAATCACCCCAATTGCCTCCGGGTTGCTGACTTTTTCTTGTCTTGCCGCCTCCCTGTCGGCCCATGCTGATGACACCATTACCGTTACTGCTTCCGCGCCTGCTCAATCTTCGTTTCCCGAGCAGGAGCCCGCGGCCGCTGAAAAAAAGGCGACGATCGGTAGCCTGGGGCAGCGAGAGTTAATTGATGTTCCGTGGTCGGTACAAACACTGTCGAAAAAAGTGATTGATCAGCAACAAATCAAAGATGTTAAGGATGTTTATCGCTACATACCGTCCGTTCAGGGAGAGGGGGTTCGACCACAAACCCGTGGCATGCAAGGGAGCGTGGTGCAAAACCATATGATTGATGGGCTGAATGCCGTTTCCACCACCGAATATCCGACAGAGCAGTTCCAGAATATAGACGTGCTGAGTGGTATCGCGGGTTCACTGTACGGGCCAGCCAACCCGGCGGGGATGTTTAATCTGGTCTCGAAACGCCCTCTGGATACGCCACTGCATCGGGTTACCGTAGGGCAAGGTACAGGGTCAGGAACGCTGGCATCAATGGATTTCAGCGGGCCTGTCGACGCGGGAGACAGAGTGAAGTACCGCCTCAACCTGATGAATGATGAAGGGCACAGTTACACCACCGATAGTCATGTTCGTCGGCAGTACGCGGGATTGGGCCTGGATTTTCAGCTGACCGATAAAACCGTGCTGGAGAGTAATTTCAGCTATTACCATTATTATGAAAAAGGCATGCCAGGCAGCTTTGCGCTGGCAAAAGGCGTGCAGTTTCCTTCGGCATTCGATCCGACGAACAGTAAATATGGTCAGTCATATGCAGGTCATGATGATGAAACGACCACTGCGGACATGCACATCAAGCATGATTTTGACGGTAACTGGATGCTGGATCTGGGGGCCTTACACCAGGTTGCTGACCGTGAATCGACGGCAGTAACCAACACCCTGACGGATAATCGGGGTCACTACACCACCACGACCTCGAATTCAGCGGCCAGTCGCTTTACGATCAACAGCTATTTAGCGAACCTGACCGGCAGCATTGATTCCGGCTGGTTGACGCAGGATATCGCGACCGGAATGCGCGGATTTGTATGGAAAAACTATAACCCGAGAAATGGGGGAACCTTTACGCTGGGGCATTCTTCACTTGATCAACATCCCGACTATCCGCGCCCGCCTTATCCTGACTTTACTAATCGCTATCATTCGGCGACCACTACGCAGCATGCATTTCTGTTAAGCGATACGCTGCATTTCACTCCGCAATGGAGTTTGTTGCTGTCTGGCAGCGAAAACTTGTTTACCGTCAGCAACTATAACAAATCCGGTCATGAAACCAGTCGCCAAAAGGATAACGGCATGAGCGGCTCCGCCAGCCTGATGTATAAACCGGTTGAGAACGTCACGCTGTACACCACCTGGGCTGACAGTTTGCAGCAGGGCGATACCGCACCTGCCGGGGCCAGCAATGCAGGACATGTGCTGGATCCGTACCGCAGCCATCAGGTGGAGGTGGGGGCAAAATATGCGCCCGTCAAAGATCTGCTGCTCACCGCGGCGCTATTTGAAGCAAAACGTCCCTTTGCTTATACCAACGACAACGGCGAATTTGCTCAGGACGGTACGCAGAAAAACCGTGGGCTGGAACTGATGGCTGATGGGCATATCACGGAAAATTTACGGGTGTTAGGGGGAGCCGCCTGGTTGGACCCCATGCTGCACAACACTGCCGCCAGTAATGCAGATGGTAAGCAGGTTGTCGGCTTGCCACGCTTTACCTCGAATGTGCTGGCAGTCTATAGCATTGAACAGGTTCAGGGACTGGATGTGGATGCCAACGTGCATTACGTCGGACGTCGGGCTACCGATAACGCGAATGATACCTGGGTAGGCAGTTATACCACGGTGGATATTGGTAGCCGTTATGCCACCAGACTGTGGAACACGCCCACGACCTTCCGGTTTGATATCACTAACCTGACCGACCGCCGCTACTGGACCAACATTGTCCCCGGCGCGTTGACGGGTTATACGGGGGCCGGGGCGGCCAGTGCGCAACTTGGCGCCCCACGTCAGGCGCAGATTTCCGTTCAGGTTGATTTTTAAGGATTGCTGATGAAAACGTGCCACACATGGTTGCTCTGTGTGTGGCTGGCGTTTCCCGCCCTGGCCACGCGTCAGGTTGTGGATGATGCCGGTCACACTGTAACCGTCCCCACACAAGTTCAACGTATTGCGGATAGCTGGTTTGCCCATCACTCGGTGCTGATGACGCTGGGGGCGGGACGTCAGATTGTCGCCACCGTCAATCATCCACAGAGCCAGCCGTGGATGTTCAAAATAAACCCATCGCTGAATCAGGCCTTACAAATTCACGGGACGTCATTCAATAGCGAGGCCCTGCTGGCTCTGCATACCGATGTTCTGTTTGTCGCAAAGGGCAAGGGGGATGCGCAGAGTTACAACCAGGCGGGTATCCCGACGCTGGAAATGGCATTTACTGATTATCCTTCGATGGAAAAGTCAGTCACGACCACGGCGGACGTGTTAGGCACGGATCAGGCTCGCGCCAGGGCAGTGGCATATAATCAATTTTTAACCCGCACTATTGCGGATGTTCGCGCGAAAACGGCGACATTAGCGGAAAATCGGCGCCCGCGGGTTCTGCACATTCAGTCGCTGAACCCACTGAAAGTCGACGGTAGAAACACGTTGATTGATACCTGGATTGCGCTCTCTGGTGGGCGGAACGTCGCCGGGGAAGTGGACGGTAACATGAAAGAAGTCTCACCCGAGCGGGTGCTGTATTGGCAGCCGGAGGTGATTATTCTCGGGGCGGGATGTGGCGATATTGCCAGTTCACCTTATGCAGCGTTGTTCAAAGAGCTTAACGCGGTGAAACAGGGCAAAGTCTGGCGCAATCCGGCGGGCGTCTTCCCCTGGGATCGCTATGGAACCGAAAGCGCGTTGCAGTTGCAGTGGGCCGCGTCAAAGCTGCATCCAGCACTGTTTGGCGGCCTGGATATGGTTAACGTAACCCGCGATTTTTACCGCCAGTTTTTTGATTATTCGCTTAGCGAGGCGCAGGCGAAGCGGATTTTAGCCGGGCTACCCCCACAGGGGTAAAGCGGGAAGCGCTGACGGGCAAATGCAGGCCAGTTCAGGGTTACACACTGTATTTGCCGTGACGAACCGCGTGGCGGTATACCGTGTCTGGCGATAATGGGTTGCCAGCTATCACGTTATATAATTTAATGCATATCGAATTTTTCCCAGTCCAGATGGTATCTATGTTAACTCTTCGCTCTTTTGTGCTGGTTTGCGCCAGCATGTTTTTTGCCTTTTCCGCACAGGCGGATCGCACTATCACCGATCAGCTTGGGCGTCAGGTTACAATCCCTGACCATGTCGATAAGGTGGTTGTGCTGCAACACCAGACGCTGAATATTCTGGTGCAACTGGATGCTGCGCAGGATATCGTCGGCGTGATGTCGAGCTGGAAAAAACAGCTTGGGCCTGAGTTTGCCCGGTTTATGCCGACAATAACTACGCTGCCTACGCCTGGCGATCTCACCAGCGTGAATATCGAAAGTTTGCTGGCGATTCATCCGCAGGTAGTGTTTGTCGCCAACTATGCGCCCGCTGAGATGATCCAGCAGATTCAGAATGCCGGTATCCCGGTGGTGGCTATCTCGTTACGTCAGGATATTGCCGGGCAACAGAATAAAATGAACCCGACGATGGCTGATGAAGAGCAGGTCTACAACGAAGGCTTAAAGCAGGGGATCCGCCTGATTGCGGATGTGGTAGGGCGTAAAACGCAGGCGGAAACGCTGATCAATTACGTCTTTACGGCGCGAGCAAAATTCAATGCGCCAGTTGCGGCCATACCGGAAGCGCAAAAGGTTCGCATTTATATGGCTAACCCTGACCTTATGACCTACGGTTCCGGGAAATACACTGGCCTGATGATGCAACATGCGGGTGGGTTAAATGTGGCGGCGGCCAGCGTGAAAGGCGCGCGTCAGGTGGCGCTTGAGCAGGTGCTGGCGTGGAACCCGCAGGTGATTTTTGTTCAGGACCGATATCCGCAGGTGGTCAAAGAGATCCAAAACGATCCTAACTGGCAGGGAATTGACGCGGTGAAAAATCATCGTGTCTGGCTGATGCCTGAATATGCCAAAGCCTGGGGTTATCCGATGCCGGAAGCATTGGCAATAGGTGAGTTGTGGATGGCCAAAAAACTTTACCCGGATGCCTATAAAAATGTCGATGTGGATGCGCAGGCGCAGGATTACTATCAACGTTTTTATCGTGTGAACTGGCAGTCAGATGCTGCTAAGTAAACGGGATTTCCCCTTGCAATCATTACTGATAGCAGGGGTGTTGGTGCTGGGGGTCAGTTCGCTGTGTCTTGGACAATATCCGCTGTCACTTCGTGAAGTGTTTTATCAACTCACCCATTTTGGCGATGCGCAGGGTATTGCCAGTCAGGTGATATGGACAGTCAGACTACCGCGTATTCTGATGGCGTTGCTGGCGGGGGGCGCGCTGGGATTGTGCGGCGCTACCTTGCAAGGGGTGTTTCACAACCCATTGGTCGACCCGCACATCATAGGCGTAACCTCGGGGGCGGCCTTCGGCGGGACGCTGGCGATTCTGCTGGGTCTTGAGCCGTGGCTGATGATGGGGTCAACCTTCTTCTTCGGTCTGGCAGCGCTCATTCTGGTATATGCCATTGCGGCCTTACAAGGGCTGGAAAATACGCTGGTGCTGATCTTATCTGGCATTATTTTAAGTGGTTTTTTTGCCGCGCTGGTGAGCCTGATTCAATACCAGGCCGATACGGAAGAAACCTTGCCGAACATCGTATTCTGGCTGCTGGGCAGTTTTGCCACGGCTAACTGGCATAAAGTCCTGCTGCTGGCGATCCCGGTATCCATTGCGGCGACGATGTTGTACCAGTTGCGCTGGCGGATAAATCTGTTATCGCTCAATGATAAAGATGCTAAAGCGCTGGGCGTGGCGGTGGTTCCGCTGCGGCGTAGCGTGCTGGTGTGCTGCGCGTTTTTAGTTGCCGCTCAGGTGGCGGTCAGTGGCAGCATTGCCTGGGTTGGGCTGGTTATTCCCCATCTTGCGCGGTTGCTGGTGGGGGTTGATCATCGTCGCTTGCTCCCGTGTGCTTTTTGGATGGGAGGTGGTTTTATGATTGCGGTCGATGATATCGCCCGCACTCTGATGCATGCGGAAATACCGCTTGGGATCATCACCGCGTTGCTCGGCGCACCGCTGTTTGCCTTCTTGCTCATTCGTACCAGTCGTCGGGGGAAACAATGACATCTATTGCGCTCAGCGTGAATCAGCTTAGCTATGGCTATCGCTCTCCACTGTTTGACCCCCTCACTTTTCAGTGTCAGAAAGGCCAGATCTGGGCGGTGCTTGGGCGAAACGGTCTGGGTAAGAGCACGCTGCTGGATACGCTAACGGGCACGCGACCCGCGCTGGGCGGGAGTATTGACGTTCATGGGGGGATAGGCATTGTGGCCCAGCATTGCCATCTGCCGTTTCCCTATACGGTGAGCGACGTGGTGTTGATGGGGCGGGCGCAGCACGTAAAATTGTTTGCTCAGCCGAGCCGCCAGGATCAACAACGGGCGGAGCAGGCGCTGGAACAGCTAAACATTGCGCATCTCGCCGCCACATCGTTTAGCTCACTTTCTGGCGGTCAGCAGCAACTGGTGATGATTGCCCGTGCTCTGGTTACAGAATGCCAGACGCTGTTGCTTGATGAGCCATGTTCAGCGCTGGATCTTGCCAATCAGCAGGTCGTGCTGCAGCTCATCAGCGATTTGGCACACCGGCAGGGGTGTAGCGTGCTTTTCTCGACGCATGATCCGTTGCACGCCTTACAGATTGCAACTCATACGCTGCTGTTGCTTCCTGAGGGAAAATGGCTGGCAGGGCCGACGGACGGCGTGGTGACAGAAGATAATCTGTTCCAGGCCTATGGCTTGCCATTGCGAAAATTCAGTGTGGAAAACTATCAGACACCGTTTATTGCGCCGCTGTTTGCTATCCACCGCTAACAGGCAAGAAACCGGCGGCGGTCAGCAACGCCTGACCGTCGTGGGCAAGCATAAATTTAACCAGTCTCATCACCTCTTCAGAAGCATCGAGCACCGCCAGTTGGTATTCACACAAGATGTTCTGTTCCGCAGGAATAGCAACGTAGCGAACATCGGACGGTGAACCGAGTGCTTTTGCATAATGTGCGTAACCAATAAACAGATCGGCCAACCCCTGGCGAAGAAGCCAACTGCTTGCCAATTCTCCTGGCGGGATGCTGAGCGTATCGCGGCCACCAACCAGTGGCAGGGCGCGTGCACGAAGCTGTTGTCCAAGGCCCGGTTCCAGTGCATCCATGTTATCGAAAAATGTCCAGGTATAATCACCGGAAGGGTCGCAGCCCGGTGTGGATGTGCCAATACGCAGCGCCGGGTCGCGTAGTAAATCCAGCCATTCACCGCGCCGGTTGGTAACCAGGCCCAGTTGATTCCAGCACAGTGTATGTGTGGAAACGGCCCGGTGTGTGTCCAGTAGTCGTTGCGGATGTGCCCGATTTGCACTGGCGAACAGAGCACACGGTTCCCCGGCTTCAATACGCTCGCGCAGCAAACCTGCCGGGCCATAGCCAACGTTGACCTCAATGCCGCTAAGGCGGGTGAACTGATTGAGTAGTGGGGTAAATGCCAGTCGTAAACTTCCCGCAGCAAGGAGGGTGATTGAAGAGGGCATGATATCTGATCTCTGGGCTATGGCGGTTATGCGAAGAAGGTGAATGATACGCCCTGCACAAGGGACTTTGAAGGCATCTGATGATGCCATTTCGCTTACATCATTTGATGTTGTAGTCACTTTCAAAGGGTTATTTGATCCAGCGTGCGGTGGGATGCTGACGCTGTCTTTTTTTGTTCTATGCTTTGACCGTAATAAAAGATCCTGAACGGAAGAGAGCATACGTGCAGGGGGAAGACAAATGACAATCTTGTGTAAGACCTGCGGAACGTCCTATGACGATACGCATGGGGCTATAACGCATTGCAAAATCTGCGAAGATGAGCGCCAGTATGTTCCCGTTACCGGACAATCATGGATCGATCCAGCCGCGCTTCACGCGACGCATACGAATAAATGGCTGCAGCATGAGCGTTCGCTACTGAGTATTCAGACCGTGCCACGGTTTGCCATTAACCAACGGGCATTTTTGCTACGCACCCCGCAGGGGAATGTGCTCTGGGATTGTATTGCGAATCTGGACCCGGCCACGCAGACGCTCATCACCGCGCTGGGTGGGTTGAGTGCCATTGCCATTTCGCATCCTCACTACTACTCCACGATGCAGGATTGGGCGGCAGCATTCGATGCACCAATCTATCTGCATGCCGACGATCGCCAGTGGATTATGCGTGACAGCCCCTCTATTCGGCTATGGGAAGGCGATGTGCATAAATTACTCCCTACCGTGACGTTGTTACGCCTGGGCGGACATTTTGCGGGGGGGAGTATTATGCATATTGATGATGGGGAGGGGATAATCCTTGTGGGCGATATTTTGCAGGTCACTCCCGGTGCGGATGCTGTGTCGTTTATGTGGAGCTACCCCAATATGCTGCCATTGCCGGCAAGCGCGGTTATCCACATTATGCACGCGTTGCAGGATGTCAGATTCGACCGACTCTATGGCGCGTTTGAAGGTCAGGATATTAAATCCAACGCCAGACAGATTGTGGTGCGATCGGTGCAGAAGTATCTTGCTTGTCTGCGCAAAGAATAGAATGGGTTTCAGGAGAACGTTTGAGAATTTAGCACCAAATCAAAGGGATATGATTTGGTGCGTCCGAGTGGACTCGAACCACCGACCCCCACCATGTCAAGGTGGTGCTCTAACCAACTGAGCTACGGACGCAAATGGTGCGTTCAATTGGACTCGAACCAACGACCCCCACCATGTCAAGGTGGTGCTCTAACCAACTGAGCTATGAACGCAACGTTGTAGGTGACAACGGGGACGAATATTAGCGGCACAGACCGAATGAGGCAAGAGGGAATTAGCATTTTTCTGCATGTTTTCACGCGATTGCAGAGTAATTAAGCAAGTTGACTATATTTTGTTGATTTTGCAGCGTGTTTTTTATTCAGACAGCGAACTGGAGCATACCAGGGTCGGTTTGAATGACAGGGGCGCTCAGACTTTACGCGCTGTAAGGATAGTAGTTTCTATTTTCTCTGGGGTAGTGAAAGGGGTAAAACGCTTGAGCGGCTTGTTGTCACGCCTATCGGGAAGCCCACACTGTAGTTGATGTGACAGGCTTCGCTGCGTACGCGACAGTGGATTGGACAGAAAACTGATTCAAGAGGCGATGAACTTTTGCGAAGAACAGAAATTCTCTGCGGTTCAGTTATGGACATTCCATAATTTATATTAACCAACCTGACGAGTGTTCCATTCGTCACGCGTGATTTCCCAAAGTTCAGAATCCAGCAAACCGCTGACATACTCTTTCTTTTCCGTCTTGATAAGCCGCATGCCGCTACTGTCTGAAATACGTTTGGAACGGATATTGAGAGATGCTTTCGGCGCACGCAATACCGTCTTATTTAACGTATTAAACCAGTAATCCGTAGCGATATTACTGGCCTCACGCATAAAACCCTGACCCTGATATTCCGGATCTAACCAAAATCCACGGTTATTATCCTCAACGTCATAAAGGCAAATTAAACCTATGAGAGCGTCAGGGGCCTCACGGAGTCTGATAGTCCAGATCCACGCAATCCCTTTTTCCATATCAGGCAGGGCAACGTTATTGACGTAATTCTCCGCACCGTTATCAGGATAGGGCCAGGGTACTGAGGAAACCATATAGCGAACTATCTCCCAGCGTGGATAAAGCAACTGAATCTGCGAGGCATCTTCGGCTTCTAATGGTTTTAACAGCAAGCGTTCCGTATGGAGTTTTGGTATTTTCATATGCGCTTTTCCTACAAGAGTAAGATAAGAGAATCAATGTGGGGAGGATTTTGAAAAAATATTAATAACCAGAACCCCAGCACAAATAAGAAGCATGCCTGCGATCGCCGGAAAATCAAGTTTTTGCCCACTTACCAACCAGCTCAAAAGGCTGATTAATACGATTCCAGCACCTGACCAAATTGCGTACGCAATACCCGTTGGAATGGTCGACAGAGTCTGGGAGAGAAGATAAAAGGCTGTGCAGTAGCACACAATAGTTGCTACCGATGGCCATAGGCGTGTGAATCCGTCAGAGAACTTCATCAGGGTTGTACCTATGACTTCAGCTACAATAGCTCCTGCAAGGAAAATGTATGAATTCAAGATCTGATCCCATGTGACAATCTAAAGCAAATATCGTATCACAAAGGGTTGGGTGAGTTTGAACGCAGCCCAAACTACTTTTTCGTGTAGTGATTAATAATCACCACGATATTGATTATTTTACGGCGCTGACCGCATGAAGAATTACACTTGCCACGGCATCTGGCTGAGAAATATGTGGGGCATGACTGGTGTTCAGGGTAGTCACCGTCGCGTGGATTTTCTCCGCCATTACTTTCTGCAAGTTAATGTCGAGCATATGATCCTGTTCGCTGACAATATACCAGGAAGGTTTATTTTCCCATGCCGCGTCTTTCACTTTTTCGCCAAATACTGCGCCGTTAGTTGGGCCCTGAGTGGCGTAGATAAGTCTCGCTTGTTCCGCAGTAACATCCTGCGCCAGGTGCTGAGAAACGCCTTCAGAAGTGAGTTTCAGATAACCCGCATCATCAGCATCAATATGACTGAAACCTGAAGGTGTAGGATAATCTTTTGTTAAATCACCGACAGACTCTCCGGTCGATGGTGCAAAAGCGGCAACATAAACCAGTGCTTTGACGTTCTCATTTTTTGCACCGGCCTCTGTAATGACTGCACCACCATAGGAATGGCCGACCAGCACAACAGGACCTTTTACTCGTGCCAGTGCGCGACGTGTTGTGGCGGTATCTTCAGCAAAGGAGGTGAGTGGGTTTTGTACGGCAACGACATTAATCCCTTTAGCCTCAAGCAAAGGAATGACCTTATTCCAGGTTGAACCATCTGAAAATGCACCATGCACAAGCACAACCGTGGGTTTAGCCGCTTTACTGACGGGTAAGCAGTTACGCATGCTTGAGCAAAATCTTGGCATTCAACTGATCAACCGTACGACCCGGAGCCAGAGCCTGACGGACAGCGGCCGTCTCTTTTATGAAAGAGCGAAAAATATTCTGGCTGAAATGGAAGAAGCGGAAGCCGTGATTGCTGAAACCCGTGCGATCCCCCGTGGTAATCTCAGGATCAGCGCTCCCATTACCTTTGGCAGTCAGCTGCTAGCCTCAAAACTGCCGGAATATCTCAAACAAAATCCCGAAGTCTCGCTCGAACTCTGTTTGTCGAATCGCACTGTCGATCTGGTTGAAGAGCGCTTTGATGCCGTTTTTCGTACGGGAGAACTGGCGGACAGCCAGCTACTGGCAAGAGCGCTTGCTCCCTATCAGATGGTTATTTGTGCTGCACCAGCTTATCTTGAAGAGGCTGGAACGCCCTCTGTGCCGCAGGATTTGACGCGGCACCAGTGCCTGATCTTTACCCATACATCAATGCGGACGGAATGGAAATTTGAAGGCCCTGGCGGACAAGTCTCGGTACCTGTAACCGGCAGGTTTAAAACGGACAACAGCGAAGCCCTGCTTGCTGCCGCCCTCTCAGGGCTGGGAATCATTATGCAACCGCTTCCGCTGATGAGCGCGGACATCGCCGCCGGGCGGCTGGTGCGGGTTCTGCCCGATTATGAACTGCCCGGTCGGCCCGTCCATGTGCTTTATGCCCAGGACAGAAGAATGACTCCACGATTACGAAGTTTTATCGATTTCTGCATCACCCATTTTGGCACTTAGATACCCGTGAAGACGGCTTACTTCGGATCGCCGAGAACCTTTTTCAACTCCTCGATATCCTCTTCAACCGCTGTTTTAAGACCGCGGCGTTCCAGCCAGTTTCTGCCCCATATGCTTAGATCCAGAACCAGTTTGTTCAGCTCCCGTCCTTCGTCACTCAACGAGTATTCAACCTTTGGTGGAACAACGGGATAAACCTGGCGAATAATCAGGCCATCCTCTTCAAGTTCACGCAGTTGCTTCGTCAGTAAACGCTGATTGATGCTGGTTAAAAACCGCTGGAGTTCGCTAAACCGAAGCGTACCGTCCTTAAATAAATGATAGAGGATCACCCCTTTCCATTTCCCACCCATGATATGCAGTGCTGCTTCCATTGAACAACCTGGTGCCGAATCGTAGTTACGTAATTTCTTCATAAAAACATCATGGTTACCTTTTGGTAAGTATGTGCATTTTTTTAGCGTATAAACGAATTATCATCGTATGGTACTTTTAGCGGGCTAAATATCAATCACTTTCTGGAGTAGAAATGTCAGCTTTGCTTTTTGAACCCATCACAATCAACGGCGTTGAATTCCGCAACCGTATTGCCATGTCCCCGATGTGCATGCACTCGGCATCTGACGACGGCAAGATTAATGACTTTCATGTTATCCACTACGGCGCGCGTGCCCTGGGCGGAGCAGGTCTTATCATGCTGGAAACGGCCTCTGTATTACCGAATGGTCCAATCGGTCCTGGAGACATCGGTATCTGGGATGATAGCCATATTGAAGGTTTGTCCCGCGTGACAGATTCCATTCACCGTTTTGGCGCGAAAGCCGGCGCACAGATTGGACATGCTGGTCGCCAACTGGGAATTGACCTGCCCTCTATCGCGCCGTCAGCTATTCCGTTCACACCTGATTCCCGCGTACCACAGGCGATGAGTATTGAGCAAATTAACGAAGTCGTAGAGGCGTTCCGTCAAGGTGCTCGCCGTGCGCGTGAAGCCGGTTTTGACGTTATTGAAATCCACGGTGCCCACGGCTATCTGTTGAATCAGTTCCTGTCGCCGCTAGCGAACAAACGCACCGATGAATACGGCGGTAGCCACGAGAATCGTTACCGCATTGTGCGTGAAGTCATTGACGTCGTGCGCAGCGAGTGGAAAGGCCCATTGTTCCTGCGTATCTCTTCAACCGATTATGTTGAAGGCGGAAACCGTCCGGAAGACTTCTTGATCTACGGCAACTGGATGAAAGAACAAGGTATTGATCTGATTGACTGTTCAAGCGGCGGAATTGCGATGGTACAGGTAAACACTTACCCAAATTATCAGGTCCCTGCAGCCGAGCTACTACGAAGGGAGTTGGATATTAAAACCGGGGCTGTAGGTCTGATCGAAACAGGTCGTCAGGCAGAAGAAATTTTGCAGAATGGCCGAGCAGATATCATTCTTGTTGGCCGGGATATGCTGAAGGATCCGTTCTGGGCGCGTACTGCAGCAGACGATTTGAACGTTGTACTCCCCGTTCCTGCACAGTACACCCGCTATGGTTCTGGCTGGCAGCGTTCTCAGCCGCGACTGCCGGCAGCTGACCTGGCAAGCACTGTAGAGCAATAATAACAGCTACTTCATCGGCCCTGCACGGTTGTAATGCTGTATCTGTACCAATAGACCCTTTGTTGTAACCCTCATAGTTAAAAAAACGAAAGTGCTTTCCTATTGCCCCTGCATGCTGACGCAGGTTTTTTTTTATTGAGAACATCTGATTTTGTATTGCGGATGGTAAAAACCTTAAAAATCAAAGATAAAATTAATTTCATAAATATACTCATCAAATCATATCAACGTCCGCTCCTGGCTGTGAGTCAAAACACCGAAGCACAGTGCTGTGACTCCTCAACGTTACCCCTGTGCTGATTTCTTACTCTGTGTTCGATCGGATGAAATAACAATGGCTATGCCAGCCAGAACGATCAGTGTGCAAACCAGAATTCTCAAATCAGGCAATTCGCCAAGAAATAGCACTCCACCTACCGCAGCAATACAGGGCACACTCAACTGCAGCGTGCTGGCGGTTGCTGAAGACATAGTGGCAACAAGTTGGTACCAAAGTACGTAAGCCACACCAGAAGCCAGTCCGCCGGAGAGCAGGGCAAGGATGACGCCGTTGGCGTCAGTATGCACGGGCTCCTGTCGTACCAAACTCAGGATGAAAATAACCGGAAGGCTCAGAATGAAATTTCCTGCAGTCGTCCCGGCAGGAGAGAGGATATTTTTCCCACGCACAGAGTAAGCTCCCCATGCCATGCCTGAAACAACCATCGTCAGGGCGGGTATCAAAGGGGGAGCGGTTGCGCCGGGGAGCAGCAGCATAATGATCCCCCCGATGGCAATAACGATCCCGGTGGCTTTGTATCCGCTAAGTGTTTCACCTTTTATTAATCCCCAGCCAATCATGCAGATCTGCACTGCGCCAAACAGCAGTAATGCACCTGTTGCGGTATTGAGCTGCACATACGCGATTGAGAAAAATAATACATAGGCACACAGCAACAGGGCATCGATGATTTTCCAGCGTATTTCTTTCAGTTTACCCCGGGCTATATGCCAGAAAAACAGCATTACTGCACCACCGAGTAATCTCAGCACGCTGAACGTTTCAGGATCTGAATACTCATTCTTTAAGGCGATACGACAGAGGATAGAATTGGCTGCAAATGCAGTTAGCACCAGGAGAACCAGCAACAGCTTTTTCATATCCATCCTTAATGTTGACGATCTGTTGCAGAGTATAGAGTGCGTACATCAGGACAGACATGCTAACGATGCTTTTGTTTATAATCCAACACGATAACGTTGCACAGGGGCTGGCGCTATCCCTAAATGATGCTCAGGAAAGTGAGAATGGAAAGAACTGATACACGGCCACCATAGCGGAGGTACTTAATATCACACTGATGATGAAGTAAGTTTTGAAGGGCTGCTTTTGTGTTTTATGGTGAAAGAGTTGTTGGCCGACAATGGCTCCAGCCCATCCGCCCACAGCGCCAAATACCAGCAACGTGGATTCCGGCACTCTGCGCCAGGCCTTACGCGCTGCCATTTTGTCCACGCCGTAAATCGCCAGCGTCAATATGTTGGCGAGCAGGCCCCATATCAGCAACGGATGTGGGGCAAAAAGGCTACTGACCGCAGCGCAGACCAGTAGCAAATAACAATAGCGATTGAGATTCATCTCATTAACCACAGCCGGAACGGAGAGGCGATTATCTTAACCCAGAACCGACACCGATAAATGGATATGTAGATTCCTGGAAGCCAGGGTTATCCAGATTTTGATACAGAAAATGTCGGGGTCGCATGTCCAGTCTATAAAATAGAACATTATGAAAAGTAATGATATTGTTCTACCAGCCACGCTCATAACGAGGTTTTATGAAAATCAGAAGGTTCAAGAATGGAGATGAGATTTCGTTACTCAGCATTTTCTTATCTTCTGTACATACCCTCGCATCCCACTATTACACACATGAACAAATAGATGCCTGGGCCCCGTCAGATATCGACCCGGATAACTGGACTAATCGCATGAGGGCACTACGTCCCTTTGTTGTTGAAGTGGATGGTGAAATAGCTGGATATGCGGATGTTCAGCCAAATGGGTACATTGACCATTTCTATGTCTCGGGAGTCTACCCGAGACAGGGCGTAGGGACGCTACTGATGGACCGCATTCATGAAGAAGCCAGACAACGTGGAATGGGTGAACTTACTTCAAATGTCAGTAAGGCTGCGGAAGCGTTCTTTCTACGACACGGCTTTCATGTCGTGGAACGAGGTTTCCCTGTGTGTCGTGGCGTGACACTACAAAATGCACTGATGCGGAAATATTTGGCGAAACAGATGAAAAGAAAAAGAGTCGTGTCTGGATAGTTAAATCAGAGTGTCATCATCATTTCATGCCAGGCCATACCACCGTGGTCTGACTCTGACGGTTTCATATACTGGTAACCAAAATGAGCATACAGATCGACGTGGCGATCTTTACACAACAGGTGGATTGTTTTTTTGTTCATTGCTTTCATATGCGCCACGAATTCACGCATCAGCAACGACGAGTATCCTTTGCCCTGATAATCCGGGTGAACCACGACAGACATAATCACGGCATTAGGTGCATCCGGATCGTGTCCAACCAGTTCTTTAAATTCTTCATCAGACATCACGACTTCCCATGCGCAGCCTGCATTGATGAAACCAATAACGTCGCCGTTCAGCTCCATACACAGAAAACCTTCCGGATAGCGGTTAATACGGGTGGCTATTTTCTCGCGCGTTGCGGCTTCATCCCCTTCGTAGGATGTGATTTCAATATCATAGCAACGATCGACATCGGCGGCAGTGGCCTGACGGAATACAGGGGTAGACATAGTTTTGCCTCTTCAGAATCATTTTGATGGAAATATACTATCTTTTTTCAATCATGCTTTCGCTGCATTTTATGCAAAAATAAAATGTACAATATTCATTAATCACTATTTTCAAATTTCACCCGGAAAAAAGAACCATGGTGTCGACGTTGCGCAAGACCGATCTGAATTTATTGCTTATCTTCGATTCTCTTTATCGGCATGGGAGCGTAACGGAGGCCGCTAATGAAATGGCGCTAAGTCCGTCAGCGCTGAGTCATGCGCTCAATCGCTTACGTGCCTCACTGGATGATCCCTTATTTGTGCGCACTGGCGGACGCATGGTGCCAACGTCAAAAGCAGAGAGCATTGCCGCTAACGTTTCCGCCGCTCTGAACAGTCTCTCGACTTGCCTACATGAGCCTGAACACTTTGAGCCGGAAAAAAGCCGGGAGACGTTTACTTTTGCCGCCACGGACTACACGGCCGCTGTGATCCTGCCAGGCCTGATCGCGAGAGTTAACAGCCTCGCGCCGGGTATTACCATTAAGCTTATCTACTCACGCGATTTTAACGCCGATGAAGATCTGCTTTCGGGCAAAGTTGATTTTGCTCTTGGTTTTGAAGAAGAGCAGAAAAATCCCCGGCGCGGTATTGAGTCCATTACCTGCTTTACGGATGATTACGTGGTTGCGGTGCGACGTGGTCACCCTGAAATTTATGATTCCCTTACCCATGAGCGATATCTTAACGCCGGACACGTGGTGGTACGCCCATGGCTGGAATCCCGGGGTGCTATCGACCGCTATCTGGAAAGTCAGCAGGTACGCCGCCGAATTGTTGTTGAATTACCAAGTCTGATGATTGCCCCGCTCATTGTTTCAAATACTGATCTGGTCATCACGCTGCCCAAGCGGGGCATCTCATCTGTTTTTGATATGAAAAATCTTGTGGTGTTTACTCCTCCATTCCCAACCCCCCAGTATATTCTGAAGGCTTATTACAGCCCACAGCTCAGTAACTCCCCTGGACATTTATGGATGAAAGAGCAAATTTTACAGGTTTGCGAGCCGCAAAACCCGATTACGTCAATGAATGCAGCCGATCAAACCCCTGACCCAGATCGGTGATCAGGTCATCCGGATCTTCCAGGCCAATCTGGAGCCGAAGGGGTTCTCCCTTCTTGTGCCAGGTTGTCGCAGTTCGATATTCCCGGCAGCCGAAAGGAATAATCAGGCTTTCAAAACCGCCCCAGGAATACCCCATTCCGAACAGCTGCATGTCATTTAGCATGCGTGTACGGGATCAAGCACCACAGAGAACAGCCCTGACGATCCCGTAGGGTCTCGCTTCCATATTTCATGTCCCGGACAATCCGGCATTGCGGGGTGGAGTACAGTTTTGACTTCAGGTTGTTCTGCAAGCCAGTGAGCAATTGCCAGTGCTTCCGCTTCTTTCAGCGAATATGCAACGTTCTTAAACCATGTAAGGCAAAGAAACAGTCTTCTGCACCCGGTAACATGGCAAGTATGCCCAAAATCATGCCCGTTGATGTTGGGCTTTAGATACTTTTTACATCAACGTAACCCGCTTCCAGATAGCAGACAAAACAGGGTCAGAAAGTTAATTTATCCTGCTTTTTTGCCCGCAACTCGTTAACAATACCTACAAACGCAAGACCGACGGGAACAAGGGTCCCCCACAGGACGGAGTTCCAGCCGTAGAGGCTGAGTAGAGCACCTGAAGAAAATGACCCTACAATCATAACCCCAAATACCACAAAATCGTTCAGGGACTGGACCTGGGTTTTCTCTTCTGGACGATGATATTCAATGATCTTCGCCGATGCGCCGGTGAAGCCAAAATTCCAGCCGAGACCCAGCAAAATCAGCGACAACCAGTAGTGAAAAATATCGGTTCCACCGAGTCCGGCGAGGACAGAGCATGCAGTGATAAGCAAACCCGCAGCAGCGATACGCATGGCTCCAAAGCGGTTAATTAATTTGCCAGTGAAGAAACCCGGACCGTACATGGCAATAACGTGCCACTGGATACCGAGATTGGACGCCTGTTGAGAGATGCCGTGCATGTGCATCGAGAGTGGTGCAGCCGTCATCAGGAAGTTCATCACCATATAGGTTACCGCACCGCTGAATACGGTTCTGGCAAACCCTGGCTGACGGGCAATTTCGCGTAAAGGCCGCCCACCCGTTTTTATCGCGCAGGTAGGTTCTGCGGTTTTTACGCCTTTAAGTATGAATGCCGAAATAACGGCCACGAGCGCCTGCGCGAGGAACGTGACGGCGAAGGTATGAGGCGGCCAGAGGTGCATCGTGCCTGAAACCAGCATCGGGCCAATCACGCCGGCAACCACGCCGCCTCCCATCACCAGCGACAGGGCCCGGGCGCGACGTTCTGGCGTGACGCCGTCGGTTGCCGCAAAACGAAAGCTGAGCGCAACGGCTGCATAGGCTCCGCCCATGAAGGCGGCAATGCAGAACAATATAAATGAGCCAATCACGACGGCCAGGGCGGCGGTCAGTCCAGTCAAGACACCCGCCCCGGTTCCGACCATAAATGCGCTTTTACGGCCATTTTTACGCGCTAATGAGCCTAACGGCAGGATACTGCCTGCCATCCCCAGAACAAACATGGTGATGGGAAGTGTAGCCAGCGAGCTGCCGGGAGCGAGGGCGTTACCCACAATTGCGCCAGTGGCATAAAAGACGACAGAGTTGGCACCCGCGAGGGCCTGCGCGGCCGACAGGCGAATGATATTATTTCTCTGGTCTGCAACGGGCAGGAAATGTTCTGCGGACATGTGATTAATTATCCTGATTCATGGTGAGCACTATCCTGTATCGCGCCAGACCTTGCTTAAGTCTGTTGAGCGCCTCATTTGCCCGTTCAAATGGCAACATCTCTGTGATGGGCAACGTCTGAAAGAGGTGGCTGAACTGCAGTGCGCGCTCGGTTTGCGCTGGTGTGCCGACGAAGGAGCCTGTCAAGGTGCGTTCAGCGCCGATCATCATACCCGGCGAGACCTGCAGCGGCTTTTGTCCTGTACCCAGCAAGATTGTTTTACCCTGGGGGGAGAGGGCGGACAAGAGGGCTGAAACCGTTTCTGAAGCCGGTGCAGTTGCCACGATAAAATCCACACCGCCGTCATTTTTCAGGCGTTCTGATGCATTTTCCTCAAGTGTATTTATGTAGTGATGCGCACCCAGCTTAAAGGCCGCGCGTTCTTTTTCGCTACCCCGTGCAATCACAGTCACCTCAAAACCCATTTTACGGGCGTACTGAACAGCCATGTGGCCAAGCCCACCCACTCCGAGAACAGCCACTCTGTCGCCCGCTCTTGCGCCTGAATTACGCAGTGCGTTGAAGGTAGCGGTACCGGCGCAAAGGATCGGGGCTGCATGCACGGAAGAGAGCGCGGAGGGAATTGCTATCAGCGCGGTATGTCGCATGACAACGTACTCTGCGTAGCCGCCATCGCAGCTGAGGCCCGGCGTCAGTTGATTTTCACAGAGATGAAAAAGCCCTCTGCGGCAAGGTTTGCAGTGCTGACAATACCCACCCAGTCGGCCGACGCCTACGCGCTGACCGCATTGCCAGATATCGGGTACCCTGTTCCCCTTGCGGGCAATAAACCCGACGATTTCATGTCCCGGTATACGGCCGGGTTGGCCCTCCTGCGGCGCTCTTTCCGCGTCCCGGAGATCGGCACCGCATACTCCGCATGCTTCAATTTTGATAAGCACCTCATCCGGACCGGGAGCGGGTATCGGCCGCTTTGTCATTTCCAGCACACCAGGGGCAACGATCTGCATCGCGCGGTATTTTTTATTCATAAATGGCACCGATATAATAGGGATTATCAGATGGCAAGGGCGAGATCTTTAGCCCTGGCTTCCTGAACAAAGACGGCCGTCATACAGGCATTAAACGCAGCGAGCATTAATTCCCGCGGATCAGGAGCCAGTCCCTCGCCACCCAGCGAAACCGATTCATCGGAATCGATAACATGGTTTTGAAGTGCCAACGGAGCGGAACCTCCGGAATACGGCTGGCAGAGCGTCCGGCGCGGTCTTCAGGCGTTACGGCCAGCCATCACACCGCCATCAATATCCCAGATAGCGCCGGTGACCCAGCCAGTTTTTTCAGAAAGCAGGAAAGCCACAGTTTCCGCGATGTCGACTGGCGTACCCACGCGTCCGATCGGATGGAAGCTGTCAAAGCTGTTCATCACATCTTTTACGTCGTCTTTCGGAATGAAGCCTTCGTAAATAGGAGTGTGAACAACGGCCGGAGAAACCGCATTCACGCGGATCCCTTTTTCACCCAGCTCAATGGCCAGGTTTTTAGTCAGCGCGTGCAGACCGGCTTTGGCCATCGAATAGGCTGAAGACGGCGTGGCACCAATCGCCTGCTGCGCCCACATGGAGCCGATATTCACGATGGAGCCTTTAATCCCGGCATCAACCATATTGCGCACCACGTCACGGGTAATAAAGAACGTTGCGCGGTTAATGCTCATATACATGTCATAGTCTGACGCTTCATGTTCGGTGAAGGGTTTTGGGAAAAACACGCCAGCCGCATTGACCAGCAGGCTGATATCTTTGTGTTCGGCATTAATGGTGTCTACCACATGCTGCATCCCTTCTTCTTTCATCAGGTCGGCAACGATGATAGAAACCTGACCATCCGCAGCCAGTGCCTGGCGGGCCTGCCCGGCTTTGTCCTGACGATTGCCAACAAGCACAACGCTGCCGCCGTTTTTCAGAACCAGCTTCGCCGTTTCGAAGCCCATACCGCTTGTACCACCGACCACTAACAGTTTTTTACCGGCAAAAGATGCGTTCATCGCTAACCTCTTTGAATTCATATGGTTGTTATTGATGAAAAGCCGTACTCCTCATCGTGTGAAATCAGAATGCCACCCGGACGCCTGATTGACGACTGAGAAGAAATTGCGACTCAGGAAAGAAAATCTTTCTCGCTGGCGTATACTGAGAAAAATAATGAATCAGGATTTCCACAATGCGATCGCTAAACCGACTTAAATGGCTGCACGCTTTTGAAGCCACCGCCAGGCACGGCAGCTTTACCGGCGCGGCACAGGAGCTTGGCGTTACGCCCGCTGCAGTAGGCCAACTGGTACGCTCGCTGGAAGACTGGGTCGGACACCCGCTTCTTCACCGCACCCGCTCCGGAAAAGAGCGGCTGACGCTGGTTGACGAAGCGCAGGAGGCGCTACAGGACATCACGCAGGGACTGGACAAACTCGAAACCGGGTTAAACAAGCTTCGCGGTCGCCGCTCGCGTTCGGTGGTGGTGGTGACAGCATCGCAGGTGCTGATGATGAACTGGCTGATGGATCGCCTGAACCGGTTTTCGGAAACGCACGAAAATATCAATCTGCGGCTTAACGTCACGGAAAAACTGATGGATGTGTCGCACGGCGAGGCGGACATCGGTATTCGCTGCGGACAGGGCGACTGGCCAGGCGTGCATAAAACCTGGCTGATGGATGAAGAAGCGGTGCTGGTCTGCAGTCCGCGCCTGGTGCCGCCCGGGAAAATGGCCTGCCGTGAATGGCTCGCCACGCAAAAACTCATTCACGATGACACGCCGCATCCTGGGGCGGATTTTCCGTCATGGGATGCTGTCCTGATGGCGGTCGGTGCACCCGAAGCGCTGGATAGCGGGCTGCATATTAACTCCACCTCAGCGGTCATCCTGTCGGCCCTGAGCGGCAGGGGCGTGGCCATCGTTCGTTACGCTTTGGTGAAGCAGCTTATCGAAACCGGTCAGTTGGTTCAGCTGCACCCCGATCGCCGTTGGCCGCTCAAATGGTCCTATTATCTTGTCACCCCGCAACAAAAAGTTATGCGTGATGAAGTCAACGTTTTCCATGACTGGCTTCTTCAGGATGTCGTCTCAGACCGTTCATAAACTGCCCCCTCAGGCATTACGCTGCCCCGGCAATCACGTCGGGCGCGTAGTGCTTATACCACGACAATTCACGACATAGAATTTCTTTTCTGCTTCGCAAGATTATCTGATTTGTTGAAGCTGTCTGGCTTTCTGATAATCGCTCTCAACGAAAGGTAATACAGACCGGTTTTTTAAACGGGCGTATTACTTCAACCCTGAACGAAGGAGAGAACGATGGCTTATCTGCAAATCACCCTGAATATCAGTAATGAAAACCGTGCGGCAGCCGCTGAGGTATACCAGAAATACAAAACTCCGTTTCTGACCACCATTGAGGGTGCCACCTCTAAAGAGCTGCTTGTCCGCGACGAAGACGTCCAGGTGCTGCACGGTTTTACGACCGTTGCGCAGGCGCAGGCATACCTTAACAGCCTGCTGTTTACGCAGGATGTCGTTGCCGGATTAAAACCGTATTTAAACAGTGCGCCTGACGTGCGTATTTTCGACGTCATTTAATAACTTTTCTGAGACAAACAACAACCGGAGTTTTGAATGTTCTTAAACTGGAATGAATATCGCAGTGGCCTGCTCGCCACCATCGACAAATTTGCCAAACTGCAGCCTGAGTTTATGAAAGGCTTTCAGCAGATGGATAAAGGTGCGTCAGAAAGCAAGCACCTCGATCCCAAAACCCATGAACTGATTGCGCTGGCCGTGGCCGTAACCACCCGCTGCGACGGTTGCCTGGCCGTTCATGTGGATGCTGCTGTTAAGTACGGTGCCACGCGCGAAGAGATCGCCGAAGCGCTGGCGGTTGCCATAAACCTGAACACCGGCGCAGCGCTGACGTATACCGCGCGCGCACTGGATGTGTACGATAATCTGCCGAACAAATAGGCCTGCACACGGCTCCGCGTGGGGCCGTCTAATCACTGATTATGATGTTACTGAATTATGATTTTTCGCAGCGCGTGATCATTACCCCGGATGATTATCAATGGATATTTTCACCCTAGCCCTGGGTTGAGCGCATGATGCTTGACCGGATTGGTCGCAAGCAGGTACGCGCAACCCTTCTCGTCAAGCTGCGCCAGATGTCTGCCGATGCACGCCAGCCGCTCAGGTTATATACGCAGAAGGCGGCTAACTGGCATGGTCAGCCGCAAAGACAAGTCTTCGCTTTATTCTCTGGCACCTCAGAAACAGTGCTGCTTCAGAAGCTTGCCCCAGGCGCGCGGATTTTCTGTGCGCCGCATGTTGGCGGAGCAGAGATCCACGACGTATCCGAGCCAGATTCGGGTAAAACGGCGATTTTTGGTTTTACTGGCGTACTTGCAAAATCGAGATGAACTGTCAGCGATGCTGTTCTCAAAAGCCTTTGTCGGGAGCCGCTCGTACGCTTATTTGGGCAGGATGCGGTAGAGCCCGAAGCTGAGTATATAAAAGACTGGGTGGCCGATCCGTTTCTGCAACGGAATTTGATCTCCAGCAGGAAGTCAGTCACGTAATACCTGAGCAACTTTCCGCCAGGGGAGAGTTGTCCGGTGAGATAACAGGTATTGCCAGTGAATGGTCGCCGCAGTTCCCGGGCTATCTGACAGGCGCAATTGACTCTGCATTAACGGGCGTTCAGCGCTGGCTACAACAGAAATAACCCGCGAAAATGGGGGGCTACCATCCGAGCAGGAGATGGGTTGTTGAAAACAGAGTATCCGGTTCGATAATGCGTCAGCTTTTAAAAAGAGCTGGCTTCTGAAGCGTCCGCTCCTGGCACAATGCGGACAAGCTGACTTAGCTGAAGGTCCGCTGAGAGCGAAGAGCGGACATTGCTAACAGCATTCTGTGTGAATCAACAGGGAGCAGGTCATGTTTATCAATAACGATATATTTTCTCCACATGCACCTCAAGTACACTGCGCCACTACACTATATAATCGCTAATGATGATAAGTATACTTATATAATTTTTTCCCTTTAGCTCCTGGATTAACTTGTTGAAGTTTCAATAAAATAATGATAAACAAAAAGGAGCGGCAATAATAATGGATTTTAATTATGGAATGGAGATTTTTAGGTTCTATATCAGAGGCCAGGAAATCTGGCTGTAGCGGAGTTTATCTTATTGTCCATAAGGGACTTTTCAATCGCGTGGTTTACGTTGGGGTAAGTTGTAATGTAGGTAGAAGGATAAACGAACATTACGACGGTTACCTGAGAGGAAACCGAACAATTTACGACGCGGGTCAGGATGACGACGTGTATCGCTTCATGTCTGCTTATAAAATTCATAACCACACTAAACATTATCAAGCCTTAGCGAAAGATTATAAGATATGGGCATCTACAACGTTATATTCTGATTTACCGAAAAACATGCTAGCAAAAAGCCAAGCATTTGATACTGACTGGCAGAGTATTGCATTAGAAAAATATATTCCTCAACTGGTAGTATGGGCCCTTCCAATGGCAAATTACTGTTATTCAAATGCCAGCAGAATTGAAAGTGCAATCCAATCAAAACTCATTAAATCTTTTGATTTGAGAGGTTTTTTTAATTTAAAGCAACTAAGTATATTGGGTAAGGTTGAATATCCACATATGGAGAAGGTCAAGGTCTTTATTATTGATGCACCTGATTTAGACCCGGCATCCCAACTTATCTTTAGCAATCTGCATAATAAAAAAATCGATGACAATTTCTGTAAAGAGTTCCGTTCACAGTTTAAAAACGAGATTTTTCAGAGGGAAAGTGAAACTCAGAGAAAACGAACTATCAGGGAGCATAAGGTCTCTCTTTATGAAAATTTTGGCAAGCCCTGGACTTTAAAGGAAATGGAAAAACTTAGAGTCATGCTTGTTGATTTTGATTTGTCCCCGACAGAAATATCTGAGTATTTAGGAAGAGAGCCTCGCTCTATCTCTAAAAAAATAAGCGAAAATGATAAAGTTACTAATTATAAGTGGAGAGAGAGCGTCGGCTGGTTGTGACGTTACGTTTTGATTGAAATAACCCCATTTCGTAATGTCCGCTTCTGGCACAAAGCGAACATTCTAAAACAAGTTGATGGACGATGAGCATTGCTCATCGCAAGCATTCAGAGCCAGGCAGAAGGACACTGCGGCACAGTTCCCGTTTCGTTTAGCCGAGGTTTACTGCATACGACCTGTACAATCTACCTCACCACACACATTGGTCTGCCAGATATCGGCTCGGGATGGATCTCCGTTTCCACGCTGAATACGCTTCTCAGCAATCCAGGATTCATCACTGCTTCCGGTGTGCCTTGTGCCATCACATGTCCGTTGGCCATGACCACCAGATGATCGCAGTATCGGCTTGCCTGATTAAGGTCGTGCAGCACTGCGACTACCGTTTTCCCCTGGGCTCGGAGTGCGCCCATCAACCGCATCAGTTCCACCTGATGATTGATATCGAGATAGGTCGTTGGCTCATCGAGCAGGACAACGGGCGTATCCTGCGCCAGGACCATCGCCAGAAATGCGCGCTGGCGCTGGCCGCCAGAAAGATCGGTTAACCGTCTGTCGGCAAGATGATGGATTTGGGTCTGGCTCATGGCGAGATTGACCCGCGCATTGTCTTGCGCACAAAGACGCCCCCAAAGTGGTAACCACGGGTTGCGGCCGTAGGAAACCAGCTCTCGGACGGTGATCCCCTCTGGCGTTAAATGATGCTGCGGCAGCAGCGCCAGCCGGCGGGCAAGCTGGCGCGATGAGAACGTATTGATGGGATTGTCGTCAAGAAATACGGTGCCGGACTGCGGCATTAACAGTCGTGAAAAACAGTTTAACAGCGTCGATTTCCCACAACCGTTAGGGCCAAGTAGCGCAGTAATCTTGCCCGTAGGCAGTGCGAGTGATACGCCGTCAAGCACCTTGTTTGTCCCGTAACAGACCGTCAGATTTTCAGTTCGTAATGTCATTTATCGCATTCTCACAAGCAGCCAGACAAACCACGGCGCACCGATAATGGCGGTCAGCACGCCAGCGGGAAGCTCCAGCGGGGGATGAATAATTCGCGCCAGCAGGTCGGCCGCCACCAGCAGCAATGCACCCGTCATGGCCGAAACGGGCAGCAGCCAGCGGTGACGTCCACCGGTAATGCTGCGCACCATATGTGGTACCACGAGTCCAATAAAGCTAATCGGGCCGCAGACGGCCACGCCGGTTGACGTCATGGCGACCGCCAGTAGCAAAGCCTGGAACCGTATACGCGGCACCGACACCCCGAGCGTGGTGGCTCGCGCATCGCCCAATGCCAGGAGGTCGAGATCGCGGCAAAAACCCAGGCTCAGCGGCAGAAATAACATCAGCAGCGGGGCGGCAATCTTCACAAAACTCCAGTCACGTCCCCATAAGCTGCCGGTCAGCCACAGCAGGGCGCTGTTCACATCCTGCGGGCGCGAAAGCATCAGGTAATCCGTCAGGCTGGCCCAGCAGGCAGAAAGTGCGACACCCGTGAGCGCGAGCTTCATCGGCTGGCTGGTGTTCGCCAGCATTCTCAGCAGGATCAGGCCTGCCATGCCACCGACAAAGGCCAGCAGCGGCAGGGCAATCACCGGTAGTGACGGCAAGAGCAGTAGCGCGCCCACAGAGGCCAGGCTTGCGGCATGATTTACGCCGAGAATATCCGGCGATGCCAGAGGGTTACGCACGATCCCTTGAACCAGAACGCCTGCCACCGCGAGGGCTGCGCCGACCAGCAGCGCCAGCAGCAATCGCGGCAGGCGGTACGCCGTTAACACGTAATGATACTCGCGCCCGGTTTGCCAGTCGGTCAGCAGGGCGTGCCAGGGAACGGCGATCACCCCCATTTGCAGAGACAGAACCGAAAATCCCGTCAATGCGAGGGCGATGAAAATGACTAACGCAATTTTCATCCACGCCTCCTGACCAGCCAGACAAAGCAGGGCGCACCAATCAGCGCCACTACTGCCCCGGCAGGCAATTCGCCAGGAAAAGCCAGCGCTCGGGCCAGAACATCAGCCAGCAGCAGCAGCGTAGCGCCCAAAAGCATGCTCATCGGCAAAACCTTGCGCTGATCGAATCCCACCCAGAAGCGAGCCAGATGCGGCATCAGCAGGCCGATAAACGCAACCGGGCCAGCCACGCTGACGCAGGCACCGACCAGAAGCAGCACCAGAATATTGATGATCAAACGTAGCTTTGGCAGATTCACCCCCAGCGTGCGGGCAGTGCTGTCACTGACGTTAAGCAGGTTCAGTTGATTAGCCAGCAGCAACACCACCGGCAGGGCAACCGCCACCATCGGGAAAAGCTGCCAGAACTCCTGCCAGCGTGCGTGGGATACGCCTCCCGCGAGCCAGTATAAAATGCCGTAAGCGTGATCTTCCGTCAGCAGCAGGGTGATGCGGATCAGGGCCATGCAAAACGCCGAGAACGCGATGCCCGCGAGGATCAATTTGTTTCGGTCCTGGCTGTGGCGAAATCCGCCGCCAGCGGTCATCACCAGCAGCCAGCTTACGCCGCCACCGCAGGCGGCGATAAAGGCGATGGAGTAACCTGCAACGGGCACGGGGCTGAGAGCGCTGGTCAGCGCCATCGCCAGCGCCGCGCCGCTGTTAATACCAAGCAGCGAAGGGGATGCCATTGAATTATGCGTCAGGGTCTGCAGCAGCGTTCCCGCGAGAGCCAGACTCGCGCCGATCAGAATGGCGACCAGGCTTCGCGGCAAACGAAGGTTTTGCACCAGCGCTTGTGCAAGCGTGGGCGTATGGCCCGGCAGCAGAGCGTGAATGGCGTCAACGCCAGAAACAGGAATGGCCGAGTAGCAAAACAGACTCAGCCAGAAGAGAGTGATAAGCGCGGCAAGGGGAAGACCCCACTGCAGCGCTGGATGTCTGAGAACCGTCATTTCACATCGGATAAAGGCTGGTGATGGAAGATTTTTACCGTGTCACTGGCAATGCGTTCGGCCGCGAAAATGCCGCGCATCCGCGCCCAGGCGTTACTGTCGACCGACGCCGTCTGCTGTTTTTGCACCGCAGTTAACATCTGCCACAGCGGGTCCTGCTGCCAGCGTTTGACGATGCTCTCTTCGCGGTAGTGGGCGACCAGCAGCCATGAAGGATTGAGCGCCAGCAACTGCTCCAGGCCGATAGACGGCATAGACGCACCGGATATTGCCGCCGGCACCGTCAGCCCCAGAGAGGTCAGGACGCCCCCGGTCCAGGTCTCTTGCGTGTGCAGGTTGAACTGCTGCTCCCGGGACGTACCAAACAACACCAGCGTGCCTTTTGGCAACTGGCTTGCCCACGCTGACATCTGTTGTTGGTGTTGCGCCAGACGTGACTGCATCTGTGTCTTTTTGCCCACAACTTCGCCGATGATGGCCGCAGATTGCAGATTTTCAGCGTAGGTTTCATTGCGGGACTTAAGCAGCAGCACCGGTGCGATTTGCTGCAAGGCGCTGTAGATACCCGCATGACGGCTGCTGTCGGCTATGATCAGATCCGGTTTCAGCGCGCTGATGGCTTCTAAGCTCGGCTGCGCGCGCGTACCGACAGACTGCCAGGGTTTAAGATGGGTGCGAACTTCTGGAAGAATGCGCGTGGCATCGTTATCGTCGGCAATGCCGACCGGACTAACATCGACGGCTGCCAGTGCGTCCGCGAACGACAGTTCCAGCACCACGATCCGCTGTGGTGTTTTATCAAGCGTAAAGGTGCCATGTTCGTCATGAACCGTGGCGGCAAAAGCGTTGCCGGTGAGCAGCAGCAGAGCGGCGAATAGGGTGCGTAATGATGTAAACATGTGAGTGGCCTGTGTCGAGTGGCGCGTCGTTGACCCGGCCGACAAAAACAGCATGCAGGCCGGGTCAACGGGATTTAGAACTTCAACGACCCCTGCATATACAGCGTGCGCGGCTGGCCTGCGTAGATGCCTTTATTGTTGTCGTCGTAGGAGCGGGTGAAATATTCTTGGTCGAAGATATTTTTCACACCGAACGCCAGGTTCAGGTCTGCCATTTGCGGACCAAAATCATAAGCTACGCGTGCGCCCCAGAGCATAAAGCCAGGGATACGACCGGTACTGCCATCGGCGCTCTCTTTCACGGTGTTGGCGTTATCCGCAAACTGGCTGGACTGGAAATCACTGTTCAGGTTGAAGGTCCAGTTGCCCGGCTTATAGTCCACGCCCAATGTGCCTTTGTGTTTCGGCGAGAACGGCACCTGGTTGCCGTAGGTGTCGCCTTTCTCACGAATCTCGGCGTCCACGTACGCATAGCTTGCGTAGACTGAAACGTTGTCGAGCGTTGGCGTCAGCGTGCCGAGGTCATAGCGGGCCTGGGTTTCCAGCCCGGTATGGCGCGTTTTACCGCGTGCTGTAACGGTATCGTTGGTCTGGTTGGAGTCGTACTGATTATTAAAGTTAATCAGGAACAACCCCATTTCCGCGGTCAGCGCGCCATCGTCGTATCGGGTGCCGAGCTCCCAGGTTCGCGCTTTTTCCGGTTCCACATTGCCGCTTTGCACAGCCTTGCCAATTTGGCTGTACTGTACGGTGCCGAACGAGCCTTCGGTGTTTGCATAAAGGTTCCAGCTGTCAGTCAGGTGATAAAGCACGTTTAGCGCCGGAAGTGGGGCGTTATAGCTCACTTCCTCATGTGTGCCTTTGATGGCGTTGTTCTGGTATGACTCGATATGTTCAAAGCGCATACCCGGAGTGATAGTCCAGTTGCCAATATCGATTTTGTCATCCAGATACCAGGCGTGCGCTTCGGTGCCGGAACGGGTGTCGCGATCGTAAGGGCTGGCGCTGGACGGCAGTTGTCCGCTGCTGGTGGCGGTGTAGTAACGCATTTCATGCGTCGACTCGCTCACATAGCGGTATCCCACCCCCACTTCGTGCGCGGAAGGGCCCAGCATAAAGCTCTGGCTGTAGCGTGGCTCAATGCCGCGTACCCAGTAATTGCGCGGTGAAAGCGTGGTGCGTTTGCCCTGTTCCAGGTAGCCGCTGCGCAGGGTTTCGGTGTAGAAGCCCTGAATATTGAATTTATGCTGACTGTCCGGCTGGAACTGATAGCCGAGGCTTGCCAGCTTGCGACGCCCCCAGAAGCGATCGTTCGGACGCGTAGATTGCCAGCGGTCGGCGTTGTAATCCGCGCGCGACAGGCCACCGGGCATATCGGCTTCACCGTCGTAGTATTGCAGAAGGCTATTGAAGGTATGCACGTCGTTCGGTGCATATTTGCTTTTCAGCATCAGGTCATCGATGCGCGTCGCGCTGTGCTCGCGCCAGTCGCTGCCGCGCGTGCCGGAGTAAAGCAGGGCGGTACCAAAACCGTTATCCGCCGTGCCGCCCACCATCAGATTGTGCGTCTCTTTGGGATTATTTTGTGAGGACGTTGGGCTGAGCTGGCCTTCCATGCCGGCTTCGATCCCGAAGTCTTGCGGAATGGCGCGGGTAACAAAGTTCACCACGCCGCCCACGCTCTGCGGTCCGTAACGTACGGCGCCGCCGCCGCGCACCACATCGATGGCGTCCATATTTCCGAGCGAAACGGGTGCCAGGGAAAGCTGCGGCTGGCCGTAAGGGGCAAACGGCACCGGAATACCGTCCATCAGCACCGTTGAACGGCTGGCAAGGCGCGGGTTCAGGCCGCGAATACCAAAGTTCATCGCCAGATCGTGGCTACCGGTACCGTTGTTTTCCGGGGCGGTAACGCCAGGAATACGATTCAGCACCTCGCGCATGGTCGTCGCGCCGGTTTTGGCGAAATCCTCACGGCGGATAACGTCACGCGCGCCGGCATGTTCGAATACGTCGTTTTCGCGCGCATCGCCCAGCCAGTCGCCCACAACCGTGAGCGCATCTTCCTGTGGTGCTGGAACGTGTTCGAGCGTCCAGCTGTTATTCCCTAACGGCTTCACCTGCAGGCCACTGCCCAGGAGCAACTGCTGCAAACCACTCTCAACATCGTAATCGCCGTGCAAACCGTTGCTGTGCTTGCCGCGCGTCAGGCTGGCATCAACAGACAGGGTAATTCCGCTGTGTGCGGCATATTGGTTTAGCGCTTTATCGAGTGAGCCTGGTGCAATATCAACCTGCGCTGCGAAAGCGGATAACGAGAGCCCAGCCAGCGGCAGCAGGCTCAGGCGAATGGCGTTAACCAAAGGTGTTGTTTTGCTAAAAACGCGTAAAGGCGTCATACCTTCTCCATCATCATTTTTGTTGTGTTCAGCTATGAGTCGAATGAGAAGGGGAAAAAGGACAATGAAAATGAGAATTATTTTTCTTACAGTGCCGAAATATTTACCCAGTATCGCGTAACAGTCTGAATTTTAACTGGAAGTGTCTGGGTAATAACATCCAGAATCGCATCGGTATTTTTCAGCGGGAACGTGCCACTCAGGCGTAGCCCGGCCACTGCTGGATCGCAACGCAGCACGCCGTTGCGATAACGGCTCAGTGTGGCAATGACCTCTCCCAGCGGTTTATCGCTGAAACTCAGAACACCCTGTGTCCAGGTTGCGCTTTCATCATCCGCTGAGGCGATTGCACCAAATTCAGACGCGCTAAACTGCAGGCTCTCGCCAGCGTTGACGATGCGTTTTTCCTGCGGGCGGTTTGCCAGTAAGACTTCAACCGCATGCTGTTGAACGGTAACACGCGTGACGTTGTCCTGCTGGTAGACGGTAAATTCTGTGCCTAATGCGGTGAGCTGACCCTGGCGTGTCATCACACGGAAAGGCCTCTGCTGCGCATCTTTTGCGGTGGTAATCGCAATTTCGCCATACCAGAGGCGGACAGCGCGCTGATGCGTATCAAAACGAACATCAGCGGCGCTTTGTGTGTTGAGCGTCAGCAGTGAGCCATCCTCCAGCCGCTGATGGCTGACCACGCCTTTAGCGGTGCGGTAGTCGGCACGTAGACCTTCTCCGGCCTCAGATTGCCAGAGCTGCCAGCCGCTACCCACGCCAAGCAGTAGCAACAACCCTTTCATGACGTGACGACGAGTTAGGCGCGTATCGTGCAGCGCCCGGCTGGCGACATCGCCCGGAACGCTGCTGAGCTGGCTGCGCAGGTTTTCAACCTGTTGCCATGCCCACTGATTGTCCTGGTCCTGTTCATACCATTGTTGCCAGCGAGCTTCCTGCTGTGGGCTGACACGCTCGCCGCTCAATACCGCATACCAGTGTGATGCTGAGCGCAAAGCCTGACGGCGAGAATCGGTGATAGAAGCGTTCACAGGCCGTGCTCCAGACGAAACAGCAGACAATGTTCGATAGCCTTTGCCACATACTTTTTCACCGAGCTGACGGAGACGCCGAGCTTAAGCGCGATCTCGCTGTATTTGAGCCCCTCCAGTTGCGAAAGCAAAAACGCTTCGCGTGTGTTTCCGTTCAGGCCGTCAAGCATGCTGTCGATGAGTTGCAGGGTTTCGAGCTGGCTCTCACGTTCCTCGGGCGAAGGCGCGAGATTTTCCGGCATCAGCGCCAGCATCTCCAGATAGGCTTTCTCCAGCGCGTTTCGGCGAAACAGGTCGACCATCACCCGTTTGGCAATAGTACACAGGAAGGAACGAGGGTCGCGGACAGTCTTGAGCGAGTCACTGCCCATTACCCGTAAAAATGTGTCCTGGGCAATATCATCAGCATCAAAGGCAGACTGGAGCTTGCGCGTCAGCCAGCTTTTCAGCCAGCCGTGATGTGTGCCATAAAGCGACTCGAACGTGAAGCAAGCGGTAGTAGTGGCGCGGTCAGACATGCGGATTGCATCAAAAGTTAATTATCACGCGGCTACATTAACATGAGAATGGTTATCATTACAATTGGAAATGAAATGAGATAAAAATGACATTTTAAAGGGGTTATGATTTTGGCATTAATAGCATTCCTTATTGCCCGCGCTTGCGCTCCCCATCTTTCCTGAGAGTCATAGATCCCATTGGCGATGGTTTAATTGCCTGCACATTCGCAGGCAATAGCACAATAAAATTACGCCAACGGGATGTCTTCAAGGCGGAAATAAACGGTGAGTCCATGCTTATGTGCGACATCGATGTCCATATCAGCACCTTTAGAAGCGCCTTTAATACGGTAAATCGCATCACATTTGGTGATAAGTCGATGGGCAACAGGGTAGATCATAGATTCGCCGATTTCATCGTCAATAGCCGCAGAACCGGCAGCTTTTGCCAGTGGTAGTGCCAGCCATTCGCCAATTACAGGAATGTGTCCTCTTTGATATACCGCTAACGCTGCATCTTCCAGGCGAGCAAGATTTGCATCGATAAGATTTTGTTTTCCATCCGTACCGCTACGGTAGGGGCCAGCAATGAGAATAAGTTGTTTCACAAAGAGAACCTCATAGAATGTTTTTCAGCGCGATGTGATAAAGCAACATAATGGTTTTGCCATCGACGATAAGACCACTTTCAATTGCGGCAAGTGCGCTTGCAAGCGGCCACTCAAGCACTTCGATATCTTCTCCTTCAGCCGCAATTCCACCACCGGCACCTGTCTTGTCGGCAGCATCATATTCCGCGATGTAAAAATAGAGCTTCTCCGTGACCGAGCCTGGGCTCATGTACGCCTCGAAAACCTTCTGTACGCTGGATACACGAAAACCGGTTTCTTCTTCAACTTCGGCTTTGATCCGTTTTTCAGGAGCCATGTTGTCAAGAAGACCTGCTGCTGTTTCAATGAGATAGCCATCGTGACCATTTATAAATACCGGAAAACGAAACTGACGAGTTAAGATCACTGTTTTCCTGTCACGGTTATAGAGCAGAATCGTGGCTCCGTTGCCGCGATCGTAAACTTCACGACTTTGGCGCTGCCAGTCACCGTTTCTTCGTTGAATATCAAAAGTGTATTTTTTTAAACAATACCAGTCATCGGATAATGTTAGGTTATCGACGATGCGTATTTCTGCACGTTTAGGTTGCATGAAGACTCCTTGATCCGTAGAGTTGACATCATAATCAGCATTATCGTGCAAATACAAGTATAAACATGCATAAACAGGAACGGTCACATGCTCGCTCATCAACGTAAACATCTTATTCTTGAACAACTGCAGGTTGAAGGGCAGGTCCAATCGAAAAATCTGAGTGATCGATTTGGCGTTTCAGAAGACACCATTCGACGGGATTTACGTGAGCTTGCCGCAGAAGGGCGATTGCAGCGCGTTCATGGTGGTGCTTTGCCATCGTCTTCAGCTGTTGCGACATTTTCCGAGCGTAAATCATTAAAAACAGATGTGAAAATGAAGATCGCGCGCAAAGGCACTGAACTCATTTCTTCGGGACAAGTTGTTATTGTGGATGGCGGTACGACCACATCAGAGCTGATTGCCTGTCTGCCGGACGATCTGCATATTACCGTGGTGACACACAGTCCCAGCATTGCACTGGGGTTGGTCGATAAACCCGAGGTTGACGTTATTTTGATCGGTGGCCGACTGTACAAGCACTCCATTGTCAGTGTAGGGGCGGCCGCTATTGAAGGCATCGGCAATATTCATGCGGATATTTTCTTCATGGGGGTAACGGGTATTCATCCTGAAGCGGGATTAACCACGGGTGATTATGAAGAAGCGTGCATCAAACGTGCATTTTCCGGCAGAGCGGCGGAAACGGTCGTACTGGTGTCGCCGGAGAAGGTCAACGCTGCGTCATCGTTTGTTATCGGTGAGGTAGGGCTAATCAATACTATCGTGGTTGATAGTGAAACCGATGATAATTGGTTAAGGAGTATTGAAGGAAAGGGCATCACCATTATCAAAGCGTGATTCTCTGTTAATCGAGCATGAGAAATCGCATAAAAAACAGATACAGCCACGCCAGTACACTCTGGCCGTTCAGCAATTGTCGCAGATAGCCCAGCACTGTAAAAATCACGCTTTCCATCGTTTATTCGTGAGATGGCACATATTTGTAAAGTCGGAGGGAAAGGGCAATGAATAGAGGATCTTTGGTAAGGATCTTACTGACTATGGCATTAGTTGGGGATGGGGTAGGACTAGCGACCGCTTTGAGCGAGGAACGGACACTCAATACGGAAGAAACGCTAAACAACTTAAGCCTCAATGTCATCATGTCTAAAGTTGCTTTATTAAGCAGCGCGATATCAGATCAGAAGTGAACTGAATACAACAACGCAAAAATCACGCAGTGGCTGGTCGTTCTTTTCTACACGCATGCGCAGCAAGGCACCTTCCCAGCTGTTCAGAATGAATTGGGCAAGCACGGAAGACGGCATAGGGTTTTTTACCGCGCCTGACTTCTGCGCTTCAGCCACACAATTCTCGAACATCATGCTCCACTCTCTGAAATTAGCCGCGATGGTGTCACGAATCGGACCACTGTGATCGGCTATTTCCAGACTCATATTGCCCATCAGGCAACCCTTGACGAAATCAGTTTGTTTAAATGCCTGTATTCTCTGCTCGAAATAATTGCGCATGCGATCAAGTGGAGGAGTCTGTGGATCGGCCAGTACCTCTCTAAGGACCGGTACGCCCGAGGTGAAGTAAAATTCCACCACTTCTCTACCAAAATCCTCTTTACTTGCAAAATGGTTATAAAACGACCCCTTAGGTACTCCCGCGGCATTAACAATTTCCTGCACGCCGGTGGCGGCGAAACCGGCTTCATGAAGTAACTTCACACCAGCCAGAATGATATTTTCGCGGGTTTTGATATTCGGCTTTGGTCCACGTTTTGCGGGAGAGGTATGCATGTTCATCACGTTTTTCGCTCAATAGGAAGTGCCCCGTCATTTCTAACTTCTTCTGGGCTGGATGTTTATCAACAAGAGTAATGCTGGATATTGGCTTATACACTCAGATAAAAATTAAAACCGACTGGTCATTTTCAGTTTGTGTGTAAGCCTTCTGCTTGTCAAGCGTTTGCTGGATGCCATTTGGACGTCATCGCAGGTGAGAAAAAACGATGCAAATCCATTATTTACTAATTCAAGACGACCGGTCATATTAAAAAATAAGCAAGCGCTTCAGAGTCACCATGTTGTTTTCTCCGAGGCTTCAACCCTAATCCTGGACGCTGACTATTAACGAGGATCTCTGCATGTCGGTTTCATCATTGTTTACACCTCTGAACATCGGACGATATCGTCTTGAACACCGCGTAATCATGGCGCCTCTGACCCGTATGCGGGCGGGCAAAGGGAACGTACCAAATGGACTGGCGCCAGAGTATTACAGCCAGCGCGCGACAAAGGGTGGTCTTATCATTACAGAAGCCACTCAGGTTACCCCTTACGGTCAGGGTTATCCGGGAACACCCGGTATACATTCCCGGGAGCAAATCGATGGCTGGAAGAAAGTGACAGATGCCGTCCACGCGAAGGGAGGCCTAATCTTCATGCAACTGTGGCATGTAGGCCGTTCGTCCCATTCCAGTTTCCAGCCTGGAGGAGTACTTCCAGTCGCGCCGTCAGCGATTGCGATCAGCACAGAAAAATGTCTGACTCCTGATTGGCAGCAGGTTGCTTATGAAGTTCCTCATGCTCTGGAACTTGATGAGATCCCCGGCATTATCGATGCTTATCGTGAAGGTGCGCGCAACGCACTGGTTGCAGGTTTCGACGGTGTTGAAATACATGGTGCAAATGGATACCTGCTCGAACAATTCCTTCATGACCACTCAAACAAGCGCACTGACAGTTACGGTGGGTCAGTTGAAAATCGCGCAAGACTGCTTATAGAAGTGACAGAAGCCGTTGCAGAAATTTGGGGAGCTGACCGCACAGGCGTCCGTTTGTCACCCTTTGGTACATACAACGACGTGGGTGATTCAGACCCAATAGGTCTTTACAGCTATGTCCTGTCAGAACTTGGCAAACTGAATATCGCCTACGTAAGTCTCATTGAAGCGCGTGGCGGTAATGGCATGGAAATCGGAACACCACAATCCGTTGATCAACTGCGTCCTTTCTGGCCTGGAACGCTGATTCTGGCCGGTGGATTTACCGGGAAAACTGGTAATGAAGCCATTGGTTCAGGGCGAGCGGATGCCATTGCGTTTGGTCGTCAATTTATTGCTAACCCTGATCTCCCAGCTCGTCTTCGTCTGAACTTACCGCTGAACAGCTACGATCGTTCGACCTTTTATGGTGGTGGTGAAGAAGGTTACACAACATATCCGGAATTTGAAGACAGAACCTGATTTTAGCGGGCTGAAATTATCCCCAATTATTAATGCGGTGTTTCTGGAGAGGCTTTTTATAGCTGCCAGATATAGCACCGACCACTGGAGTTTTAATATGAAAATTGCAGTTGTAGCCGCAACCGGCCGAGGCGGTAGTACCGCGCTAGCTGAACTTATCCGCCGTGGGCATGATGTTGTTGCTATTGCCCGTGATACCAGCAAGCTCCCGGATGATCTGCCAGCAAACGTAGCTGTTATAAAAGATGACCTGAGTGATGTTGCGCGTCTTGCCGGTATTATCCGTGGTACAGACGCAGTCATCAGCGCAGTTGGCGCGCCACGGGATAACACTGACACAGATACTGATATCCTGGTCAGTACCTCTGCACAGGTGATTGATGCTGTCCGTATATCGGGTGTACCACGCCTTCTGGTTGTTGGAGGCTGCGGTTCGCTCTGGTACAGAGATGGGCTGAAAGTCGTCGATTCAGATGTCTGGCCTAAATTCCTGGTTCCGATTGCGCTCTCGCATATGAAACTTCTCACTGCACTGAGAGAATCTCCCCTGAACTGGACTTACGTCAGCCCTCCATTAATGATCGATCTGGGCGAGCGTACAGGGACTTATCGTAGTGGTAATGACGAATTAGTCGTGGATAAAAATGGTAAGAGCTGGATCTCGTTTGAGGACTATGCGATTGCGCTTGTTGATGAGCTTGAATCCCCAAAACATGAGCGCGCGCGCTTTAGCGTAGGATACTGATTTTTAATAATGTCGGGCCAGCTAATGCGGAATTGCATCTGCTGGCTCTTGATTAGTCCCCAAAATCTCCAAAGCAACTTCCCACAAGGGTTAAATATCCCGGAGCGTAAGAAGTATTACTTTCTGCTTAGTGATAATAATCAGCTCAACTCGACGATGCGTAAGCAACGTCCGCTCCTGGCACCAGGCAGACGGTTCAAATGACAATAATACCTAGATTTCAAGTGCAGCAAGGATGATGGTTTCCATTTTCTCCGGGGTAGTGAACGGCGCAAAACGCTTTAGCGGCTTGCCATCGCGTCCGATCAGGAATTTTGTGAAATTCCATTTTATCCGTCCCCCCAGCATGCCGGGCAACTCGTCTTTTAGATAACGGAATACCGGATGCGTAGCGGCACCGTTAACCTCCACTTTTTCGAACATTGGGAAGCTTACACCGTAGTTGATGTGGCAGGTCTGCGCGATTTTGCCGGCGTCGCCGGGTTCCTGCTTACCGAACTGGTTGCAGGGAAAACCAAGCACTACCAGTCCGCGAGCTGCATACTTTTTGTAAAGCGTTTCCAGACCTGCATATTGTGGCGTGAAGCCACAATGGCTGGCGGTATTTACCACCAGAACCAGCTTGCCAGCATAGTCAGCCATAGGGATACGCTGGCCGTCCAGGCTGGTGGCTGTTAGTTGATAAAAGGTGGTCATAGCGAACTCCTCAGAGCAGGACCTGTCAGACATCGGCATAGCCATACAGCATGGTGCTGCCGGGGCAAGTTAGGAGCGGAGGTGAGTCCGCTCGGTTTAGTGCTGCCAGATTCAGTCCCTAATGCTCCAAATCTTCGCGAGTGGGTCCTTGAAAGTAAAGGGTACTAATATGGCAACTACGCGGTTGAGTCAGCACAAAATGAATTGTTTCCCAGACAGAACGCCCATTCATTAGATGTTCTCCCATTCTGGATTGAGTGTCGACAAGAGGATCTAACCCGGTCAATTCAAAATCCGGTGGGTATAACCCGGTTACCCGTATATTTTCTTTGGATAACTGTTCCGACAGTTTAGTTGTAAAACCACTCATCCCGTGTTTACTGGCAAAAAAAGCGGGATGGGCAATTGAATCCGTAAAATTCGGAATGCCGCATACAGATATAATCGAAACAATGTCAGCACTGTCTGAGCGCCTTAATCCTGGAAGCAATGCCTGTGTTAGTAGAATTGAACCTGTCAGGCCTGAGCTGACGGTATTGTAGATTTCTGAGTCTGGTTGTTCGTCTATAGTCCCTGATAACCACTGAGCAGCATTGAGGATTAGAATGTCGATGGACCTGTCTATATCTAAGAGTTGTGAAGCAAACTGAGAAATAGATTCAGGCTGGGTTAAATCACACAGATACCCTTTTGCAACACCACCTTCAGCGGCGATGATGCTGCAGGTTTTGTGAATATCCTCAACCCGCCGGGCAGAAAAATCCACGTTGACGCCTTCTCGAGCCAACCAAACGCACAACGCCTGACCAAATCCGCCGCCGCCGCCGGTGATAACGGCTCTTTTACCTTTCAACATAACGATGCTTCCCTTTCGTGATGAGTTTGTGTCGCTGGATATATAGCATGGTGATACGGGGTCACATCTTCCCGTTAGTGCCATTTACGGCGGGATATAAATAGTGGTTTGCATGCGTTATATCGTTCTCAAAATGGGCTCAGCTCAGATTTAAGCAAAATGCATACCGACGGGGGGATGCATGATGGGACGTCAATCAAGATTAAAATACCGACAATCCCAATCCTTGTTTTACTTCTCTTAGCGTTTGCTGTGTGATGTCGTAGGCCTGCGCGCTGCCTTTTTTAAGCATCGCCATCAGCATACCTTTATCCTGAATATAGGTTGCCCGACGCTCACGCATGGGCGCGATGAGTTCTTGCAGGCACATCTCCAGCTCATTTTTACATGCCCGATCACCCAATCCTCCTTGCTGATAATTCACTTTCATTTCTGCGACTTTGGCCTTATCCGGGTGAAAAGCATCCAGATAGGTGAACACGACATTACCCTCAATTTGCCCCGGATCGGACACTTTTAGGTGGTTAGGATCAGTGTACATTGCGCTGACGGCGCGATGGATAGTCTCTTCACTTGCCGACAGGAGCAGCGTATTACCGAGTGATTTCGACATCTTGGCGTTGCCGTCAATACCAGGAAGACGGCTGGTTTCGCTTAACATAGCTTTACAGTGATGCAGAACGGGGGTCGGTAACAGGCTATTCATCTTATGCACGATTTCATTAGTCTGTTCGATCATCGGCAACTGATCGTCGCCGACGGGCACCAGGCTGGCTTTGAACGCCGTAATATCTGCTGCCTGGCTGATGGGGTAAACCAGGAAACCGACCGGAAGCGAACGGGCGAAACCTTTTTGCGCAATTTCATTTTTGACCGTTGGGTTACGCTCGACGCGAGCCACAGTAACGATATTCATATACAGCGCGGTGAGTTCGGCAAGGGCAGGTAGTGCTGATTGTAAACAAAGGGTGGTGAGTGAGGGATCAATACCTGCAGCGAGATAATCGGCCAACACTTCGGGTATGTTATTTTGGATCTTTTGTGGATCGTTGCCGTTATCGGTCAGACCTTGCAGGTCTGCGACCAGAACAAACTGCTGATAGTCGTGTTGCAGTATCGCGCGTTGGCGCAGGGAACCGACATAGTGGCCAAGATGCAGTGGCCCAGTAGGGCGGTCGCCGGTAAGGATGATGGATTTGTTGTTCATAGAAGACTCCTTAAGCATAAAACCGAAAGGGGTCTCAAAATGCAAATAACCGCCTTTCGGCGGTTATTTAAAAATGGATAAACACATTCTGACCGCCTTTAAGAAGGCAGCCACCAACGCTTGTGGTTAAAACCGTTGCAATCGTGTTTTATATTCATCGGGTCAACATATCACTACCAGTGGTAGAGGTAAAGTAATGCTCTGCCCGCTCGGGGGGATATTTTAGGAAGTACCCGTCTGGGCTTACGCACCGCTTTTTAGCTCGCTTCCAGCATCCCAAAGCTCACTATGCGCGAACGCCCCAGCTCTTTTGCGCGATACAGCGCGACATCCGCGGCACGTAACAGGTTATCGCTCTGGGCGTGCTGCGGGTAGCTGGCGACACCAATAGACACATCAACATGACCGATGTCAGAGACGCCAAAGCTGAGCGTCAACTCGCGTACCCCGTTGTAAATGTCCGTCGCAAAGCGATTGGCCGCTTCTTCATCCATACCGGCAAGCAGAACCAGAAACTCTTCACCACCGTAGCGGAAGGCCATTCCGTGGTCGTGAACAACGCGCTGAATAATTGCTGCGATACTTTTTATCACCCCATCACCAGCCTCATGACCAAATCGGTCGTTGATGTTTTTGAAGTGATCGATATCGATCATCAGGCAACTGATCGGTTCCTGGTTGTGGACAGCCTGACTCATTTGGGTGCGCAGAGTGTCTTCAAGGTGATGGCGATTGCGCAGACCGGTCAGTGGGTCGTAAAGCGCTTTTTCCAGTAGTGCATCGCGCAGACGTTGGTTGGCTAATGCCAGTCCAAGTGCCTCGGCCATCAGCTCCAGATAAGCACGGGAAGGGGCGGAATTGTCACTGAGATTCTGGAATGAGAGCAGGCCGATGGCTTCCCCCTGGGCGATCAACGGTACGCACAGGGTATGATCCTGACACGACTCAGGCAGGTGGTAGCAGGCGATATCAGGCTCACCTTGCACGGGAGGATGACTTTGCCCACGGCGCACTGCCCAGCAGTCATCCAGATGGAAAGGGTCTGTTTTGCCTTGCGGCGAAAGCCACTCGGCGGCACAGCGCATGTGCCAGGCTTGCCGATCAAGAATGTAGAGCCGTCCGGCAACGCCAGGGGCAATGTTCGGGGCAAAAAGCTGCGCAACATTGATAACATCGGCAAAGTTTTCGCAGCCCTGTAAACGCTGGGTCATACGAGCCAACAGTTCACGGATCGCCCAGTCGGCGTCCCGCTCTTTCTCCAGCCGCTGCCGCACCAGGCCGTTCTCACGAAAGATGCGAATGGCTTGCGCCATATCGCCAATCTCATCAATCTGATTAAAGTTAGGCGTTTCTACGGCATAATCCTGCGATGCGAGACGGTGAACCACGTCGCTCAGACGCACAACCGGACGCAGTACGCGGCGTTTCAAAATAAAGCCGAGGACAAACAAAAACAGCAGCGCGGTTAAACCGACCATAACTTCGGAGAGCGTACGCAGTATGCGGGAAGTCCTGGTGGCATCGTCAATGCTGTTACGTACACGGTTATCGAGCAACTGCCGGAAATGATCTATCCGCACCTGCGCCCGTTCCAGTTCCTGTTCATAGGCTTTGCCGTAGAGCAGGGCGATTGCCTGTGACGTTTCTCCGCGGGCCATACTGGCGAGCGCGGCTGCTTGCTCTTCCTGCAGCGCATCGACAATTTGTAATCCTTCATGCAGCAGCGCCAGCTCTTCACCTGTCGCGCCGAAGTCTTTTAATTTTGTTAACCGCAGCTCAATCGCTTTTAGTGATGACGCCTTTTGGCGATAGGCATTCAGTGCTTCTGGATCTTTGGCGATCACGTACTCGCGAGCTAAATCTGACAATGACCAGGCATCGAGCTCCACCTCTTCGGTTAGCTGATCAAATTTATACCGCTGCTCTACCACCTGACGTTCAGTATTGTCTGCTCCGGATGCCATCAGCATAACGACGCCGGAGGCAATGGTCAGGCATACCGTCGCACTGTAGGCCCAGTTGGTGATTGTGGCTATTCGCACTTTTTCGTTCCTTCTGCGACGATTAATGAATAAGCATGATTGAAATTATAGGAAACGTATGATTTTGCGTGAAAACAAAAGGCGACCCGCGGCCGCCCTTTGTTATCGTCATGCCATCATAAATCTGGAGGGTTTTTTCCTTCTTCCATGAAGGCTTCATCGATACCTTCTACGTTGCCCTCATGGTCACGTCCGGAGAACAGATTCCAGCTCGCCAAAAACAGTGCAGCGATCAGTGGGCCAATCACAAAGCCGTTGATACCGTAAATCTCCATCCCGCCGAGGGTGGTAATCAATATCAGGTAGTCCGGCATTTTGGTGTCTTTTCCTACCAGTAGCGGACGCAGAATATTGTCCACCAGTCCGACAATAATGACGAAGAATCCGACAATAAACAGTCCTTGCCACAGTTGGTGGGTGGCAAAGAGGAAAATAGCCGCCGGGACCCAGACTATCGCCGAGCCAACCGCTGGCACCAACGAGAGGAATGCCATTAGTGCGCCCCACAAAACGCTGCCGTCGATGTCGACAATGGCGAAAGCAATGCCGCCCAGCGTGCCCTGTACGACAGCGACAACCGCCGTGCCTTTGACTGTCGCCCGCGTGACACCCACGAATTTGGCAAACAAGTGCTGCTTGGCAAAATCAGACAGCGGTAAGGAATCCAGAATCTGACGCACCAGATACGGTCCATCCTTCAACAGGAAAAATAGCAGGTACAGCATGATGCCAAAGCTGATGGCGAAGCCGAAGGTCCCTTTACCAATCAGGAAAGCACTGCCTGCGAGGTACTGTCCGCCCTGCAGCGCAATGTCGGAGAGTTTTTTCTGGATCTGCGCGACATTATCCAGATTGTGTTCTGCGAGGAATCCTCTGGCCCAGTCAGGAAGATAAGAAAGAATAGAACTGACCACTTCCGGAAACTGCGTATCGTTTTGCTGCAACTTGGTGTAAACCACATTCAGTTCGATTGCCAACGATGACAGGATCACCATCAGAGGAATAAAGACAATTAAGCAAATAATACCAATAGTGATTAACGATGCCAGACCGTTACGTTCGCCAAGCGCACTGCGCAGTTTGTTTTTTACCGGATTAAAGATAGTCGTCAGAATTGCGGCCCACAAGATTGCGGAGAAGTAGGGGGACAATACGTCGAAAAACGCCCAGGTCACGAGGGCAAGAATGAAAATGAAGAAACCTTTGGTCAGTCCGTTAAATCGCATTAGTGAATCCTGTAACTGAGAAGCAGTCTCGACTATAGAACTGTTCAGCAGAATTACCAACTGTGGATGTTGATTCCGGCTTAACGCCGCCTTGATGAGCAAACAGTGAACTCAGAGCAAAAAATTGCCGCATGTTCCTGTCTCCGTAAGGGGTGAGCGAATGATCTATCTACTCGCCGAGAAAGGGGGCAACGTGTCTGGAAAGCCAAAAATTCTCCGTCGTTTACTGTCCACCATGAAGCGAGTTGATTCGCCAGCCGGTTGAAAATTCGTTATGATCTATCCCCACTTTTTAGTCTGGTTGTCTGATGTCTACGATTCTCGATACCTTTGTTGCTCCGCCGTGCCATGACGAAATAGAAATCCTTTACCAGGATGAACATCTGCTGCTTATCAATAAACCCAGTGGGTTGCTGAGTCTGTCGGGGAAAAATCCGCAAAATCTTGATTCGGTTCACTATCGTCTGGTACAGATATACCCGGGCTGCACGCTGGTACATCGGCTTGATTTTGGTACTTCGGGTCTGATGGTCGTTGCACGCAATAAGGCGATCAATGCAGCGCTCTGTCAGCAGTTCAGCCAGCGCGCGGTGACTAAGGTGTACAGCGCATTGTTATGTGGACACCTGAAACAGGATGACGGTGTGATTGATGCCGCCATTGTCAAAGATCCAGCACTGTTTCCGTTGATGTCGATTAGTGCTATTAGCGGTAAACCTGCGCGTTCCCGTTTTCGGGTGATTGAGCGCTTCAATCAGCTACTGAAGGATGGACGGTCACTGCCCCTGACACGGGTGCAACTGATGCCGGAGACCGGACGAACCCATCAGCTACGTCTTCACTGTCAGCATTTGGGTCATCCGATCTGGGGCTGCGATCTTTATGGTGGACGCGAGTGGCCTGGCACGGAGCAGACGTCGCGGCTGATGTTACACGCCAGCGAACTGCGCCTGGTACATCCCATCAGCCATGAACAAATCAACGTCTGCCATGCCAGCCCATTTTAACCCGGCGGCTATTACGGTGTTATCGTGCTGCACGTTGCAGAATGACGGCTGACGGCTGGCGTTGCAGAAAACGCATCCGCAGCATCATCAGCACCGCGGCAGAGGTCAGGCCAATAATAAAGCCCATCCAGAAGCCCGCTGGCCCCATGCGGTCGACGACCAGATCGGTGAGCGCAAGAATATATCCACTTGGCAAACCCAGCACCCAGTACGCCGTGAAGGTGATAAAGAAAATGGAACGCGTATCTTTATAACCACGCAGGATCCCGCTGCCAATAACCTGAATGGAGTCCGAAATCTGGTACACGGCAGCCAGCAACATCAGCTGTGCAGCCAGTGTGACAACTTCAGGATTATTGTTGTAGAGCAGGGCGATGTGCTCGCGCAAAGTGACGGTGAAAACGGCGGTCATCATCGCCATACATACGCCGACACCTAAGCCAGTTCTGGCAGCGGTCTGTGCATCCAACGTTGATCCCTGACCCAGGCGGTATCCCACACGAATAGTGACGGCAGCCGCCAAAGACATCGGCAGGACAAACATTAATGAGCTGAAGTTCAGCGCGATCTGGTGCCCGGCCACGTCAACAATCCCCAGCGGGGAGACCAACAGCGCCACCACGGCAAACAGCGTGACTTCAAAAAATAATGCCAGCGCAATTGGCAAACCCAGCTGTACCAGGCGTTTCATCACCGCGGTGTCAGGTTTCTGGAAGCCACGCTCATTACGGATATCACGCATTGATCGGGCGTGTTTTACGTAAGAAAGCATGGCGGCAAACATCACCCAATACACCGCCGCCGTTGCCACACCGCAGCCTACGCCACCCAGTTCTGGCATACCCAAATGGCCATAGATGAAAACATAGTTAACCGGAATGTTCACCAGCAGGCCGAGAAAACCCATTACCATTGCCGGTTTGGTCTTGGCCAGGCCTTCGCACTGATTACGGGCAACCTGGAAGAACAAATATCCGGGCGCACCCCATAGCAGCGCGCGCAGATATCCCACGGCTTTGTCGGCCAGTGCAGGGTCAATGTTATGCATAGAGCGGATAATGTATCCCGCATTCCAAAGCACAATCATAATCAGAACGGATACGATCCCCGCCAGCCAGAAACCCTGACGTATTTGATGAGCAATACGATCGCGGCGCCCGGAACCGTTAAGTTGCGCAATCACTGGCGTCAGAGCCAGCAACAGCCCGTGACCAAACAGAATTGCGGGTAGCCAGATGGACGTACCGATAGCAACGGCTGCCATGTCCGTCGCGCTATATCCGCCGGCCATCACGGTATCGACGAATCCCATTGCGGTTTGAGCGATTTGCGCAAGAATCACCGGAATTGCCAGAGCTAATAACTGACGCGCTTCACTTACATACTTTTGCACGTGTACACCACTATATTGTTGTTATTTGAGAGACTAAAAAAGCCGCCTTATATGGCAGCAAGGAGAAAATGCAGGGGAAATTTCAGTCTATTGTAGCGAGGAATCCGTATTTCTCCAGTGAAAAAATAGGCGGGAGCGGCGCATTGCTGGCAACCTGATTTTCCACCTGCTATTGTGCACAGCAGAGATGTCTTAATTGAGTTCAGGAGTTACAGGTATGTTTACGGGTATTGTGCAGGGCACCGCGAAACTGGTGTCGATTGATGAAAAACCGAATTTTCGCACACATGTAGTGGAGTTACCTGAATACATGTTGGATGGGCTGGAGACCGGCGCATCGGTAGCACACAACGGCTGTTGTCTGACAGTGACCGAAATTAACGGTAACCAGATAAGCTTCGATCTGATGAAAGAGACGCTGCGAATCACCAATCTGGGTGACCTGAAGGTCGGCGATTTGGTCAACGTTGAGCGCGCAGCAAAATTCAGCGATGAAATTGGCGGACATTTAATGTCAGGCCATATTATGACTACCGCCGAGGTATCGAAAATTCTGACCTCAGAAAACAACCGCCAGGTGTGGTTTAAAGTTCAGGATCCGTTGCTGATGAAATATATCCTGTACAAAGGATTTATCGGTATTGACGGTATTAGCCTGACGGTTGGCGAAGTCACACCGACACGCTTTTGCGTGCATTTGATTCCGGAAACCCTGGAACGTACAACGCTGGGCAAGAAAAAACTGGGTGCGCGAGTCAATATCGAAATCGACCCGCAAACACAGGCTGTTGTTGATACGGTTGAACGTGTATTGGCCGCGCGTGAAAGCGCTATGAGCAACGTTACTGGCGAAGCGGGCGTTTAAGTCGGAATAAAAAGCCCCCGGTAGTTCGGGGGCGATGCTGTCTAACGGGGAACGCGGAGCCCGTGTTCAACGCCACGAGAGAACACAACCTGCCACAGCTGGATGTCGCGCGCGCGAAATGCGCCAGCACACGCATTCAGGTAATAACTGAACATCCGTTTAAAGCGTTCACTATAGTTGGCGGCAATTTCTGGCCAGGCGGTTATGAAACGATCGTGCCAGGCCATCAGGGTAGTATCGTAATCCGCACCAAAGTTATGCCAGTCTTCCATCACGAAATGTGGCTCGCTGGCGTTGGCTATCTGGCGAACTGACGGTAAACAGCCGTTCGGGAAGATATATTTATTGATCCACGGATCAACATTATTGTCGGTTTTTTTAGAGCCGATGGTATGCAGCAAAAAAAGACCGTCTTGCTTTAAATTACGGTCAACAACGTCAAAATAGGTGTTGTAGTTTTTCGGCCCCACATGCTCAAACATACCGACGGAAACGATACGGTCAAACCGGTCATTCAGGTCACGGTAGTCCTGCAGCAAAATCGTGACATCCAGCCCTTCACAGCGCGTCTGCGCCATTTTTTGCTGTTCTGCTGAAATAGTCACGCCAGTCACGCTCACCCCGTATTGTGACGCCATGAACTGGGACAAGCCTCCCCAGCCGCAGCCAATATCGAGAACGCGCATACCTGGTTTCAATTGCAATTTATCGGCAATCATTTTTAGCTTCGCCTGCTGGGCTGATTCCAGGGTATCGGCATCTTTCCAGTAGGCGCAGGAATATTGCATGTAGGGATCAAGCATGCGGCTAAAGAGATCGTTGCCAAGATCGTAGTGTTCTTTGCCAACGACCCACGCACGTTTTTTGGTTTGTAAATTAAACAGACGGGCCGTTGCGATACGTAGCGTATCTCTGAAGTGGCGGGGAAGTTGGCTTTCAAGACCTGCACGCAGGACTTTGCTAAAAAACATATCCAGCCGATCGCATTCCCACCAGCCGTCCATATAACTTTCACCTAAACCCAACGACCCTTCCTGCAACACGCGTTTGAAAAAGTCGGGGTTTTTAACGCGAATATCTGCCGGTGCCGGGCCATTAATAGTAATGCCTGCACGGCTCAATAGCTCATTGGTGATTCGGTACCAGTCATCATCCGGTACGCTGACGTCTTCTATACATGATGAACTCATAGCTTCTCCATCACTGGTCGGTGATCAGAACCTTAAAACAGCGTAGACGCTTTTTTGGGCTTTGTGAGAAATCTCACGGAATTAATCCGCGAATCTATAATCCGACGTAGAACAGAGGAAGGGAGGAACCCTTGCCGAAAAGGCCATCCATGGAAGAACGGGAACCTGCTTATTCCCGTTACTCTATAAATCTTATCGTTTTATTAACAACCGAAAATCAGTATAGGCCTGAATTTTTGGCTATTCAACCGAAAATTGTTAGCGGGCTAACTAAATGCCCGCAACAATGATTAATGTGACTCACCGTGTGCAACTTGCGCGCTCTCATCCGGCAAGGATGTGTTCTCAGCCTGTGACTGCATTTTGTAACCTAACGCGGCCAGCAACACTGTCGTCAGCATAACGCTGGTGGTCGTGAGCAGCGGCGTGCTGATTAACCACGAAACGACCAGGCTTGCCAGGAAGCATAACCCCAGTTGCAGCGTATTCTGCAACGCAGCGGCGCGCCCTGTTGCCTGAGGGAATGGGCGCAGCGCCTGAGCGACAACGATAGGGTAGATTGCCCCGTTCGCAATGGCCATCACGCAGAATGGGATCAGGATTTCAGCCAACGCAACGTGGTGAATAAAGCCTGTAGCCCAGGTGCCGATAACGCTAATGGCGTACAGGATAAGCAACCATGGCAGAAGCTGGCGACCCTGCCATTTTTGCAGTGCCGCGCGGCAGCCGTAACCCCCGATCAAAAATGCAATAGTTTGCGGGACATAGCTCAGACCAATCACAGCCGGGCTATAGCCCATTTCGCTAAGGATAAATGGTGAACCCGTCAGCCATGCGAAGAAACTTGCAGAACATGCTGCGTAAATCAGTACATTTCCACGGTATGCTTTGGAGCGCAGCAGCGTAGCGAACGTCAGTTTATCCTGGCTGTCGTCGCGCGCTTTTGCCGTTGGTTTTAAGCGCAGGGCCGGCAGCATCAGGATCAGGGTAATCGCAAAAAGGGTAGCAAAAATGGCCTGCCAGGAAAAATGTACCAGGATCCAACTGCCTAATAACGGTGCAAGTGCAGGGGATAATCCAACCAGCGGCATAATGGTGGCAAAAATGCGGTTTACTTTTTGTGAAGGATAATAATCGGTAACCAGCGCCTGCCAGATAACCGAAGCCGCACAGACACCAACGGCCTGAATAAAGCGTAGCACCAGTAAGCCGGTGGCGTTTTCTACCCACAACATGCCCAGGCTGCCCAGCGCGAAGATGGATAAGCCCAGCAGCAAAATAGGTTTGCGACCATAGTGGTCAGAGAGTGGCCCCCACAAAAGTTGTGCGACGGCAAATCCCGCTAAGAACAAGCTAAGGCTGGCACTCACGGCAGAGGCGGGCGTCTGTAAATCGGACTGAATAGCCGCAAAGGCGGGCAAATACATATCCGTTGCCAGAAAACCCAGCACGCTAAGACCTGCCAGCCAGACTAAAAACCCTTTTCCCGGTTGCATTATCGTTTCTCTTTTTAGCAATAGAACATTGCCGCTGAGTGTAGTGAGTGTAATTCTCGCTGTGAAACGCTAATATTTGCTTACTGATTTCAAATTTTTTGCAGGCAGAATATGTGGTCTGAATATTCACTTGAGGTGGTTGATGCGGTGGCGCGTAACGGTAGCTTTAGTTCGGCCGCGCAGGAGTTGCACCGCGTACCTTCGGCGGTAAGCTACACAGTGCGCCAACTGGAAGAGTGGCTGGCTGTGCCACTTTTTGAACGTCGTCATCGGGACGTGGAATTAACGCCTGCAGGTGCGTGGTTTTTAAAAGAAGGCCGATCTGTTATCAAAAAAATGCAGATCACCCGTCAGCAATGTCAGCAAATTGCCAACGGCTGGCGCGGGCAGTTGGCGATTGCAGTCGATAACATTGTCCGCCCGGATCGTACCCGCCAGATGATCGTGGATTTCTACCGCCATTTCGATGATGTGGAACTTCTGGTCTTTCAGGAGGTGTTTAACGGCGTCTGGGACGCGCTTTCAGATGGTCGGGTGGAGTTAGCTATCGGAGCAACGCAGGCCATTCCGGTAGGGGGGCGCTATACGTTCCGGGATATGGGAATGCTGAGCTGGAGTTGCGTGGTGGCCAGTCATCATCCGTTGGCGGCAATGCCGGGACCGCTCAGTGACGATACGTTGCGCAACTGGCCATCGCTGGTACGCGAAGACACGTCCCGTACGCTGCCAAAGCGTATTACCTGGCTACTGGACAACCAAAAACGCGTCGTGGTGCCTGACTGGGAATCATCGGCCACCTGCTTGTCAGCCGGACTCTGTGTCGGGATGGTACCGACGCATTTTGCCAAACCGTGGATCGATAGCGGAAAATGGGTGGCGTTACAGCTGGAAAATCCGTTCCCGGATGCCGCATGCTGTCTGACATGGCAACAGAACGATACGTCGCCGGCATTGAGCTGGCTGCTGGACTATTTAGGGGATAGCGAAACGCTGAACAAAGAGTGGCTGCGGGAGCCGGATGAGGCTCCCGCACAACAGTCTTAACGACGGTAATCGCGGAACGGGCCGTCGGCCACGGAGCGACGTTCTACCAGGCGTGGGTGTACCTCAATGGACTGCGATTCTTCACGTTTATTCACGATTCGGTCTAACAGCATGTTGAAGGCCGTTTCACCAAGTGAATCTTTTGGCTGATGGATGGTTGTCAGCGCAGGGGTGAAGTAACGGGCGTTGCGCACGTTGTCGTAACCGATAACTGAGATATCCTGCGGCACGCGCAGTCCCATCTCATCTGCGGCACACAGCGCACCCATCGCCATAATATCGCCACCACAGAATACGGCGGTTGGGCGATGTGACTGGGAGATGATTTGCTGCATAGCGCGGTAGCCGGATTCAGGCTCAAAATCACCCTGGACAATCCAGTTGTCAGGCACTTTAATCAGCGCTTCTTCCATCGCTTTCATGAAGCCAGCCAGGCGGCCTGCGCCGGTATTACGCTCCATAGGTCCTGGGATCACGCCGATCTCACGATGACCGCGTTCAATCAGATACCGGCCTGCCATGTAACCGCATTCGAAAGCGTTATCAATGACGGTATCGGTAAAGTCGGCTTTTGCTTCGCCCCAGTCCATAACCACCATTGGAATATGGCGATACTCTTCGAGCATGGAAAGCAGTGATTCCGGATATTCTGAACACATTACCAGCAAGCCATCTACGCGCTTTTGCGCCATCATAGACAGATAAGCCTGCTGTTTTTCGAGACTGTTCCAGGCGTTGCCCAAAATCAGGGTGTAGCCTTTCTGGAAGCAATTTTTCTCAACGGCCTCGATAATTTCGGCGAAATATGCCGCTTCGCTGCTGGTTGCCAACAAACCGATCGATTTGGTGTGATTCACCTTCAGGCTACGTGCAACTGCGCTAGGGGAGTAGTGCAGCTCTTTGATCGCTGCCCAGACAGCGTTGCGCGTTTCTTCAGCGACAAAGCGCGTTTTGTTAATTACGTGTGATACGGTTGTAGTGGAAACGTTTGCTCGCTTCGCTACATCTTTAATAGTTGCCATTACATCTCACTCCAGACCATATCCTAAGCTCCTGAGAATACTCCAGGTAAACGTTTGCCTTCACACACCCTCAACGCAACGTCAGGGTTGCGGCACGCCGGGAAAACGACACGGAACGTCAGGAAGGGGTCAATGGCCGGTACGCTAATCAAGTAAGCGTGGAATTTTGTCTGATCTTAACGAAAAGGGGAAGAGTTAAAAGCAGTTATCAATATAAATCGTGAGAGATTTTTGCTTTCAAGTGTGTAAAAATGCGCAATATCACTTTTTGTGTGGGAATAAAAAGGAGAAAACTTGATGAGCACCGATCTGAAATTTTCGTTAGTAACGACCATAATTGTTCTGGGCCTGATTGTCGCGGGTGGCCTGACTGCAGCACTGCACTGATTTCCCCCCGAGGGAGTTCGCTCTCCCTCATCCTTTCTGCTTGCCTTTTCCGTCCTATTTTTTGCAAATAAGCAAAAGTCTTTTGCAGTTTTGTTAACTTTATTAATTTTGCGATCAATGTCATGCTTTTGACTCTTATGATGTGTCGTGCCAAGGCTCGACGTTATGGAGTCGATAGATGAAACTCAATTATCCTTTACTGGCGCTGGCGATAGGTGCGTTTGGCATTGGAACGACCGAATTTTCTCCCATGGGGTTGCTACCCGTCATTGCCAAAGGCGTGGATGTATCCATTCCGGCCGCAGGGATGTTAATCAGCGCGTATGCGGTAGGCGTGATGGTTGGCGCCCCGCTGATGACATTACTGCTGTCCCATCGTGCGCGTCGCAATGCGCTTATCTTCCTGATGGCCATTTTTACGTTGGGTAATGTACTTTCGGCGATATCTCCGGATTACACGACGCTGATGCTGTCGCGCATTTTGACCAGTCTTAACCACGGGGCATTTTTCGGCCTTGGCTCTGTGGTTGCCGCAAGCGTGGTGCCCAAACACAAACAGGCCAGTGCCGTAGCAACTATGTTTATGGGGTTAACAATTGCCAATATTGGCGGTGTTCCCGCAGCAACCTGGCTTGGGGAAACCATCGGCTGGCGTATGTCCTTTATGGCGACGGCGGGACTGGGTGTTATCGCCATGGTCAGCCTGTTCTTCTCATTACCCAAAGGTGGGGCAGGAGAGCGCCCGGATGTCCGCAGCGAACTGGCGGTACTCATGCGTCCGCAGGTGTTGTCGGCTCTGCTGACGACCGTTCTGGGGGCCGGGGCGATGTTTACGCTTTATACCTACATCTCACCCGTGCTGCATAGCATTACTCATGCTACACCGGCGTTTGTCACCGCTATGCTGGTGCTGATTGGCGTTGGGTTCTCTATCGGTAACTATCTGGGGGGTAAACTGGCTGACCGTTCGGTTAACGGTACGCTGAAAGGCTTTTTACTGCTGCTGATGATTATTATGCTGGCGATACCTTTCCTTGCGCGTAATGAGCTGGGTGCGGCCGTGAGTATGGTGGTGTGGGGTGCAGCAACGTTTGCGGTGGTTCCGCCGCTGCAGATGCGTGTGATGCGCGTTGCCAGCGAGGCGCCTGGATTGTCATCGTCAGTTAATATTGGCGCGTTTAATCTGGGGAATGCCCTGGGAGCGGCGGCTGGTGGGGCGGTAATTTCCGGAGGGTTGGGCTACAGTTTCGTACCGGTAATGGGGGCGATTGTGGCGGGACTTGCGCTACTGCTGGTCTTTGTCTCGGCAAGGAAACAAGCGGAAGAAGTCTGCAACGCAACGAATTAAAAACAAAAACGCAGAAGGGAAACCCTTCTGCGTTGTCATCTTATGCTGCGAAGTTTTTCGCAACAAATTCCCAGTTCACCAGTGCCCAGAAGTGTTCCAGGTAGCCAGGACGGGCATTACGATAATCGATGTAGTAAGCATGTTCCCACACGTCAACGGTCATCAGCGGCGTCGCGTCAGTCGTCAGCGGTGTACCTGCGTTGGAGGTGGACACGATAGCCAGTTTGCCATCCGTTCCTTTGACCAGCCAGGTCCAGCCAGAACCGAAATTCTTGATAGCGGCATCGGTGAATTGTGCTTTGAAGTCTGCAAAGCTGCCAAAGGAGGCGGCAATCGCTTCGGCCAGTTTACCGGTCGGCTCGCCACCTGCGTTCGGGGCCAGGCAGTTCCAGTAGAACGTGTGGTTCCAGACCTGGGCTGCGTTATTGAATACACCACCTTCAGAGCTACGTACGATCTCTTCCAGTGATTTACCTTCAAACGCCGTGCCTTTAATCAGGTTATTCAGGTTAGTAACGTAAGTCTGGTGATGTTTGCCATAGTGGTATTCCAGCGTTTCGGCAGAAATGTGCGGTGCCAGAGCATCTTTGGCATACGGTAATGCAGGTAATTCGAACGACATTGCTTCTCTCCTTATTATTTATATTGAGTACACACAATAGCCTCATTGTGAGTAAGGATAGGGTAGCAAATTGAAAGGTTATGCAAAAGAAGAACTTACCCTACAGCATATTCTGTAGGGTAAGTTTTTAGCGAATTGTTTTCGGCGTCATTACACGGCGAGCGCCCACGTAGTGGCGTTGCCAGTAATCTTCGCTCAGAGAGGTTATTTGAATTTCCTGACCGCTGCGTGGAGACTGGATAAATTTACCATTGCCGACATAGACGCCAACGTGGTCGGCGGTACCGCGACCTTGCGTGCGGAAGAAGACCAGATCACCGTTTTTCAGTTCGCCACGTTCAATCGGCGCAGCGTCGCGCAGGTGATACATTTCATTGGCGGTACGCGGAATACGGAACTTGACCAGATCTTTGTATGCGTAATAAACCAGCCCGCTGCAATCAAAACCGGTTCTGGGTGAGGTGCCCCCCCAACGGTAAGGTTTGCCGATTTGGTTCATCAGGGTAGACATGGCGGTTTTGGTTGCTTTCTGTACTTTCACTTTATGTACATCAGCAACGGCTGTTGGCGCAGTCGTCTTCACTTTTACACAACGTGGCTTATGACCTTTGCGCGGGGTACATTTTTCAGTCCAGGTGACGGCGGGGGATTGTATTGCCGCTGTTTTACTACGACGGTTTGCTGTTTTCGTCGATTTTGCAGGAGTCGCTGTGCGTTTTTTGGAGGAGGAAGCCGTTTTCGTACTGGTTTTACTGGTGTTTTTTGTCGCCGTTTTCTTGTTGGTTTTTGTTGCTTTTTGGCTGGCTGTTGCGCTTTTCTTTTTATCTACCGTCTTGACGGTGTGGGAAGCGGTAGGTGTCGTCCTGGCCTGCTTGGAAGCATGAGCCATAGGCGTAAAAGGCAGTGTGGTAAAAAGTAAAGCACAGAGCGTGATCGAGATTCGGTTTATCCGCGCCACTGAGCAGTCCTCTGGTAAGGCAGGTCTATCGTGCCTGCGTGTGATTTTCAAAACTTGACGATTCTAATCTATAGAAAGAGGGAAAGTTAATAGCTTTTTTCGTTTAAAACTACGTTTCGTAACCGACCGCAAAAAAAAACAGCAATTCAGGGCGTAATTGGTGAACAGATAATCAAATCCACAGGCTTCATGCGGATAAATGAGATTGTGAATGCAACTTTTAACGACAGGCGATAAAATAATATCGCGTAATGAAAATGTTATTTTCCGTTACCTGCCTGACCCGCTACAATGTCAGACTACTGCCGTAAAAGAAGTTTAAGGAAGCAAGATAATGAGCACCACTATCGAAAAAATCCAGCGCCAGATCGCTGAAAACCCGATTCTCCTGTACATGAAAGGTTCCCCAAAACTGCCAAGCTGCGGTTTCTCTGCTCAGGCTGTGCAGGCGTTGTCCGCCTGTGGTGAACGTTTTGCTTATGTTGATATTCTGCAGAACCCGGATATTCGCGCCGAGCTGCCGAAATATGCCAACTGGCCGACTTTCCCACAGCTGTGGGTTGATGGTGAACTGGTAGGCGGCTGTGACATTTTAATTGAAATGTACCAGCGCGGGGAGTTGCAGCAGTTGATTAAAGAAACTGCGGCGAAATACAAAACCGAAGAGCCAGACGCTGAGTAATTTTAGCGGAAATAAAAAAGCGACCTGTGATGGTCGCTTTTTTTATCGGTCCGTTATGCTTCTTCGGGCATGGGAAGAGGCCAACCGCCGAGGCGTTTCCAGCGGTTAACGATTTCGCAAAACAGAACGGCTGTCCGTTCTGTGTCATACAGCGCCGAGTGCGCCTGAGTCCCATCAAACTCCATTCCTGCAGCCAGACAGGCTTTTGACAGTACTGTTTGCCCCAACGACAGGCCGCTTAATGCTGCCGTATCAAAGGTGACGAAGGGGTGAAACGGATTACGTTTCAGTGAAGCTCGTTCTGCTGCAGCCATCATAAAACTGTGATCAAATGTCGCATTGTGCGCCACCATGATAGCCCGATTACAGCCGCTATCTTTGATACCTTTACGCACCATTTTGAAGATGGCATGCAGAGCGTCATATTCGCTGACCGCGCCGCGTAGCGGATTGTTCGGGTCAATACCGTTAAATGCCAGCGCTTCGGGTTGTAAATTCGCCCCTTCAAACGGTTCAACGTGGAAATGTAACGTCATGTCCGGCATCAGCCAGCCTTGTTCATCCATTTTCAGAGTGATGGCGGCAATTTCAAGCAGCGCATCGGTTTTGGCGTTAAATCCTGCTGTTTCGACATCAATGACGACAGGATAAAAACCACGAAAACGGTCACACAGACCGGAAAGTTGAGCGTTATCGGACATCTGGGTCTCTTAATACGGGAAAATTGCAGCGCGTATTATGGCAAAATGATGAGTATAAAACTACGGGCACAGACGATCTGCGCCCGAGGGGAGGTTAGTCGCCCAGACCGCGGCCGGCGTCTTTTTCTTCGATCAGCTCAATTTTATAGCCGTCCGGATCTTCAACAAACGCGATCACAGTTGTGCCGCCTTTTACCGGACCCGCTTCACGCGTTACGTTACCGCCGTTTTGACGAATACGTTCACAGGCCTCTGCCGCGTTATCTACGCTCAGGGCGATATGACCGTAGGCTGTGCCCAGCTCATACTTATCGACACCCCAGTTATAAGTCAGTTCGATCACCGCTTCGCTGGTTTCCGGGCCGTAGCCGACAAAGGCCAGAGAGTACTTGTATTCAGGGTTTTCGCTGGTACGCAGCAGCTTCATGCCCAACACGTTAGTATAAAACTCGATGGAACGCTGCAGGTCACCCACGCGCAGCATGGTATGAAGTAAACGCATCTTTTTCCCCTTCGAAAATGGCTAATACATTCAAAATGTTGTTTTAGTATAGCGGCGTTGTTACGCCGCTATCAATGGCAGAACTGAGTTTGTGAGATTACAGGGTAGGATAATCGGTATAGCCTTCAGCACCGCCGCCGTAGAAACTTTCCGCACGCTGTGGATTGAGCTCGGCTTTACGCTGCAGACGTGCAACCAGATCCGGGTTAGCTATGTAAGCACGACCAAAGGCAACAGCATCGATCAGACCTTTCTCGATCAGTGATTCGGCTTTCTCTGGCGTATAGGCGCCCGCACCAATAATCGGACCGTGGAAACGGGCGCGAACTTTCTCGCGGAACGCGTCTGAATACGGTTCGCCACCAGCCCAGTCTGGCTCAGACATGTGCAGGTAAGCGATTCCACGCTTGCCCAATTGTTCAATCAGATACAGAGCATCAGCCTCTTCATTCGGACCGTTGTCGACGTTCTGGAACGAGCCGATAGGGGAAACACGGATACCAATGCGATCGGCGCCCCATTCTTTAATACCGGCATCAACCACTTCCAGCACAAGACGCGCACGATTTTCGACGCTACCGCCGTATTGATCGGTACGCTGGTTAGACGTTGGTGACAGGAATTGATGCAGCAGGTAGCCGTGAGCGGAATGCAGTTCAACCATGTCGAAGCCCGCTTCGCGTGCGTTGGCAATCGCCTGACGGAAGTCATTTACGATGCCTGGGATTTCTTCGGTTTCCAGCGCACGCGGCATTGAGGTATCGACACGCGTTGCCAGGCCGTTTTCATCGCGCAGTGAGGTGCGGGTACCGGCGCTAATCGCAGACGGCGCAACCGGTGCCTGACCATTTGGCTGCAGACTGGCGTGAGAAATGCGCCCGGTGTGCCACAACTGAACAGCAATATGACCTTGCTCAGCATGTACGGCCGCAGTGATTTTTTTCCATGCGGCAATCTGTGCTTCGCTGTGTAGCCCCGGCGCCCCTGCATAGCCTTTCGCCTGGGCGGAGATCTGCGTCGCTTCGCTGATAATAAGACCTGCGCTGGCGCGTTGACGGTAATACTCGGCCATCAGCGGAGTAGGGATGTCGCCCGGCTCGATGCTGCGCAGACGCGTCAGTGGCGCCATGAATATGCGGTTCGCTGCCGTAATGGCGCCCACTTTCAGTGGGGAAAACAGTTTTTCAGATGACATGTGGCACTCCTGAATAGACCGGTCGTCTAGTAATAAAAGAAATAAAAACGCCTGTTAAACGGCAGGCGTTGTAATGATGGTTTTAACGTGCGCCAGCGCATTTTCCAACGGAGTGGCGCTACGAGAAATCTTGGCCTGGAGGTTGGCGCCCAGCCACAATGCATACAGCACCTGTGCCTGCTGTAACGGCTCGCCAACAAAGGACAGACAGTGATTGCCCCGGCCTTTCTCCAGCGCCTGCGCTAACAACGCAATAATGTGCCGTGCACCTTTATCCATCGCTGTGCGCATATCCTCTGACAGATCGCACACTTCGGCAGACAGCTTAACGGTTAAACAGCCGCTGATAATCCCGTGCTGGCTAAATTGGTTCAGGGTTTCCTGATAGTAGGCCAGGATACGGTCGCGGTAATTCCCCGCCCCTGTAGCAAAATGCGTAGCCAGTCGCTGATGATAGGCCGCATAGTGGCGTTCCAGCATCGCGACGCCGAACGCTTCTTTCGAGCGAAAATAGTGATAAAACGAACCTTTAGGAACTTCAGCGGTTTTCAGTAGTTCGCTTAAGCCCATGCCGGTGAAGCCGCGCTGCATACACAGCAGTTCGCCGGTCGCCAGCAGATGTTCGCGTGTATCGTGTTCAGTGACTTTGTTCATGGGAAGAAGTGTAATAGACCAGTCGGTCTAATGCAATAGCCCTTGCGAGAAATTCAGTTAACGTCTTCAATAGGTATATCAATCTTACTAAAGGAGGGGATGTGGCCGAACAGCTGGAGTTTTTCCCTGTCCAGAGCCCATGCCGTGGAATATGTCAGTCTGACGAACGCGGATTTTGCCGTGGCTGTTTTCGCAGTCGGGATGAGCGTTTTAACTGGCAGAAAATGAGCGATGCCCAAAAGCAGGAGGTACTGCGGCTTTGTCGCCAGCGCCTGATGCGTAAATTACGCGCAAACAAATCCAACCCGCCGGAAGAACCGCAACAACCTTCACTCTTTTAAAAGCGTAATTGCGTATACTCGATGCACATTCACTTATAAGGAAGCTGCTATGGTTCAGCGTATTACTATTGCGCCGCAAGGCCCGGAATTTTCGCGCTTTGTGATGGGGTACTGGCGCCTGATGGACTGGAATATGTCCGCACGTCAGCTAGTCAGCTTTATTGAGGAACATCTCGATCTGGGTGTCACGACTGTCGATCACGCGGATATTTATGGCGGATACCAGTGTGAAGCGGCGTTTGGCGAGGCGATGAAACTGGCTCCGCATTTGCGTGAAAAAATGCAGATTGTGACCAAATGCGGTATTGCCACGACGGCGCGCGCGGAAAATGCGCTGGGCCATTACATCACCGACAGCGCGCATATTATTGCCAGTGCGGAAGAATCGCTGAAGCTGCTGGCGACCGATCATATTGATCTGTTGCTGATTCACCGTCCCGATCCGCTTATGGATGCTGACGACGTCGCCGACGCTTTCAAAAAATTGCACCACAGTGGCAAAGTGCGTCACTTTGGTGTCTCTAATTTCACCCCGGCACAGTTCTCATTGTTGCAATCGCGTCTACCGTTTACGCTGGCAACCAACCAGGTTGAGATCTCTCCGGTACATCAGCCGCTCCTGCTGGATGGTACTTTAGATCAACTGCAGCAACTGCGTATTCGTCCAATGGCCTGGTCCTGCCTCGGCGGCGGTCGCTTGTTTAATGACGATGCGTTCCAGCCATTACGAAATGAACTTGCCGTGATAGCAGAAGAACTGAATGCACAGTCCATAGAACAAGTGGTGTATGCGTGGATCCTGCGTCTGCCGTCGCAGCCACTGCCGATTATTGGCTCGGGTAAAATCGAACGTGTGCGTGCTGCAATTGAATCAGAGTCATTGAACATGTCTCGCCAGCAGTGGTTCCGTATTCGTAAAGCGGCGCTCGGTTACGACGTGCCTTAATCACGTATTCAGCGTTCCGTCGTTCAAATTTGTGTCACTGGATTACACTTATCAGTCAGACACCTGGATGACGGAGGTTGTATGAAACGTTTGAGTTTAGCCATCATCACGTTATTGGCCTGTGCAGGTGCTCAGGCTGCCAGTGAGAAGGTGGTGATGAATCTGGTGACGTCGCAGGGCGTTGGCCAGGAGATTGGTACGGTCACTATTGCCGAATCCGCAAAAGGGCTGGAGTTTACGCCTGATCTTAAAGCACTGCCACCGGGTGAACATGGTTTTCATGTGCATGCTAACGGCAGTTGCCAACCCGCTATCAAAGAGGGTAAAGCCTCAGCAGCAGAATCGGCTGGCGGTCATTATGATCCGCATAAAACTGGCAAGCATGAAGGTCCGGAAGGCGCAGGTCACATGGGTGACCTGCCATTGCTGGTGGTAAATAACGAAGGGAATGCGACAACGCCGGTTGTTGCGCCGCGGCTCAAAACGCTCGACGAGGTAAAAGGTAAGGCGCTGATGATCCATGTGGGTGGCGATAATATGTCCGATCAACCGAAACCACTTGGCGGCGGAGGTGCGCGCTACGCCTGTGGTGTTATCAAGTAATCAGCGACTCAGCGTGCCCGGTGGCGGCGCTTGCTCAAGTTGTGAAAGTGAGCAGTGTAGTCGCCAGATAAGGGCCGATAACTCCTGCGCTGCGGGCTGATGATGATGGGCCAGTGCATCACAGATGCGCTGGAGTTCGTTAAGCGTGGCATTCAGCGGACGTTGCTGCACGCCACGTTCACTCATCACATCGCGTAACAGTGATATACACACATCCCTGACGCGCGCCAACGGATCTGATCGTGCCTCCCAGACGCGAAGTTGCCATACCACGTGTGAGCAGTTCAGTAGCACCACTCCCCAGCGTAGTAACCAACGTCGCGCCAGTGCATCCTGGCTGTTGCTGAGCTGGCTGACATGATGATAGGTCAGTGACTCAAACTCATTTTCACTGAGTGACGGATGGCGGCTAAGTTGATCGACAAAGTTACGCCGTAACGCGCGAATATGACGGCGGCTCTTTCTCGCATCAGAACCTGGCCGCAGAATGGCAAAAGCCAGCCACGACAGCGCGACGCCCGTGATCTTCGCCGTATTGTCATTCAAAAAAACTGCAAAATCATAGACGGGAGGATTGGTCACCGCGATGAACGATCCCATAAAGACGATCAGCTGTCCCCAAAGCCCCGCCAGTTTCGGCATCTGTAATTTTAACAACTGCATGGTGGCAAGCAGTGGGAAGAGAAACAGAATGAACTGCCAGAGATCGGTAATTTGTACCATCAGACCGAATTTCACCACAAAACTGAACAGCGACAGCAGGACCAGCGTGCGCATCAGCAAAGAGAGTGATTTGAAGGGGGCTGCTACGGCGGAATACAACACGCAGCTGATGGCGGCAAGTGTCAGAGCCCCGGAGCCTGATTCCCATTGTGCGCCAATGCTCCACGCGCCGATTGCCATCAGCGTAATGAATGTACGCAATCCGCTCCAGAGAGCCTCCGCGTTATCGGTATGACGGGCAAGACCCGGCGTGCGCTCAATATTGATATTATCGACCGTAACCCCCTTTTCCAGTAAGCGCAGATAATGGCTGCTTTTCAGATAGATACGGCAAAAATAGCGCAGACGCTGCCAGAAGGCGACGTGCCGATAGTCATGCTGATCGACGGGGCACAGCGGTGCGATAATCCGCGCGACGGCGTAGCTGTCGGTATCGGGTTTTACCAATGCGTTCAGCAACTGCTCAATGACATTCCGGGTATTTGCCGGGGGATTGGGCCAGTTCAGTAGCATCCGCCGCAGACTGGAAATTACGCTGGTCAACCGCAACTGCTGGTGTAACAACGCATTGAGCAAGGTATTTTGACGGCGAAAACGGTAGTGGCTCCAGAACGCCTGAATACGTAGCAGATTCATGGTCAGGATTTGGCCGATCACCCCTTCATGGGCGGTGCGGATAGCATCTGTGGTTTCTGGCTGCCAGAGTAAACTGGCATGCTCCAGCAAACGTGCATGCATATTTTTCAATGCGGTCAACAGCGTGGTGCCATCGGATGTACTGGGCAGGATCATCATCATCAAGCCGCCACACAGGATCCCGACAATGACTTCGCACACACGTGCCTGGGCGATATCCCATAGTTGCGTAACCTCTGTAATATGCACCATTGGAAACGCAATAATCGCCGCGGTATAGCCTGCCAGTTGAAAAGCGTAGGCCACGTTGTTGGTGAAATGCGCGCACGCCCAGGTACAAAAACCGATCCAGACTGACATGCTCAACAGAAACAGCCACGGTTCATTGAGCGTATGGCCGGCTATAATCAATGCGGCCGTTGCACCAAGTAAACTGCCCGCGATACGCCCCAGACTTTTGCTGATCACGCCACCAACGGTTGGAAAACTGACTACCGCTGCTGATGTCATCGCCCAGTAGGGTTCGTCCAGATTGAGGTAATAGGCGAAGGTTAGCGCCAGACACATCGCAATAGTATTACGCAGCGCGTAACGCCATTGTCCGCTCGTGGCTTTAAACCACGGCAGACTGGCTGGTGTCAGGCGGGGCAGTTTCATTTTTGCTGACCGATGGACACGCTACAGGTTGTCCCCGAAACCAGCGTAACATCGTGCGGAAGGGTATCAAATTCGATACGAACAGGAACCCGCTGCGCCAGACGGACCCACGGAACGTTTGGTTTGATGTCAGGAACCAGACCGGAATTGCTTTCCACGCTCTGATCATAAATAGCGCGACCAATGCTGGAAACGTGACCCTGTAACTTAATGTTACCGCTGTAGAGAGTGATTAGAGCAGGTGCCCCGTCTTGAATATGGCGTAGCTTGGTTTCTTCGAAATAGCCCATGACATAAAAAGAGTGACTGTCGACCAGAGCAAACAGCGGTTTACCGGTTGAGGCGTAGTCTCCGGTACGGGTTGATAGATTGGTGACCCAGCCTGTGACCGGGGCTTTGACTACCGTTTGCGCCAGTTGCCACTGAGCATGGCGCAAGCTGGCCTGGGCTGCGGCAACAGTCGCCTGCATGGCTTTTACATTGAGCAGTGCACTGTCCAAATCTTCTGCCGAGATGAAATTTTGCGACAAATTGCGGCGACGTCTGGCTTCATTATCGGCTTTGGTCAGATCGGACTGCGCTTTGGCCAGCTGAGCCTGTGCATTCAGCTCAGCTATTTGGAAAGGGGTCTTGTCGATAACAAAAAGAATATCGCCTTTGTTAACCAGTTGATTATCTTTAATGTTGAGTTCACTAATGCTGCCAGAGATTTGCGGTGTGATGCTGACCTGTTCAGCGCGGACTTTTCCGTCACGCGTCCATGGAGATTGCATATAGTAATTCCACATCCACCACCCGGCGAGGACGGCGATGACAGCGACTATAATAGTGGAGAAGTATTTAATGGTTTTAAGCGACATAATCACCACGCAATCAACATGACAAAGGCCAGACACACGCAAAGCGTAAAGAGGGACAGATCCATTAACAGGGGATGCCAGATTTCGCCAGAATAGATCCAGTCGCGTAGCAGGCGATGAACAACTAGCCAGAGGATAAATCCTGCAACAAACGCCTTGAAAATAGGGGGGAAGTAGACAGATGCTCCGATCATTAAATCTTGTAGGGGCAATCCTGTTGCATTAAACATAAACTTCACGGGCAAAATCCTTGGCGAAAAGAGCGTTGCTATAGGTTTAGCAAAAAAAGGGACAATGTGTCTCTGTAACGCATAATGTCTGAAAAAATGTCATCCGGTAAGCAAATTTGGCAATACATTTGTTTTGGGAATACAAATGCTGCACACTATTCTAAAATCAGCACAATAACTTAGCAAGCTAATTATAAGGAGATGAAATTGGAATCGCCATTAGGTTCTGATCTGGCACGGTTGGTGCGCATTTGGCGTGCTCTGATTGACCATCGCCTGAAACCTCTGGAGTTGACGCAGACGCATTGGGTTACGCTGCACAACATTCATCAGTTGCCACCGGATCAATCACAGATTCAACTGGCTAAAGCGATTGGTATTGAGCAGCCTTCATTGGTGCGTACACTCGACCAGTTAGAAGAAAAGGGACTCATTTCACGACAGACTTGCGCCAGCGATCGTCGGGCAAAGAGAATTAAATTAACGGAGAAGGCCGAACCGCTGATTGCTGATATGGAAGCGGTTATCAATAAAACGCGCGGCGAAATTCTGGAAGGGATTTCCGCTGAGGAAATTGATCTGCTGATAAAACTGGTCGCCAGACTGGAACACAATATCATTGAACTGCAGTCGCAGGGCTAAAGCGATCAAAACGACGTGTGGCCAGAGGCTGACCACACGTGAATTCGATTAACGTGGAGACACGGTAACCTGGCTACCATTGTTAGCCATAACAACGCGCTGACCCGCAGAGAATTTGGTCGCACCCTGCTTCTGAACCACCATAATGGTATTACCGTCATCCTTACGAATTTCCAGTTCTACGCCCTGGGTTTTATTCATCGCGCCTTGTACGCCCTGGCCTGCTACGCCACCAGCAACCGCACCTGCAGCTGTCGCTAATGAACGACCGGTACCGCCGCCTACGGTGTTACCGAGGAACCCACCCAGCACAGCACCACCAATAGCGCCAATCACGTTTGCGTCGTCACCACCCTGGATTTGCACCGGACGAACATGAACAATCGTACCGTAGGTAACGTTCTGAACTTGTTTCGCTTCGGATGCGGTATACACGTCACCGGAAAGGCTATCATTGTTAACGCAGCCCGCTAAAGATACGCCCATTAATGAAACAATCAGCACACGTTTAATCATTTACAAATCTCCTTTGTCACCACGAAACGCTAATAAAGCACTCCTCATGGCTAAATTATATGGCATTTGTGAGCCTAAGGTCACATGTTCTACTGGAACAATATGAAAATCTTAACCGAAATCGGGTTAACCGAGTATAAACGAATCATTCATCACGGTGATGGAATTTAGCGGTTACTGGAAAGATTAACCTGCAAAAATCATCAAGGAAGCATGGAATTAGTCGACACTTTATGGTGGAGTGTCAAGGCTAATTTGCTTAAAAGGATGACGTATGAAATCGGGCCGTTTTATCGGAGTGATGTCTGGAACCAGCCTTGATGGTGTGGATGTTGTGCTGGCGGCGATAGATGAAACGATGGTTGCGCAGCAGGCAAGTCTGACATGGCCCATCCCCGTTCATGTAAAACAGGCCATTCTGGATATTTGTCAGGGGCAGCAACTGACGCTTTCCCAATACGGTCAACTGGACACGCAGTTGGGGCGTTTGTTCGCTGATGCGGTGAACGCGTTGCTGCAGCAGGAAAAATTAAAACCGCAGGATATTGTCGCGATCGGCTGTCATGGGCAAACCGTGTGGCATGAACCGACAGGAATTGCGCCACACACGTTACAAATTGGTGATAACAACCAGATTGTAGCGCGTACCGGGGTAACGGTGGTCGGTGATTTTCGTCGGCGCGATATCGCGTTAGGTGGACAGGGGGCACCGCTGGTTCCAGCTTTTCATCAGGCGTTGCTGGCGCATCCAACGGAACGTCGGATGGTGTTAAATATTGGTGGTATTGCCAATCTGTCACTGCTCATTCCAAAACAACCGGTTCGAGGGTACGACACCGGCCCGGGCAATATGCTGATGGATGCGTGGATTTGGCGGCAATGTGGCCAACCTTATGATAAAGATGCACAGTGGGCCTGCTCGGGTACAGTGATCCTGCCACTGTTGCAAACGATGCTTAACGATCCGTATTTCTCTGCACCAGCGCCAAAGAGTACGGGACGCGAATATTTCAATTATGGCTGGATTGAACGCCATCTGGCGCAGTTTCCGGGAATTCGCCCACGAGACGTACAGGCGACTTTGGCTGAACTGACGGCCGTGACGATTTCCGAGCAGGTCCTGTTGAGCGGTGGGTGTGAACGGTTGATGGTATGTGGCGGCGGTAGTCGCAATCCACTTCTTATGATGCGTCTGGCGGCGCTGCTGCCAGGGACGGAAGTGACCTCCACCGATGAAGCCGGGATCAGTGGTGATGATATGGAAGCGTTAGCCTTTGCCTGGCTGGCGTGGCGTACACTCGCGGGACTGCCGGGCAACCTGCCTTCGGTGACCGGTGCATCTGAGCCCAGCGTTTTAGGGGCTATTTTCCCCGCCAATCCACGAACTCAGAGTTAACTGAAATTATTTCAGGCACTATACCGATAAACTAGGGATGTTAGGGAGGGTGTTTTTGCCCTCCGGGACCAGGAAAGTCTTCAGGATATGGCTATGAAAAAATTGTTATTAGTGTGTCTGCCCGTATTGCTTACCGGTTGTAGTGTGTACAACCAATTTGTCGAGCGCATGCAAACGGATACGCTCGAATACCGCTGTGATGAAAAACCGCTTACCGTAAAATTGAACAATACCCGACAGGTGGCGAGCTTTGTTTATGATAATCAACTATTGAATCTCAAACAGGGTGTGTCGGCATCAGGTGCACGCTATACCGATGGTATCTATGTCTTCTGGTCTAAAGGCGACGAGGCAACGGTCTATAAACGAGACAGAATTGTGCTAAATAACTGTCAGTTACAGAACCCGAAGCGTTGAGATTTTCACCTGGGCGGCGCACAATAGCGTCACCCACTGACAATCCGTAGCCAACATCATGTCTGATAACGACGAATTGCAGCAAATCGCGCATCTGCGCCGTGAATACACGAAAGGTGGTCTTCGCCGCCGCGATCTTCCCGCCGAACCCCTTGCGCTGTTTGAGCGCTGGCTGGGGCAAGCCTGTGATGCCAAACTGGCAGACCCTACCGCTATGGTCGTCGCAACAGTCGATGAACACGGTCAGCCGTATCAGCGAATCGTGTTGCTCAAACATTATGATGACAAAGGGCTGGTGTTTTATACCAACATGGGCAGCCGTAAGGCGCACCAGATCGAGAACAACCCACGCATTAGCCTCTTGTTCCCCTGGCATACGCTGGAACGGCAGGTGATGGTCATCGGCAAGGCCGAACGCTTGTCCACGCTTGAGGTGGTAAAATATTTCCACAGTCGCCCGCGCGATAGCCAGATTGGCGCCTGGGTTTCTAAGCAGTCCAGTCGGATCTCCGCACGCGGAATTCTGGAAAGTAAATTTCTTGAGCTGAAGCAGAAGTTTCAGCAAGGGGAAGTTCCGTTGCCGAGTTTCTGGGGCGGCTTTCGCGTGAGCATTGAACAAATGGAGTTCTGGCAGGGTGGTGAAAACCGTCTGCACGACCGTTTTTTATACCAACGTGAAGATGACGCGTGGAAAATTGACCGTCTGGCCCCCTAAAGATGCAAAATTCTTGTTTTAAGCGCTGGTGCTGATGAATCCGGCGCTTTATTCTATGTCTCTTTCGCATCAGGCGAAAAGTCGTGTACCGGCAAAGGTGCAGTCGTTTTATACATGGAGATTTTGATGGCAAGCAGTAACTTGATTAAACAATTGCAAGAGCGGGGGCTGGTGGCCCAGGTGACGGACGAGGAAGCGTTAGCAGAGCGACTGGCGCAAGGCCCGATCGCGCTCTATTGCGGCTTCGATCCTACCGCTGACAGCTTGCATTTGGGGCATCTGGTTCCATTGTTATGCCTGAAACGCTTCCAGCAGGCAGGCCATAAGCCTGTTGCGTTGGTGGGTGGTGCAACGGGTCTGATTGGCGATCCGAGCTTTAAAGCCGCCGAGCGTAAACTGAATACTGAAGATACCGTGCAGGAGTGGGTGGATAAAATCCGCAAACAGGTGGCACCGTTCCTCGATTTCGACTGTGGCGACAACTCGGCGATTGCTGCGAACAACTACGACTGGTTTGGCGGTATGAACGTACTGACTTTCCTGCGTGATATCGGCAAACACTTCTCCGTAAACCAGATGATCAACAAAGAAGCGGTTAAGCAGCGTCTGAACCGTGACGATCAGGGGATCTCCTTTACCGAGTTTTCTTACAACCTGCTGCAAGGTTATGATTTTGCCTGCCTGAATAAACTGCATGGCGTGGCATTGCAAATTGGCGGTTCTGACCAGTGGGGTAACATTACCTCGGGTATCGATCTGACCCGCCGTCTGCATCAGAATCAGGTATTTGGCCTGACGGTTCCGCTGATCACTAAAGCTGACGGTACCAAATTCGGTAAAACGGAAGGTGGCGCAGTTTGGCTGGATCCGAAGAAAACCAGCCCATACAAGTTCTACCAGTTCTGGATCAACACAGCTGACGCGGACGTATATCGCTTCCTGAAATTCTTCACTTTCATGGACATTGAAGAGATCAATGCGCTGGAAGAAGAAGATAAGAACAGCGGTAAAGCGCCGCGTGCCCAGTATGTTCTGGCTGAGCAGGTAACGCGTCTGGTTCACGGCGAAGAAGGTTTAGTGGCGGCGAAACGCATTACCGAAAGCCTGTTCAATGGTAACCTGAGCGACCTGAGCGAAGCGGACTTCGAACAGCTGGCACAGGATGGTGTACCGATGATTGAAATGGACAAGGGTGCCGACCTGATGCAGGCGCTGGTGGATTCTGAACTGCAGCCTTCTCGCGGTCAGGCGCGTAAGACCATTGCGTCTAATGCGGTCACCATTAATGGTGAGAAACAATCTGACCCGGAATATTTCTTCCAGGACAGTGATATTTTGTTCGGCCGCTACACCTTACTGCGCCGTGGCAAAAAGAACTACTGTCTGATTTGCTGGAAGTAAGTCAAAGTCAGCAGGGGTGTGGGAAACTACGCCCCTTTATTTTTTAGGGTTGTGGTAAGTAAAATGAAGAATATCCTCGCCATCCAGTCCCACGTTGTTTTTGGCCATGCCGGCAACAGTGCTGCCGAATTTCCGATGCGTCGTCTTGGCGCGAATGTCTGGCCGCTCAACACCGTTCAGTTTTCTAACCACACGCAGTACGGTAAATGGACCGGCTGTGTTATGCCACCCAGTCACCTGACTGAGATTGTTCAGGGCATTGCTGATATCGATAAACTTCAGACCTGCGATGCGGTGCTGAGTGGTTATCTGGGATCCGCTGAGCAGGGCGAGCATATTCTGGGTATTGTGCGCAAAGTGAAAGCGGCAAATCCCCAGGCGAAATTCTTTTGCGATCCAGTGATGGGTCATCCTGAAAAAGGGTGCATCGTGGCGCCTGGCGTTGCGGAATTTCATGTTCGTCACGCACTTCCGGCCAGCGACATTATCGCGCCAAATCTGATTGAACTCGAAATTCTGTGCGAGCATGCGGTTAACAATGTTGATGAGGCGGTGCTGGCTGCCCGTGAACTGATTGCGCAGGGGCCGGAAATTGTGCTGGTTAAGCATCTTGCCCGTGCAGGCATGAGCGCAGATCGCTTTGAGATGCTGTTGGTCACCGCTGATCAGGCGTGGCATATCAGCCGTCCGCTTGTTGATTTTGGCTCACGCCAACCGGTTGGCGTTGGTGATGTCACCAGTGGCTTGCTGTTGGTTAAACTGTTGCAGGGGGCTTCATTGCAGCAGGCGCTGGAACATGTGACTGCGGCGGTGTACGAAATTATGATCGCCACCAAAGAGATGCAGGAGTATGAGCTGCAGGTGGTTGCCGCTCAGGATCGTATCGCGAAACCGGAACACTACTTTAGCGCTACTCAGCTGTAATCAATGTGCAATGGCGCTCACGCTTATCGGGCCTGGGTTTGGCTGTAGGCCGGGTAAGCGCAAGCGCTACCCGGCAACAACAATTAATTTAATCCTTCCGCTTTAAGCGCTGCGGCAACCGCCGGGCGTTCAGCCATCCGCGCCATATACGCCTCGATATGGCTTAATCCTGCCATATTCAACTTAACCGCATACGCCCAACGCAGTACGGTAAACAGATAGGCATCAGCAATGCTGAAGCGTGCGCCGCAAATCCACGGGTTGTCTTTCAGCGATTCGTTCACATACTGCATTTTTTTCTCAAGCAATGCGCGTACGGTTGGTTTGTACTCATCTGGCGTGTCCGGGCGGAACAGTGGGGTAAAACCTTTATGTAGCTCTGTAGCGATATAGTTAAGCCATTCGATAGTTTTGTAGCGTGAGAGACTGCTGGTAGGGGCCAGGAGATGACGGTCTGGAACGGTATCTGCGAGATATTGCATGATGGCGACGCCTTCGGTCAGTAGTGTACCATCATCCAGCAACAGTGCGGGAACTTGTCCTTTCGGGTTTACCGCGAAAAAATCGTCGCCGTTTTCCAGGCGTTTCTTCATCAGATCAACACCATCCAGAGTGAAATCTTTACCGCTCTCACGAAGTGTGATGTGGGAAGCGAGAGAACAAGCGCCCGGTTTGTAGAACAGTTTCATCGGTAACTCCTTTTGGCTGAGGTATACCGTATGGTAGTGCTACCTGGAGCAAAAAAAAAGCCGCTAACAACAGTTAGCGGCCTGAAATTAAGTTTCCCTGAGAATTACGCTGTTGCGGCCTTAGCGGCTTTCTCATCGGCTTCGTCGTCCTGAGTCATACGATTCAGTTTCGGTGCCGTCAGCAGCATCAGAACAGCGATAACCGCCGTTGCAACACCAATCTGCAGGAACACGCGACCGTAGACTTCCAAAGACATCAGCGGATCGGTCACATTCTCCGGAACCGCCATCATGTTAGCCACGTAACCACCGATGATGTTTGCACCGGCAGTGGTCAGGAACCAGCTACCCATAATGAAGCCCATCAGACGCTGTGGAACCAACTGTGCCACCATCGCCAGGCCCAGACCAGAGATCATCAGTTCACCGATACTTTGCAGACCGTAGCAGATGATCAGCCAGTTAACAGAAACGATGCCCGCATCGGTCGCGAATTTAGCGCCCAGCGGCAGGATCAGGAACGCACCGGAACACAGCACCATACCAATCGCAAATTTGGTTGGCATCGGCAGCGTATCGCCCATCTTGTTATAGATAGCGGCGAGGATTGGGCTACCAATGATGATCCAGAACGGGTTCAGCGCCTGGTACTGTTCAGGTTCGAAAGCAATGCCAAGAATAGAGTGCTCAACGTTACGAATCGCAAAGAAGTTCAGTGAGGTCGGCATCTGGCTGTACAGCACGAAGAAGATAATCGCTTCCAGCATCAGAATGAAGGCGACGATCATTTTACGACGGGCAGCACCGTGCATGGTGAAGGCTTCTTTACCGAAGATAAATACGATACCGATAGCAATTACACCCAGAACCATACGTGCGATCTGCTGGTTGTGCAGCAGCCAGGTCGCAATCGCGATCAGCACCACAACGCCAACGATAGTCAGCAGCAGGTTACGGAAGTTGATTGGTTCAAAGTCAGGCTTGGAACCGTACTGTTTAACCCAGCGCTGGCAGAAGGCGAAGTTAACAACGGTGATCAGCATACCCACAACGCTCAGGGCGAACGCGGTGCTCCAACCGTAACGCGCTGCCAGCCACGGTGTTGCCAGCATAGAGAAGAATGAGCCGATGTTGACGGACATGTAGTACATGGTGAATGCACCATCAAGACGCGGGTCATCTTTGGCATAGCAGGTAGAAAGCAGGGAAGATGGGTTCGCTTTAAACAGGCCGTTACCGACCGCGATGGCTGCCATACCCATATAAACGATACCTGCATCGTGACCAGACCATGCAACCAGCGCATAACCAATGGCCAGGACAACGGCACCCAGCATAATGACGCGTTTTGTACCCAGAACTTTATCACCTAACCAGCCACCAATGGCAACAAGGCCATACACCAGGGCGCTAAAGGAGGAGAAAAGGGTGATGGAATCCGCTTCTGACATACCCAGTTGCTTCACCAGGTAGACGGCCATAATCCCTTGCAGGCCGTAATAACCAAAACGTTCCCATAGCTCAATTGAGAAAATGAGATAGAACGCTTTTGGTTGTTTGAAGGCGTTTAAACTGACGCTTTCTGTTGGTTTATTGTTTGCAGTAGACACTTTTACCTCTTTTTTTACATCCCATATCAACGGGGGTGTTCTGGTACGTGATGAGTCAAGTTCATCCGTCCGATTGTTATAGTGGGAGGGGAAACGGCAAGTAATGTTCACTATCTTGACCATTCAGACAAGGGGTTTGTAATAATCTGTTACATATAACTCAGGTGGTGAAATCGTCGGGGCTGAGAAATGTTATCCAGCGTTAAATTTCTTCATATGGAGAATGGCAGATTTTTACACTGTCAGGATGGGGTTAAAATGGGAATGTGGCGATATGTTCTGCTATTTTGGCTTGAAGGTAGTGATATGGTCCATTATCTGAAAAATAGCCAGTGTAATGTTTTGTATCGAAACGAACCTGTCAGGTCATCTGATTGTCATTTTAACTACAAAATAATAAATATTTTACATAATGTTATCAGGGTGATCTTGATCACGGATGGATAGAAATTTCTACTATTAAAAAAACGATTAACCTACTCAGGTGTTAGTTCACAAGAATATTACATTAGATATGCAGGAAGGTACGGCATCATTGTCGGGAAATTAACGGTTGAGAAGTGCATAACTAATCGTTATGAAATAGGGGCCAGCGTTGTGGCCCCATGTTGTCAGATATCGACTTTTTCTTTGAATTCGCAAAGATCTTCGATAATGCAGGAACCGCAACGTGGTTTTCTGGCTATGCAGGTGTAGCGACCATGAAGAATTAACCAGTGGTGGCAATCGACTTTAAATTCACTGGGGACGACTTTCAGCAGTTTCTCTTCGACCTGTTCGACGTTTTTACCTGGGGCAAATTGTGTCCGGTTACATACCCGGAAAATGTGGGTATCTACGGCAATCGTTGGCCAGCCGAAGGCGGTATTTAACACTACATTCGCCGTCTTGCGCCCAACGCCAGGCAGGGCTTCTAATGCGGCTCTGTCTTCCGGAACCTCGCCATTGTGCTTTTCCAGTAAAATGCGGCAGGTTTTAATCACGTTCTCCGCTTTGCTGTTAAACAAACCGATTGTCTTGATGTAGGACTTAACACCTTCAACGCCGAGTTCCAGCATCGCGGCAGGCGTATTAGCGACGGGGTAAAGCTTAGCTGTTGCTTTATTGACGCTGACATCGGTGGCCTGCGCGGAGAGCAAGACCGAAATCAGCAGTTCAAACGGTGATGTAAAATTAAGCTCGGTTGTCGGATGCGGATTGTTATCACGCAGGCGCGTCAGTATTTCCAGCCGTTTTGCTTTGTTCATTACACATTCCCTGTTTCACCCGCCGGGTCTGCTGCCATAGCGGCCTCGGCACGACGCTTCTTCATCTTTTCATCAATCAGATACTTAACAGCCAGCATCAGCCCCAGGCCAATGAATGCACCCGGCGGTAGCATGGCCAGCAGAAATGGTGTGTCAGTATGGAAGATCTCCACGCGCAGGACTTTGGCCCAATTGCCCAGCAGTCCGTCTGCGCCGTCGAACAATGTACCGTTACCTATGATTTCACGCAGCGATCCGAGAACAAACATGGCGCCGGTCGCCCCCATGCCAATAGAAAAACCATCGAGCGCGGATAAAGCAGGGCCCTTTTTAGCGGCGAAGGCTTCTGCGCGGCCAACAACAATACAGTTGGTCACAATCAAGGGGATAAAGATACCCAAAGACTGATACAGGCCAAAGGCGTAGGCATTGATAAGCATTTGTACCGCACTCACTACGGAGGCGATGATCATGACATAAATGGGAATACGGATTTCGGGCGGTGTCCAGCGGCGTAGCGCTGAAATCGTCAGGTTTGTCAGGGTCAACACCAGCGTGGTCGCAAGCCCCAGACCTAACGCATTGGTTGCAGTAGAGGTAACGGCCAGCAACGGGCACATCCCGAGTAACTGTACAAGGGCGGAGTTATTTTTCCAAAGCCCCTGAACAATGACGTCTTTAATTTCGCTCATGGTTATTCTCCACAGGCGCTAAGTTGAGGAAGTTGCGCAGGCAGCGTCTGCGCATATAAACCGGCGCGTTTTACTGCATTCACTACTGCACGCGGCGTGATGGTTGCGCCCGTAAACTGGTCAAAGTCGCCGCCGTCTTTTTTCACCGCCCAGTGAGGGTCGTTCTCTGCACTAATCGTTTTGCCGCTAAAATGGGTTATCCAGTCTGACAGACGTAACTCGATTTTATCACCGAGGCCTGGTGTTTCATGATGTTCTGTCACCCGCGTACCCAGCACAGTACCGTTGAAATCTACACCAACCAGCAGTTGAATTGCGCCGGAATAACCATCGGGGGCCGTGGCCTCCAGAATTGCCGCAACCGGACGATCGTCCTGGCGGGCAATATACACTCGGTGGCTGCCTTTGCCTAACGCTGGCGCATCGACCAGATAACAACTCTCAGGCAAGTTATTATTGTAGCGTTCGCCAGGCAGAACCTGATCGAACAGCGCTTTTTGCTGCAGCGCGGCCTGTTCATCAATAGTGGACTTGGTTAATTGATTGATTGCCGCGGTTAACCCCGTCGAGCCCGCAGCAAACAGCGCCAGTGTAATACCGTGTTTACGAATCGTTTTCAGCATAGGGAGTCCTTAGCGATGTCCGTACACGCGAGGGCGAGTGTAATAATCAATCAGCGGAACCGTGATATTTGCCAGCAATACGGCAAAAGCCACACCATCAGGATAACCGCCAAAACTACGAATCAGCCAGACCAACAGACCCGCAAGCGCGCCAAAAATCAGGCGACCACGGTTGGTAGTTGATGCCGTAACGGGATCGGTAAGAATAAAGAATGCACCCAGCATGGTGGCGCCGGAAAGCAGGTGCAACTGCGGTGATGCCAGAGAGTCTGGCGAGAAAATCCAGCCTAACGTGGCGCAAACAGCGAGCGATAGCAGGAAGCTCACCGGGATGTGCCAACGAATCGCTTTCTGCCATAACAACACGATGCCGCCCGCCAGCCAGGCAAGGTTAACCCACTGCCAACCCGCGCCCGCGAGCATGCCGCTGTAAATCGGATACTGCATCACCTGTTCAACGGTACGCCCTGCATGTAGTGACGTCTTAAAGGTATCGAGAGGCGTTGCCTGACTGATGCCGTCGATCCCTATACGGAGCGTGTTCATATCGCTGCCGCCAGCGGTATGTCCGGTAAAGATAACGTTTAAAGCATCAAAAAAGCCGGGCACCGTAGCGGCAATTTCATGTGGTGGCAGCCAGCTTGTCATCTGCACCGGGAATGAGATCAACAGCACGACATAACCAATCATTGCCGGATTAAATGGATTCTGCCCAAGACCGCCATACAGCTGCTTGGCAATGATAACGGCGAAGACGGTACCCAGGATCACCATCCACCACGGAGCCAGGGGAGGAATACTGACGGCAAGCAGCAACCCTGTAAGCAGGGCGGAGTTGTCTTTCAGGATCGCGGCAACGGGCTGTTTACGTAGTTTAAGCACGCCCGCTTCGGCGGCGATGGCACTGACCGATGCCAGCACTATCTGGAACAATGTACCCCAGCCGAAGAACCACCATTGAGCGGCAATTCCTGGTAATGCAGCAATCAGAACCAGCATCATGATACGCGATGTCTGACGCTGGTTATGGGTATAAGGGGAGCTAGCTATTCTGAATACCATTTATTCCTCGTTTACAACCTGCTGCTGTGCGGCTTTCTTTGCCTGAGCGCGAGCAATAGCGGCCGCAACGGCGGCTTTACGTGGATCAATCGGCTCGGCTGTTTCCGTTACTGCCTGCTGCTCAAGCTTGCGGGCTTTGGCACGGGCAATTGCGGCTTCGACGGCAGCTTTGCGCGGGTCAATCGGTTCGGTTGTTTCCGTGGCTGCCTGCTGCTCAAGCTTGCGGGCTTTGGCACGGGCAATTGCGGCTTCGACGGCGGCTTTGCGCGGATCAACCGGTTCGGTTGTTTCCGTAGCTGCCTGCTGCTCAAGCTTGCGGGCTTTGGCACGGGCAATTGCGGCTTCGACGGCAGCTTTGCGTGGATCCGCACCCGCTCTGCTGTCCTCATCTTTTGACGGATTATCAGTGCGTGCGGCGCGAGCCTGCGCTTTTCGCGCTTCACGTGCGGCAATCACTGCGCTGTTATCAGGTTTTTCACCCGCCTGAATGACAACCGGCTGCATAGCCTGGGCCTGTTTCTCTTTCACGCGAGCCAGTGCAGCAGCGATGGCATCATGATCTTTCGCTGCAGGTTGTACAGCTGCGTTTTTATGCCGCTCAAGACGCGCTGCTTTTTCACGTTCAAGGCGCGCCTGTCGGGCTTCAAATCGCGCTTTTGCTTCAGCCGCTCGTTTTTCTTCCTGACTAATGGCGTAAATCTCGGCTTTTTCCTGACGGAAATACTGCACCAGGGGAATGTTGCTTGGACATACCCAGGCGCAGGCACCGCATTCAATGCAGTCAGCAATGTTGTGGGTTGTCGCTTTATCATGCTGCTGGCCTTTACTGAACCAGTAAAGTTGCTGCGGCAGAAGATCGGCAGGGCAGGCATCGGCACAGGCGCTACAGCGAATACAGCCTTTTTCTTCCTGCGGTTCACCCATTTCACTGGCAGAAGGCGCAAGCAGGCAGTTGCTGATCTTCACGATGGGAACATCCAGCCAGGGCAGGGTAAAGCCCATCAGCGGACCGCCCATGATCACCATCTGGTCAGCAGAAGGACAGAAACCTGCATCATTGAGCAGGTGACGAACAGGCGTGCCCAATCGCGCCCAAACGTTGCCCGGGCGGCTGACTGCTTCGCCCGTTAGCGTGACCACACGCTCGGTGATTGGCTCGCCGTCAATAACGGCCCGCTTGACAGCATAGGCAGTCCCCACGTTTTGCATCAGCACCCCGATATCGGAGGAACGTCCACCGTGAGGAACCTGTTTCCCGGTCAGGATTTGCGTCAGTTGTTTGGCACCGCCTGACGGGTATTTAGTGGGAATGACTCGTAAACTGATATCGTGAGAATCAGCCAACACTGCGCGCAGCATGGAGATAGCCTGCGGTTTGTTATCTTCAATACCCAGCAGGACTTCGCGCGGTTGAAGAATATGAGCAAGTATGCGGATACCTTCGACCACCTGGGCCGCGCAATCTTGCATTAAGCGGTCATCGGCGGTGATGTAGGGTTCACATTCAGCGGCGTTGATGATCAGTGTTTCAATTTTATCACCGCCACCCTGCAATTTGACGCCGGTTGGAAAACCTGCGCCGCCGAGTCCGGCAACACCGAATTGGTGAATACGGGCTATGAGCTCCTCGCGGCTGCGGGCACGATAATTTGCCCAGCCGTCACGCTCAATCCAGCGATCTTCGCCGTCCGCATCAATGATGACGCTAAGTTCAGCTAAAGCCGAAGGATGCGCGGTAGAGTGCGGGGCAATGGCAACAACGGTGCCGGAGGTCGGGGCGTGTACGGGCAACATTCTGCCGCGCCCACGGGTTAGCGCCTGACCACGCAGCACGGTGTCGCCCACATTGACACACAGTTCACCTTCAGCGCCAATATGCTGCTTCAACGGAATAATAAAGCGCGGAGCCAGCGGAACCTGCCGCAGCGGTGTCCCGTTAGACTGGGTTTTCATTTCAGGTGGGTGAATGCCGCCATCAAAGTCCCAGATTTTATTTTTTCTGAATGCGGAGAATAACTTAAGCATGTTGTTCCACAGGAATGATGCGCACAGGAATAGTGTTTAAATCCCACTTCCAGCTGTCAGGCGTCTCGGCGACCGGGCGTAATTCGATACATTGGGTCGGGCACGGATCAACGCACAAATTGCATCCGGTGCACAGATCGCTCATCACCGTGTGCATGGCACGCGTAGCGCCCACGATGGCATCGACCGGGCAGGCCTGAATGCATTTTGTGCAGCCGATACAGTTATTTTCATCAATCACCGCCAGCATACGAACGGGGGTAGCGTCCTGTTCATCACCATCAATAGGTTGCGGATCGACGTTCAACAGGGTCGCAATTTTTAGCATCACCGCTTCGCCACCAGGGGCGCATCGGTTGATTTTTTCGCCCTGACAGCCAATAGCTTCAGCATAAGGACGGCAGCCCGGATAACCGCACTGCCCACACTGGCTTTGCGGGAGAATTTCATCAATTTTCTCCACGACTGGATCATCCTCGACGGCAAATCGACGAGAGGCATAACCCAAAATAGCGCCGAACGCCAGACCCAGCAGACTCACTGCGGCAACGGCAATCCAGATAGCATTCATTACAACTTCACCAAACCACTAAAGCCCATAAAGGCCAAAGACATTAAACCAGCGGTAATCAGCGCAATCGCATTACCGCGGAAGGGGGCAGGAACGTCTGCCACGGCGAGGCGTTCGCGAATTGCGGCGAACAGAACCATCACCAGTGAGAAGCCGACGGCGGCGGAAAAACCGTACAGCGCCGACTGTAAAAAATTATGCCCGAGGTTGATGTTCAGCAACGCTACACCTAATACCGCGCAGTTAGTGGTGATCAGCGGTAAGAAGATCCCCAGTAGGCGATACAGCGCAGGGCTGGTTTTGCGTACAACCATCTCGGTAAATTGTACCACCACGGCGATGACCAGAATGAAGGCCAGCGTGCGCAGGTAGATGAGATCGAGCGGGATGAGGATCCAGGTGTCAATCAGCCATGCGCAAATGGATGCCAGCGTCATTACAAAGGTCGTGGCGAGGCCCATACCCATTGCGGTTTCCAGTTTTTTGGAAACGCCCATAAAGGGGCATAAGCCCAGAAACTTGACCAGTACAAAGTTATTGACCAGTACAGTTCCGACAAACAGCAGCAGGTAATCAGTCATTTTTCGGCCTGAAATAAAAAAGCCGCCTATTATCTGACAATCTACAACAGGCGACAACAGGTTAACTGTAGGGTTATTACGGGTTCACAAACGTCGTCTTAACGCGTTGCGAGCGTTTGAAATAGGGTACCAGCAGCGCAGCCGCTAACAAAGGGAACAGCAGTTGACGCACGGCAAACGCATCCGGAACAGGTGAAAATGCAAACGCTTTAATTGCCAGTAACACCGAGATCAGCAGCCATATAATATAGTGTTTTGGCACACAGACTCTGCGTTTGAAAAACGCGATGGTCAGCCACAGCGTGTAGTACCACATGGCGATAGCGGTAATAAAGGAGACGCCCCATAGCAGCAAATTCGTCGTACTTTGCTCGCTCAGCGTGTGGAATGTCTGCGGTGTGGCCAACGCAGTGACATACAGCAGTAACGCCAGCGAAGCACTTAACAACGCGACTAACAGCCAGGCCAATGGCCCAAGTAGCCAGCCTCCGATACGTTGTGCCGGTGTTGTAGTCATTTCATCTCCAGGTTTACGCGCGCGAACAGACATGCCGTTCATTTTGGGGCAATTATTATAAAGCTTTTAACGCCAGGCGCTACTGTCTTGTTTATTGCACGTAATGCCAGACGGATTTGGGTACCTGGCCAACATCGAACAGGCGGCCTCCCGAAATGAGCTCGGCACGGCGGTGGTCTGCAGCGCGATACATATTGATAATGTCGCTATCGTCAGTAAGTGTGTAGTTAAGATGATCGAACAATTTTTCCAGACTTTCTAGCGAACTGATTTTGCGGAATTTTAATAAGTAATCCTGAACAGTCATAAAAGGCAATCCATATTAATAAAATAATACTAACGGAGTAGTAAATATTAAAAAACAACCAACGTTGTACAGGTAAACGCGAATTTGCGCGCAAATGTAAGAAGAGTTTTCAACCCTGTGGGAATCCAGGCGCTATTTACGCCTGCGGAAAGGGTAACGCGCTTCACGATCGCAGGCAATACGCGCTGGAGCGGGATGCGGCATAATTCGCTTTTTTTTTGACAAAAAATGATCTTTTACAGCCCTACCCAGCAACCATCGCGGAGTTAACTGCCAGGCTATAACGGGCTGCGTATATTTATTTTTTCTGTACTGCAGCGACGGGTTCCGGTGGTTGGTAGTTGTCAATATGATTGGCAACACCCAACAGGATCACGGAGACCACGAGAACAATCCAACCTGTTAACTCAATAAGACGATTCATTACTGACGACATTTGCTTTGATTTATCCATAAACACAGGTAGCAAATGTTACTTATCAATAAATGATACAGCAAGAGCATTGGGAACGATTTCGATGACTTTTTCGCGGCAAGTTAACTCTAAGTGGCATATGTTTGACTTAAGTTAAGCAACAACCTTTGTAGCGCAAAGGTTATTAAACTATTGTGGCGCTACTATCTATGGTGTGAAATAGGCCAGATCTGAATTGAGAGGCAAAAACATGAGTGACAACATCCGCGTTGGGCTAATCGGTTACGGTTATGCCAGTAAAACTTTCCATGCCCCCCTGATTGTGGGCACTCCGGGTCTGGAACTGGTTGCGGTGTCCAGTAGTGATGAAACAAAAGTGAAGGCGGACTGGCCTTCGGTGGCGGTTGTTACTGAGCCTAAACACCTGTTTAACGATCCGAGTATCGACCTGATTGTGATCCCTACACCCAATGATACACACTTCCCGCTGGCGAAAGCGGCGCTGGAAGCAGGTAAGCATGTGGTTGTTGATAAGCCTTTCACTGTGACACTGTCACAAGCACGCGAGCTGGATGCGCTGGCCAGAAGCGTAGGGCGCCTGCTTTCTGTCTTCCATAACCGTCGCTGGGACAGCGATTTTCTGACGCTGAAAGCCTTGCTGGCTGATGGCGCGTTGGGTGAGGTGGCTTATTTTGAATCTCATTTCGATCGCTTCCGCCCGCAGGTCCGTGACCGCTGGCGTGAACAGGGTGGCCCGGGGAGTGGTATCTGGTATGACTTAGCGCCGCATCTTTTAGATCAGGCAATTAACCTGTTTGGCTTGCCGGTGAGTCTGACGGTCGATCTGGCACAGCTCCGTCCGGGGGCGCAGTCGACAGATTACTTCCATGCCATCCTGACGTATCCGCAGCGTCGGGTGATTCTGCACGGAACGATGCTGGCAGCGGCTGAGTCTGCTCGTTATATCGTTCACGGATCGCGTGGCAGCTATGTGAAGTATGGTCTGGACCCACAAGAGGAACGTCTTAAAAATGGTGAGCGGCTGCCACAGGAAGACTGGGGTTATGACATGCGTGATGGTGTACTGACACGCATGGAAGGTGATGAGCAGGTGGAAGAAACCTGGTTAACCGTGCCAGGTAATTATCCGGCTTACTATGCGGGAATCCGTGATGCGCTGAATGGTAACGGCGAGAACCCGGTTCCAGCCAGACAAGCCATTCAAATCATGGAACTGATTGAGTTGGGCATTGAATCGGCGAAACACCGATCGACGCTGTGCCTTGCCTGATAATGCCAATGTCGGATGTCGAGGCATCTTATCTGGCCTACAATGCAATGTAGGCCAGATAAGCGTTAGCGCCATCCGGCAATAAAACCATTACGCTGCGGCGACTTTCTCACGCAGTGCTTGTTTCTCTTCATTGCTCAGGAACGCCATTTCCAGGCCATTGATTTGCGCCTGGCGAATCTGTTCACGCGTCAATCCTGCAGCCGGAGCGGCTACGGTGTATTCGTGAATAATATCCACACCCTGAACCGCCGGGTCGTCCGTATTCAGACTGGCCAGTACACCGTGTTCAAGGAATGTTTTCAGCGGATGCGTCGTCAGTGAGGTGACGGTACTGGTTTGAATATTCGATGTCAGGCAGGATTCAATGCCGATGCGCTGCTCGGCGAGAAAATCCATCAGGGCGCGATCTTCGACGGCTTTTACGCCGTGGCCAATACGTTCTGCTCCCAGTTCTCTGATAGCTTGCCAGATGCTTTCCGGGCCTGCCGCTTCACCTGCATGAACCGTGATATGCCAGCCAGCGTCGCGTGCACGGTTGAAATGGGACAGGAACAAACTGCCCGGGAAACCGAGTTCATCGCCGGCCAAATCCAGTGCGGTGATGTGATCACGATGCGCTAACAGTGCATCCAGTTCCTGCAAACAGGCAGCTTCGCCGAAAGTACGGCTCATAATTCCAATTAAGCGAGCTTCAACGCCGAACGTTTTACAGCCTTCGCGTACGCCTGCAATAACGGCTTCAACCACACCTGCAACGGGGAGTTGATGGGCCATCGCCATATAGCCTGGGGAAAAACGTAGTTCAACGTAATGCAGACCATTACGTGCGGCATCCTCAATATTCTCAAATGCGACGCGGCGACAGGCATCCAGCGAGGCCAGCACTTTGACACCCCAGTCAAGCTTTGACAAAAAACTGACCAAATCAGGCTCAGTTGACGTTACCTGCACGTGAGGGATCAGCATTTCAAGTGTTTGAGCAGGAAGCGTTAAATTAAACTGACGACCAAGATCCAGGATCGTTTGGGCACGGATGTTCCCATCAAGGTGGCGATGGACGTCGGTTAAAGGAAGGGAAGTATCAATCATGGTCGCACTCATGTTTTTAGGTAAAGTGCGCAGTATTATAAGAATAAATCGGGATAAAAATCTATGTTGCGCAATGATTAATTTCATTGCGCAACTTTAGTTAGCGAAGAGAGCGCAGGGCGTTAATTAATCCCTGAACACCTTTCTCAAGTTTTGAGCGGGGGCATCCGGTATTCAGGCGTACAAAACCGCATCCTTCCTCTCCGTAGGTCGAACCTGGCATGATCGCCACTTTTTGCTGGTGGATAAGCGCATTTTGTAACGCCTGGTCATCAACCCTGAGCGGACGTAAATCTATCCAGGCCAGATAGGTGGATTGCGGGATCTGCCAGTTAAGTTCAGGGAACGCGGTATTAAGTTCATCAGCAACGTAATGCAGGTTGCCGGCAAGATAATCCCGTAAGGCATCCAACCAGCGCTCACCTTGCTGATAGGCGGCAATATGTGCGGTGAGTGCCAGCACCGCAGGAGAAGACAATCCATCGCGTCCCTTTAGCGCACTGAGATAATCGTTGCGACTATTGGCGTCTTCGATGATCCCATACGCTCCGGTTAATGCCGGGATATTGAAGCTCTTGGAGCCGGAGGTGAGTAGCGCCCAGTCGCCGCGTGCGACATTGATCCACGGGATATGCGGTTGCTCTCCCCAAACCATATCCATATGGATTTCATCGGAAATGACGTTGACACCATGTCGCTGGCATAAATCAGCCATGGTTTCCAGTTCCTCGTGCGTCCACACTTTGCCCGTTGGATTTTGTGGGCTACACAGCAGAAGAATTTTACTCTCTGGCCGTGAGAGAGCTGCTTCCAGCTTTGCCATGTCGCAATACCAACCGTCGCTCCGCTTTTCCAGACCGACGGGGAGCACTGTGCGCTGGTTGCCCTCGATGGCCTTGTAGAATGCATCGTAAGCTGGCGTATGGACAACTACCGCGTCGCCAGCAGACGACCACTGGCGGATGAGTTCTGAGACCATATAGATAACTGAGGGGCCATATACCAGCGATTGAGGATCGATCCGGGTATTGTGACGAGTTAGAAACCAGTGGCTAATGGCCGCCAAAAACTCGTCATTTTTCCAGCGGCTGTATCCTAATACACCGTGTGACAGGCGCTGTGTCAGCGCCTCCAGAATGCAAGGGGCCGTAGCAAAATCCATATCAGAGATGGTGAACGGCAGCAGATCGGCAGTGCCAAAACGGTCGGCAACGTAATCCCACTGAGTACACCAGGTACCATGCCTGTCCACAACCTTTGAAAAATCAAACATGTCGTTGTCCTCACGCCTGTACGGTGTTCATCAGAACTGCGATTTCGTCTTTCACTGACTGGACCTGCGGGCCAATAACGACCTGAAGGTTATGCTGATTGAGCTGTACCACGCCAATGGCCCGGTTGTCTTTCAGTGCCTGGACATTTACGCGTGACATATCTTTGACCGACAAGCGCAAACGCGTAATGCAGTTATCCAGACTAACGATATTCTCCGCGCCACCCAATGCCGCCAGAATTGCCGGGACATTGTAGCCAGATTTACCGGGTGTGCCTGCCATCACTTTCTCGATATTGCTGGCAATTTCGACATCACGGCCCGGTGTCTTCAGATTAAAGCGGGTGATCGCGAAGCGGAAGATAACGTAGTACACCGCAAACCAGATGGCCGCGACAACAGGGACCAGATACCACTTGGTGGACAACCCGTGCAGGATCCCGAACACCACGAAGTCAATCAGGTTACCGTCTGTGTTGCCGATAGTTACACCGAGCACCGCCATCACGGTAAAGCCGAGGCCGGTCAATAAGGCGTGGATCACGTACAGAACTGGGGCAACAAACAAGAACAAGAATTCCAGTGGTTCGGTGGTACCGCCAATGACGCAGGCAATCAGACCAGAAATTAATAACCCTTTAATTTTATGTCGATTCTCAGGACGAGCACAGTGATACATCGCTAATGCTGCACCCGGCAAACCACCGAGGAACGCCGGCATTTTGCCCTGAGACAGGAAGCGGGTTGCGCTTTCAGAGAAGCCTTGCGTTGTCGGGCAGCTCAGCTGCGCCTGGAAAATAGTCAATGCGCCACTGACGCTATGACCACACACTTCCTGGGTACCGCCCGCTTCAGTAAAACGAATGAGGGCCACCAGAATATGGTGCAGGCCAAAAGGCAGCAGCAGGCGTTCGCCGGTACCAAACAGCATCGGACCAAATTCACCTGCGCTGTTGATGATATTGCCGAGCCCGGTAATACCCATCGCAAATACAGGCCAGATCAGAGGGATAACTAATCCAACCAGTCCCATGACCAGTGAAGAGATGATGGGGACAAAACGGGTGCCGCCGAAGAAAGCCAATGCGTCCGGCAGACGGATATTGTGGAAGCGTTCATGCAGCATCCAGACAATGATCCCAGCGATGACGGCACCGAGGATCCCGGTGTCGATCGACTGGATCCCCAGGATGTTTTGGATGTTATTGGCCTTCAGGATTGCTGCATCAGTGGTAGGTAAAATCCCTTTCGCCGTCAACCAGAAGTTAACGGCAAGGTTCATGACTGCATAACCAACAAACCCGCCAAATGCCGCCACACCTTTGTTCTCGCGCGCCAGACCGAGAGGAATAGCAATACAAAACATCACGGGTAAGAAACTAAAGGCGAAAGAGCCGACTTTACTCATCCAGGTAAAAAGAGCCTGAAGCACCGGGTTACCCAATGCGGGGATCAGCGTTAAGACATCATGACTGCTTAATGAACTGCCGATCCCCAACATGATCCCGCAGAAGGAGAGCAGAGCCACGGGCAACATAAAGGTTTTGCCCAACTGCTGGAAAAATTCCCATAACGTTATTTTTGGTGTGGTTCTCGTCGTCATCTAACGACTCCTCGTGAAAGCTCGGTGACTAATGATGGCGAGAAGATAAAACGTTTTACCTAATTTTAGTGCGGTATAAATCACATTATCGAATGATAATACGGCGTATAACTATAACCGATTGATAAAACGTTTTATCCGTCACGTTATCAGGGAGTTTTCTGTTTTTATGGCTATAGCCAAAAAAATAACCATTCATGATGTTGCGCTGGCTGCCGGGGTTTCGGTCAGTACAGTCTCATTGGTGCTTAGTGGAAAAGGGCGTATCTCATCCGCAACCGGGGAGCGGGTAAACGCAGCCATTGAGCAGTTGGGGTTCGTACGTAATCGTCAGGCATCGGTGCTGCGTGGCGGTCAGAGTGGTGTGGTCGGGCTGATTGTGCGCGATCTGTCTGCGCCATTTTATGCTGAACTGACGGCAGGCCTGACGGAAGCATTAGAAGCACAGGGTCGGATGGTCTTTCTTTTACACGGCGGCAAAGACGGTGAGCAATTGGCTCAGCGTTTTGCGATGCTACTTAATCAGGGCGTGGATGGCGTAGTCATTGCAGGTGCAGCTGATAGCAGTGATGCGCTGCGACAACTGGCTGAAGAAAAAGGGATTCCGGTCGTATTTGCCTCACGAGCCAGTTACCTGGATGACGTCGACACGGTACGACCCGACAACATGCAGGCAGCGCAATTGTTGGTTGAGCATCTCATTCGGCACGGTCACCAGCGAATCGCGTGGCTGGGGGGGCAGAGTTCTTCTTTAACCCGCGCAGAGCGTGTCGGCGGCTATTGTGCGACGCTGCTAAAATATGGTTTACCGTTTCATAGTGATTGGGTTCTGGAGTGTTCATCCAGTCAAAAGCAGGCTGCCGAAGCCGTTGCTGCACTGTTACGCCGCAACCCGACGATCAGCGCCGTAGTGTGTTACAACGAAACCATCGCTGTTGGTGCCTGGTTTGGTTTGATGAGAGCGGGGCGTCAGAGCGGCGAAATTGGCGTCGATCGCTATTTTGAACAGCAAGTCTCACTGGCCGGATTTGCGGATGTGGCGGAAAACGCGCTGGATGACATTCCCATTATCTGGGCCAGTACCCCGGCACGCGAAATGGGTTATACCCTGGCTGAACGTATACTGCAGCGCATTGGTAATGATGACAGCCATTCCCGCAATCTGACGCTTTCCGCCCGACTGGTCACGCAGAAGTAGCTTGCCGAAGATCAAAAGCCCGATAAGCGGTATTATCGGGCCTGGTTCAGAGAAGAATTACTGTTGTGGAACTGCCGGAGCATCCGGTTCGCCAAGGGTCGGCATACCGAACATACCAACAAACTCATCCAGCGGCATCTTCTGCCCGTTGAGCGTTACCTGGCCATTGGTGTACTGCAGGCTGGAGCCGATAGTGTTGTCCTGCATCGTGGTAATGCGGAACATCTGCCCCATCGCAGCCATGCCATTGACCTGCTGTTTAGCCAGCTCCGCGGCTTGCTCCTGCTGATAGCCCTCAATTTTGGCTATCTGTGTCATGAACTCAGTCGCCATATCCACAGGAATAGTCAGCTTCGCGTCCAGTGATTTGACTGAACGATCCACTTCCTGAGCCAGCGTTTGTGGCTCTTCTTTGGTCGCGGTTGGATCTTTGAGCAGCAGCGACAGATTAAACGTCGTTTCGCCTTTCGCATTTTTCCAGCTTAACGGCGCAATGGTGATTACTGGTTCACCTTTCATCAGAATGGGCAGCGCATTAAAGAACGCTTCCGTGACTTTCTGCTGATACAGCTCTGGGTTTTGGACGACGTCAATCTGCGACATTAGCGCCTTGGTTTGGGCACTGTACTGCTGGCTGAACTGATGCAGGGCTTCACCGTCAATCTGACCCACTTTCAGCGTTAGCTTACCGCTACCCAAATCCTGACCCTGTAATTTAAGGCTGTTCAAGGTGTAATCCAACTGACTGTTCACGGTTTTTCCGTCGTTAATCAGATCGGATTTACCATCAATTCCCATTCCTTCGAGCACGGCCAGTTCTTTGCCTTCGACCGATATCGACAGCTTATCGAGAGACAGCTTCTGGTCGCCGATGCGTTCACCAAAACTGGCGATACTGCTGGACCCTTCGGTTGTCAGGTTATTAAAGGTAATTTGCACCTTCTGATCGTATTCGTTGACTGCATTAACCTGACCGCTTTGCGCAGTGCCCGTCAGGGAAACCGCGTTACCGTCTTTATCTGCGGTGAACTGGAATTCCCCACCGCTGAAGGCCACTTTTTCGTCGCCTTTCTCGTAGTTCAACGGTTTAAGGGAAAGATCGGAACGGGTGTCGCCACTATAGCTAATACGGGAGTTGATGACGAAAGGAGACTCGCCTTTGGCTATATCAAACAATGACTTAGTGACATCGTTATTCACCAGTGTTGTTCTCACCGAAGCCATAGCAGGAATGAGGTTCAATGACTTAAGCTGGGTTAACGGGAAGGGGCCGTGATCCACCGTTTCATCCAAAACGATAGTTTGGCCTGCTTTCAGCCATGCGTTTTCCTGTCCGGCGATGGGCTTCACTACCAGTTGCAGTTGGCTATTGAACACGCCGCGCTGGTAGTTTTGATAACTCAGTTCAATTCCTGCCTCAGGTGAGTAGCGTTTGATCTGATCATTTGCCTGCGTCACCATCTCAGCGAGATGCGTTTCCAGTTTCTTTCCGGTGTACCAGGCGCCGCCCGTCCAGACGATACCCAGCGCAACCACCACACCCGCAGCTACCAGCGATTTTTTCATTTCGATATCCATAAAATAAAACCAGGCGTTTGAAGACGCCTGGAGGAGTGACATGTTTTTAACTCTCTACTAGCTTAGCAAGAGTTGTCAAAAATATCAGTATCTTGCTAGAGCTTGTTGTAAACACGCGCTAAACGGCCGACGCCGCTGACACTTATTGGCGATTCATTCGCACTAATAAATGCGGATTCACCCGGTTTTAGTACCAGACGTTGATCGCCTTTACTCAGTAGCGCTTCACCTTCGATGCAGAACAAAATCGCCGCACTGTGCTGGCTAATTACGGCTTCTCCGGCAGACAGTTCATGCAGGGAGAAGGCGAAATCATCAACCGGGATCGGGAAGTCGAGTTCACCACCGGTTTTGACCGGCGTGGTCAACAGTTGGTTCGCCGGTTTTGCGACAAATTTAACGTTGGCCACCAGCTCCGGAATATCGATATATTTCGGTGTCAGCCCTGCACGCAGCACGTTATCTGAGTTTGCCATGACCTCAAGTGCCACACCTTGCAGATAGGCGTGCGGCGTTTCGGCGAACAGGAACATCGCTTCGCCAGGATTTAGCTTCACCACATTCAGCAGCAGTGGGGAGAAAAGACCGCTGTCGTTCGGGTAGACATCAGCGATAAGGCGAATAGTCTGCCACGGTTCGCCTTGCTGGCTGTTAAGGGCTGATTTCAGTATTGCCAGTGCATGCGATTTTTCCTGGTCCTGCATATTTAACAGGCTGGCGAAAAGGTAGCTCAGGCGTTCGGCACCGGGTTCCTGCAAAAAGTGAGCAATGGCAGGATGTGCGCCCGCAACCGGTTGTAACAACGCAACGATGTCAGAGAACTCGCGAAACGCATTCATCGCCAGGAATGGCGTCAGGGCAAAAACCAGTTCTGGCTTGTGGTTCGGATCTTTGTAGTTACGCTCAGCGGCATCCATCGGGATCCCGGCAGCGTTTTCTTTGGCGAAACCTATCTCAGAGTTGTGTTTGTTTGGATGGACCTGAATAGAAAGGGGTTGAGCGGCGCAGAGCACTTTAAACAGGAAGGGCAGTTCGCCAAAGCGTTTTGCTACCGCATCGCCCAACAGTGCGGATTTATCGTGCTCGATAACATCGCGCAGAGCAACGGGTTGGCCATCGGCCCCTTGAACCTGAGAGCTGCTTTTCGGATGAGCACCCATCCACAGCTCGGCCATTGGCTGCTGGGTTGGGTTGGCAATGCCATAAAGTTCCGTTAACGCAGTTTTACTTCCCCAGGCGTAGTGTTGCACTGAGTTGATCAGTTTTTGCATTATCAATGCCCTGTTTCAATGTTGAAAAATCTCTGGCTATTAAACCAAGAAACCCCGGTCGAAGTAACCTGCACGTGCAAAAAGTCGTACTAGTCTCAGTTTTTGTTAAAAAATTGTGTAGGATATGGTGACTCGCTTTTAATACCCTGAGTAATTCTGGTTGCAGAAAGCCATATCTTCTACAACCCGATCTGCGGCAGGGAAGCAGGGCAATGGAACATCTGCCCAGAGAATAACCAGACCGAGCAGTAAGTGAGAGCACAATGTCAAACAAACCCTTTCATTATCAGCATCCTTTTCCCCTCAAAAAGGATGATACCGAATACTATCTGCTGACCAGCGACCATGTTTCCGTTGCCGAATTTGAAGGGCAGGAGATTGTCAAAGTTGCGCCTGAGGCTTTAACTTTGCTGGCTCGCCAGGCGTTTCATGACGCATCGTTTATGCTGCGTCCTGCTCATCAGCAGCAGGTTGCAGACATTCTGCGTGATCCGGATGCCAGCGAAAACGATAAATATGTCGCCCTGCAATTCCTGCGTAACTCTGATATCGCGGCAAAGGGCATTCTGCCGACATGTCAGGACACCGGCACAGCGATTATCGTGGGTAAAAAAGGACAGCGTGTCTGGACTGGCGGCGGTGACGAAGCGGCGCTGGCGCGTGGGGTTTATAACACCTACATCGAAGATAACCTGCGCTATTCACAAAACGCCGCGCTGGATATGTACAAAGAGGTGAACACCGGTACCAATCTGCCAGCACAGATTGACTTGTATACCGTCGACGGCGATGAATATAAATTCCTGTGTATTGCCAAAGGCGGCGGTTCGGCGAACAAAACCTATCTGTACCAGGAAACCAAAGCGCTGCTCACGCCAGGCAAATTAAAAAATTACCTGGTGGAGAAGATGCGTACGCTGGGAACAGCAGCTTGCCCGCCGTACCACATCGCGTTTGTGATCGGTGGAACATCCGCAGAAGCCACGCTGAAAACGGTGAAACTGGCGTCGGCGAAATACTATGATGAGCTGCCGACCGAAGGTAACGAACATGGCCAGGCATTCCGTGATGTGGTGCTGGAAAAAGAGCTGCTGATTGAGGCACAGAATTTAGGGCTGGGCGCGCAGTTTGGCGGAAAGTACTTTGCTCATGATATCCGTGTAATCCGCCTGCCGCGTCACGGCGCGTCGTGTCCGGTCGGTATGGGGGTCTCTTGCTCTGCTGACCGTAATATCAAAGCCAAAATCAACCGTGAAGGGATCTGGATTGAGAAGCTCGAACACAATCCTGGCAAATATATCCCGGAAGAACTGCGTCAGGCAGGCGAAGGTGAAGCCGTGCGTGTCGACCTGAACCGTCCGATGAAGGATATCCTGGCACAGTTGTCGCAATATCCGGTTTCTACCCGCTTGTCGCTGAATGGTACGATCATCGTTGGACGTGACATAGCGCATGCGAAACTGAAAGAACGTCTGGATAACGGCGAAAGTTTGCCGCAGTATGTTAAAGATCACCCAATCTATTACGCCGGACCGGCAAAAACGCCGGAAGGTTATGCATCTGGCTCGCTTGGTCCAACCACTGCCGGACGTATGGACTCGTATGTTGACCAGCTTCAGGCCGCGGGCGGGAGTATGATCATGCTGGCAAAAGGAAACCGCAGCCAGCAGGTTACTGACGCTTGCCATAAACATGGCGGTTTCTACTTAGGCAGCATTGGTGGGCCAGCGGCCGTGCTGGCTCAGGGCAGTATCAAGAGTCTGGAGTGCGTGGAATATCCCGAACTGGGGATGGAAGCCATCTGGAAAATTGAAGTGGAAGATTTCCCGGCGTTTATCCTGGTGGATGACAAAGGGAACGATTTCTTCCAGCAAATTCAGACGTCGCAGTGCGCACGCTGCGTTAAGTAACGTCAGCCGCCCTACGGGGCGGTTTTTTTTACCGCACGAACCACCAAACGACAGTTTTTTCCTCGTTAATACTCATAAGACCAATGCAAGTGGGCAATGTCGAAACATAACCTAATCAATCGTTAATATAAGGAGCAGGTAATGGTAACGGTACGCCGCGAGAATGATTCAATGGGTGCGATCGATGTCCCGGCCGATAAACTCTGGGGCGCGCAAACGCAACGATCGCTGGAGCATTTTCGCATTTCAACAGAGAAAATGCCGGTTTCGCTGATCCACGCGTTGGCGCTGACTAAACGGGCCGCTGCGAAGGTTAACCAGGATTTGGGGTTGCTGGCTGCGGAAAAAGCCTCCGCCATCATGCAGGCTGCAGACGAGGTTCTGGCAGACAAACATCGTGATGAGTTTCCGCTGGCTATCTGGCAGACCGGCTCCGGCACGCAAAGCAATATGAATATGAATGAGGTGCTGGCAAACCGGGCCAGCGAATTGTTGGGCGGCGTGCGGGGGATGGAGCGAAAAATACATCCGAACGATGACGTCAACAAAAGCCAAAGTTCAAATGATGTTTTTCCCACAGCAATGCATGTCGCCGCGCTGTTGGCTTTGCGTGAGCATCTGATCCCTCAACTGAATGTGTTGACCACCACGTTACGTGAAAAATCGCATGCCTTCGCCGACATTGTCAAAATCGGCAGAACCCATTTACAGGATGCGACGCCCCTGACGCTGGGTCAGGAAATCTCAGGCTGGGTGGCCATGCTGGAACATAACCTGAAGCATATTGAACATAGTCTGCCACACGTTGCTGAACTGGCGTTGGGCGGTACGGCGGTAGGGACCGGGCTGAACACCCACCCGGAATATGCCGAGCGGGTTGCGGATGAACTGGCTGTGTTGACCTCTGCACCTTTTGTCACCGCGCCGAATAAATTCGAAGCGCTCGCCACCTGCGATGCCCTGGTTCATGCTCACGGCGCGCTAAAAGGCCTGGCTGCATCGCTGATGAAAATCGCCAATGATGTACGCTGGCTGGCATCCGGTCCGCGCTGCGGCATTGGCGAAATTTCTATTCCTGAAAATGAGCCGGGCAGTTCCATCATGCCGGGTAAGGTTAACCCGACACAATGTGAAGCCCTGACTATGCTGTGCTGTCAGGTTATGGGTAACGATGTTGCCGTTAATATCGGCGGGGCGTCAGGGAATTTTGAACTGAACGTCTATCGCCCGATGGTTATCCACAACTTCCTGCAATCGGTTCGCCTGTTGGCTGATGGTATGGAAAGCTTCAACGAACACTGTGCGACAGGGATCGAGCCAAATCGTGAACGCATTGATCAGCTGCTCAACGAATCACTGATGCTGGTAACCGCGCTAAACACCCATATCGGTTACGATAAAGCGGCTGAGATTGCTAAAAAGGCGCATAAAGAAGGACTGACCTTAAAAGCGTCAGCCCTGGCGCTGGGATATTTAACCGAGGTCGAATTCGACAGTTGGGTCCGCCCGGAACTGATGGTCGGTAGCATACGACCGGGTCGTTAATCCGCTACATACAGGTGCAGCCGTGGGATAATCAGTCTTAACGGTTGTGCCTGAGGTTTAAAACGGTGCTGAACATTGTCAGCATCGTAGTTCAGTAATCCTCCGATATCCGGCACCGTCATGCCGTTTTCGTTATTTACTAGCGCAATTAATGGCGTCGGGCAGGCATATTGCACCTGTTTTTGCTGCCCTTTGTACCAGACTCGGGCGATGGGTTGTACTTTGACCGGGCGTTTGATCTTCAATTTTGCCTGCTGTGGCAGGGCAGCAATGTCCTGGTATTCATGCTCAAGCCTGGCCTGCCACTCTTCGCGTGTCCACGGATGTACGCTGCGTGGTGATGTCAGGCTCTTTTCCAGTTGTTGCAGTACCTCATCACGTGTCAGGTTCTTAATAATATGCTTGTTGGCCCAGCCAAATCGCAGGGTAGCCGGATTTCTGACGACCGTTAGCGTCCGATAGGCGTTCAACGTAATCAGCCCCGGTAGGTGGCGGTGCACCCATTCAAAACGCGCCGCCGATGGCAGACCAGAATCTACGGTGACAATACGCTCAAAGGTGGTTTTAAGCTGATTAATACGTTGTATTTGCTCTTCCAGCACGACTTGTGTGCCGGTATTCACCTGATAGCAGAGTACCCCCGGCAGGCGGACAGCCGCCTTGCTGCTGCGATTCTCGGACTGCTGTTGAATAAACAGGTGGCGAAAGTGGCGTAGTGCCAGGGTTTCCGCCTCTTTACCCAAGTGCTGTTTAACGTCGATGGTTTCCAGTGGCGCGTGTTCTGCCTCTTTCACCACTTCCGGCAACGAGAACACGCGAGCAATTAGCAGCGTCTGCTGTTGCAATTGCCCAGTGAGGTGTGCCAGTTCTTGTTCCATCTGGCGAAAGGTTCCGTTTAAGCGTTCGACAAGATCATAGCGAGACATAGGCTTACCATTTTAGTTACAACATACTTTTTTATAGCACAAGACACTCAACCTGACCACCGAGCGGTGTAAGTCAGGCAGCTGAAAATTCAGGTATGTTATGCCAGACAGGCCAACTGAAGGAGAAGCGGGCACCACCGAGTTCACTTTCACCACAGACCACAGTACCGCCCATAGCCAGAGCAATGGAGTGGACGATGGCGAGGCCAAGTCCGCAGCCACCTGTCGCCCGGTCACGGCTGGGGTCCAGACGAACGAACGGTTCAAAAATCTGCTCGCGCGCAGCTGGCGCGATGCCGGGTCCATCATCTTCGACGATAAGCGTTGCCTGACTCCCATTGAGTTGCAGGCTGGCTTGCACAGTAGACTGGCAGTAACGCAGAGCGTTGTTTAACAAATTATCCAGCACACGCTCCATCAAACGCATATCCAGTGCGCCGTAGTCTCCGATTTGAAGATGGCGCAGGCGTACCGCACGATCGGGATTGACGCTTTGTACATCTTCCAGATGGGTTGTTAGCCACATAGGCAGGTCCGGGACACTGAGTTTTAGCTCATTTTGCGGCCGATCCAGACGAGCATAGGTGAGCAATTCTTCAATTAACGCTTCCAGTTGACCAATATCGCGGTTTAGCGCCTGCGATTCCTGCTCGGTGAGGTTATCGCTCATTTCCAGGCGGTAACGCAATCGCACCAGCGGTGTGCGAAGCTCATGGGCAATGCCGTCAATCAGCTGTTTTTTACTGGCAATCAGGGCATTGATATTGTCTGCCATTTGGTTAAACGCCACGCCCAGGCGCTCAAAGCTTGATCCGCTGTCAAAGTGCAACCGCTCATTAAGATGCCCTTCACCAAAACGCTGCGCAGCGGCCTCCAGTCTGAGCATCTCTTGCCAGTGTGGGCGCATCCAGATCAGCACAGGGAAGGCCAATGAAATAGCAATGAAGGCCATCAGCGCGACGTCCAGCAAGCGCATCTGGTGCAGGAAATAGAGATAAGGTACCGGGCCGACGGCTAGTACATAGTGGCTTCGTGGAATTCGTTGAATAAAGGTGTACTGATCGTCGAGCGCAACGATATCACCTTCCCGTAAGCGCTGCATGGTGGGAGCATCCAGATGGTATTTATTCAACGGTTCTACGCGAAGATCAAAAGACAGATTTAAATCCATCTCTTTCAGGGTTTTCCCCCAGTCACGCGGCGGGATTTCGCGTAATTCGCTGCGCATCAGATACAACGAGCTTTTCATCAAGTCGTCGAGCGACTGTCTGCCCGCACGTTCTGCGGTGAATTTGTACACCAGGCCAACCAGCAGGGTCATCACCAGAAAACAGACAAACAATAAGAGATAAAACTGCACAAACAGCTTTTTCATGAAAAATCACTCAATGTTCAATATGTTAGCTATTGCGCGTTTCCCTCTGGGGCACCAGGGGACACTGTTGTATCCGCTGATGCGCTGGTTCAGAAAGGCTATTTGATCACCATCAAGCGCGTTTATCCAGGCAGAGTACACTGTATAAACCATTTCTGCATTCTCATGACCCATCTGATTTGCAATAAACGCAGAGTTGGCTCCAGCGGAGAGCATCCAGCATGCATAAGTATGCCGGGTTTGCTATGGGCGACGGCGGCGCACGCCAGAACGCCTTATGGTTGTGTTCCAGAGTGAGCTTATCGAATTAGCAGTGAATCGCCACAGGTTTAACAGACACCTCGGAGTCATCCTGCGAGATAGCGGGCAACAATGTGGGATTAACCGGGTCTGGCGGCTGATGAAACGTGCCGGGATAAAGGCTCAGGTCGGGTATCGCAGCCCACGAGCGCGTAAAGGTGAAGTCAGTATCGTGACACCCGACAGGCTCCATCGGCAGTTCAACCCGGAAGCTCCGGATGAACGTTGGGTAACGGACATAACCTACATCCGAACCCACGAAGGCTGGCTGTATCTGGCCGTCGTTGTTGACCTGTTCTCGTGCAAAGTTATCGGCTGGTCAATGCAACCCCGGATGACAAAAGATATTGTTCTGAATGCGCTTTGATGGCCGTGTGGCGACGTAATCCCCAAAAACTCCTGGTTCATTCTGACCAAGGTAGTCAGTACACAAGCCATGGTTACGGATGCGGTGCTGCTTACGGGGCTGTATAGGGGTATATTCTTTGCCACTAATGTTTTTTTACGACGAAAAGATATGATTGATTTGGCGTATTATGTGAATGTTATTAAAAGCGGAAAGGAAGTAATTTGTATTCAAGAATCTTGTGAATGCGATGATTTGGCTGAGGTTGAGACCATAACCATGGAATGGAGACATGATAGTGGTGTGGTAATCCGCTGTACTCATGAACTTGAAGCTACACAACATCCCAATGATGTTTGCCCTGAATGTTGGATTTGTTGGGAAGTGATAGATGCGGCAGGGCAGGAAATCAGGCCAATGAAGAAGAATTTTTATAATGTTTGTCAGGAGTCATTCTGGTTGAGTATGAATTGACAGTCTGTACTACATTTCACTTTTTGCAACACTGCAAGCAATCGCTCCTTTTTATGAGATGACGCTCGCGGCCAAAGCAGGTTAGTGAGAAATAAAAATGAGCACAGAAGCGGCTATCAAAATCTTCGATCCCGGGATAGCTAAGCTGGAACCACGAGGCGGTAAGTCGTCCATCCACTGGGATGATAGGTGGACGATCGAAGTGGCGATATTTAGTACAGGCATCTCGCAGTAATAGCTATTGTGAAGCTCATCTGCGGATAGGTTTGATAGTGGAAATGAGTTATCAATGATTTTGACAAAACATCCAGAGGATAAGAATTATCATCTTCGGTAACTGGTTGGATAAAATATTATAATCTTTCTCGGTTAGATAGTGCTTCAACAGGTGATGATTTATAGTCTTATTTAACATGAAATTAACTTTGTATGACGTGTATAATATTTTGATGTGAATAAATTGACCGATATTGCCATTATGAAATTCGCTTAGGTGCGGCGGTTAGTAAAAAACCCGCACCCATAGCTAAAATTACCTAAAAGATAATTGAGTAGAATGTGTTTGCGGTGAATCCCCCTAAGCGGTGGGGCATAAACAGCAAAGTGTAATTAATTTTACATGGTCCAAAATTGGTGCGAGTCACGGAGGCTGTCCAAAGACTCACCGGGAGGCACCCGGCACCATACTCAATTAGCCCCGACTCCCCTGCCGGGGCTTTTTCATACCTGTTTTCTGCAAATTCCATAATTAGCCGTCAACCAGTGAAGAATACTGCTATAGCATTTGCTTACATGACTCTCAATTGCTCTGCATTAACCGCCCATACTGAAAATACTTGGCACACCGAATCCACGTCGGAGAACGATAACGCGTTAAGCGTGTTTCTATTGCTGCCAACATAAACGAGACCGCAAGCCCCAGTGCCTGTATTAATGCTGATAGTAGTATGAGTGAACAGCAGAGTGCGACAATCTACGAAATGATTAAAAGGCCGGGGGATGGACATCATCATCCCCGGTAACCGGTTGGCAAGCTGTTGTTGTTTTCTCCAGATTAGAGAGTGGACTGATAGCTGTGATTACACAATATGATTTAACATGAAATTAACTCATCATTAGTATATCTAATATTTTTATTATGAATATATTGGTAGTCAAAAAATTGAATGCGGCCTGTAAAATAGTGGTTATTGCCCTGCATAGACGTTGAGCAATGATTATTTGGTGATGTTATGCCGAAAATGGACTGGAAAAATCTGGAGCAGGAATTCCAGCGTGCGCAGGTATATTAAAACGCGCAAGAGTGCGCAGAAAAAGAAACCAGAAGCCAGTTGTAGTGGCACAGTAAATTTGGCCACCTGATTAAAAGTGATATTCTCACCACTACATAAAACAGGTGACTTAATGAACAAGAAAACTAAGCGTACTTTCACCCCTGAGTTCAGGCTGGCATGTGCACAGCTGATTGTTGATAAGGGCTACTCAATCGACAAGCCAGTGAAGCAATGAATGTCGGTTCTACCACGCTTGAAAGTTGGGTTCGTTAGCTCAGGCGAGAGCGTCAGGAGGAACAGAATACGATATTAAAAAGGCTACCGCACTCTTGATGTCCGACTCACTGAACGGTTCACGATAGCCGCCAGACTGAGTGACAGCCACACGGTAGTAAGCCTTTGTTCCGCACTGGAAATACACCGTAGCAGTTACCGGTACTGGCGAGAAGGCGAAAACGACGCGATACTGTCAATCCGGCGCGAGTGAGGCTGTACAGCGAAGTACGCCGGCGTGGAACCGGAGCCGGGGCTCAGCAGGGGCGCGCACTCTGGCTGAAATGCTGACCCAAAATGGCGTTCCGATATTACACTATATCCACTATTTCTGCATTGCCATCCTCCGCTCGGCGCTTTGGCATGTATGACGTATAATGCGGCTTTGATGCATTCTGATCTATTCCACACAACTAATAAAATGAACCTCAATCGTTTCTGTTACTTGCTACTGATTTTGGCTGCGTCAGGCAGTATATTCACCCCACATCCCTTGGTCATGTGGTGCCTGCTTGTTAATGTTTTGACGCTGGTGATTTACGGCGCAGATAAAATGGCGGCGCGTAAGGCCTGGCGCAGAGTGCCAGAATCCACTTTGCTGGTGTTTGGCGTGGTGGGCGGGTGGCCTGGCGCGATTGCGGGCCAACAACTTTTTCGTCATAAAACACAAAAACAGCCATTCAAAACCTATTTCATAATCAGTATTTTATTGAGTGTTTCAGCGATGGCAGCTGTTTATTGGCTTTTAGCATTTTCATCTTCCTGAGTATCAATCACGAGTATCAAAAACAGCGGAGACAGGATGATATGAAGATCTATATTATCGACCAGAATGGCGATTTAGCCTTACAAAATGGTCGCAGTATTGTTGTTGAGTTTGCTGATGGCAAATCGCTTGAACTGGCTGGTAGCCCACAACCGTTACCGGAGGGAATCCCTGACGGGATCCATATTTGGGGCGGCAGAATTCCGTATCAAACGTCAGAAGAAGTGAAGACCTCGCAACTGGATTTCAAACCGGTAGCGGCCAATGGCATGATTGTTTCACCGCTCCCGATCAAAGAATCTGATTCCTGTGTAACAGAGATGTTTATTGCAGATGATGACGGTTCCCTGCAACCGCTAAAAGGGAGCAGGGTGGTTATTGCGCTTGAAAATGGCAAAACCCTGGAGTTCATGGAACATTATGCCAACAATGGGCTGCTGGTTTGGGGAGGACGCGAGCCCGATTCGCAACTTCCTTTTGAAGAAGTTAAGCAAAGAACCGAGAGTCTTGGAGTGTATCTACTGGCAGGCAACGTTGTTCATGTATTTCCCTATAAAGTGGAGTAACAATATGCTTTTCGCCTCAAGGCTCAATCAAATAAGAGGTCGCATTGGATAAATCTGTAGTCAATGGCTGGCTCAGCCGATGGGGACTCACCCCTGATGGCGAACAGATTGCAACGCACACATCGCAGCTTTTGCCCGTTACCGTTATTAAAAATGGACAAAAAGCGATACTCAAACTCACCACCGATGATAGTGAACGAAATGGCGGCGAGCTGATGGTTTGGTGGAGCGGGAATGGCGCAGCGAGAGTGCTTGCTCATGCTGATGGCGCGGTTCTGTTAGAACGAGCGACAGGGTCGAGTTCTTTAGCTGACATGTCCCGCTCTGGCAAAGATGCGCAGGTTTGTCGCATTATTTGCCATACTGCCAGCCGTCTCCATCTCCCACAAAATACGTCTACACCCGCGCTAACGCCGCTACATCATTGGTTTGGCGATCTTGCCCCAGCGGCGAAAATCTATGGTGGAGTTATGACGCGCTGTGCAGAGATCGCAAACGAATTGTTCTCATCTCCTCAGAATGAGGTCGTATTGCATGGTGACTTACACCACGGCAATGTCCTCGATTTTGGCCCGGCAGGCTGGCTGGCAATTGATCCCAAGGGACTACTGGGTGAGCGAGGGTTTGATTACGCCAATATATTCACGAATCCTGACCTTGCCGATCCCTGTGTTGCTATCGCGACAGACCCAAACATTTTTAAGCAACGCGTGCAACTTGTCTCTGAGATAGCCGGGATTGAACGACAGCGACTGCTGATGTGGATAGTCGCATGGTGTGGTTTATCTTCTGCATGGTTTCTGGAGGATGGGGAAAATGCGGCGATAACCTTGCGTGTCGCGGAGTTAGCGATTGTTGAACTGGACGAAGAGAGCAGGCAACTTTGATCTAAGACACTGGGCTGGTAATTCTTAAACGTTATCATTAGGCTGGTAAACGTTTTATTAATCTATCAGTGAACGGCGGTGATGTTGTGTTGTTTATTACAAAACGAGTGGGCCGGAAATAATGACTTCGTTGTATTCATTAATAAAAAAACGGCCAAACCTCATATTGCTGGTGGTTTTTCTCATCGGAGCAAACATAGTCGCCTGGCTTTGGGCATTCACCGCGTTTCGGCATAATACGTCACTTCTGGCGCTGAGCCTGATCGCGTGGTGTTATGGTCTGCGTCATGCAGTCGATGCCGATCATATTGCGGCCATAGATAGTGCGACGCGAAAGCTCATGCAGCAAAACAAACGCGCGCTGACGACGGGGGCATGGTTTTCTCTGGGACACTCCACCATCGTCGTGCTGGCAAGTATGGGTATTGCTCTGACCACCAGCGTGTTTAAGCAGCATATGGTATGGTTTCAGAATATTGGTGGCATTATCGGCACCACCGTTTCTGCCGCATTTCTGCTGATTCTGGCTACCATCAACCTCATCATTTTCTGTCAGGTCTGGAAGGCGTTCCGCCATCTGAAACGTACCGGTATTTATGATCTCTCCACGGAAGATGTCACGGTTTCAGGTCCGCTGAATTGGCTATTTCGCTCAGCCTTCAGGCTGGTTGGGAAAGACTGGCACATGTATTTTGTTGGTTTCTTATTTGGCCTGGGCTTTGACACCGCGACTGAAATCTCGTTATTGGGCATATCGGCTTCAAGCGCCTCCAACGGGATGTCTGTCTGGTCCATTTTAGTCTTCCCGGCGCTGTTTACCTGCGGTATGGCGCTGATTGACTGCCTCGACAGTATTCTGATGGTTGAGGCCTACGGTTGGGCATTCAATAAGCCGCAGCGTAAGCTGTATTACAATATGACCATTACCGGAACCTCAGTGATTGTGGCGCTGTTTATCGGTGGACTGGAGGGGTTGGGCCTGCTGTCTGATGCTTTTTCGTTACAGGGCGGGCTGTGGGACACGGTCAGTAACTTAAGTGACCACATGGGCAACGTCGGGTTTGTCATTATTGGCGTTTTTATTGCCTGTTGGATTATTTCCGCGTTGAACTACCGCTGGAAAAAATATGACGGTCTGACGTTCAGTTGAGGTAGAAAATCGGTATGCAACTCAACGTGACGCTGTCACGTTGAGTTGCATTCACGCGATAGGTTATGCGCCTCATCCGGTGGGTTATTTCTGAGATTCGTCGTCCCAGGCGTGCGGCGCGAACAAATAACCTTTGTTGCGTACCGTTTTGATTCGATAGGGTTCAGTCGCGTTATCGAGCAGTTTTTTACGTAACCGGGAAATTGCGACATCGACACTGCGGTCCATACCGTCGTAACTTACGCCGCGCAGATTCTTCAGCAACGCATCACGGTCCATAATCTGCCCGGCATGGGTTGCCAGTTCCCAAAGTAACTCAAAATCCGCCGTAGAGAGGGCGACCAGCTCACCGCCGAGCAGCACAGACCTATTCGTTGGGTCAATGATCAGTGCGCCAAAACGCAGAGTGGTGTGCGGGGTGATGGTGGCAGCCTGAATTCCTTTAGCCTGGGCTGAATGTTCGTTTTGGCGTAAATGCAGGCGCAGGCGAGCCAGCAGTACTGCCGGTGGTGTGGTTTTCAGGATATAGTCGCAGGCACCCATTTCGAGAGCCAGAATATGGTTCATGTCACTGTCCAGCGAAGTCAGCAGGACAATTGGACCTTGCCAGCGCCCACGCAAATCACGGCAAATAGTCATACCGTCCTTACCTGGAAGCATAATATCTAACAACACCAGATCGGGTTGCACTTGCAGAATTTTCTCTTCGGCCAAATCACCACGAGATTCAACGATAACCTCAATATCATGCCGGGCCAGATAGGCCGCAATCAGCGAACCTACTTCGGGATCATCTTCAACAAATACGATGGTGTTCATATCATTCATTTTGAATATAAAACGCCAACATACACCGCCATCGTTTTTCCTTCCATTAATCTTTTCTAAACGAGAACGCTTCCGTTATGCTAGAGGCTGATGTTATTGATGTGTTAAGGCAAAACGATGGGGCTCGTAGTAAAAGCGGCGCTGGGTGCGCTGGTAGTGGTGCTGATTGGTTTACTGGCTAAAACAAAGAATTACTATATTGCCGGATTAATTCCGTTGTTCCCAACCTTTGCGTTGATTGCCCACTATATTGTGGCCAGTGAACGTGGGATCGAGGCGCTGCGTACAACGATTGTATTCAGCATGTGGTCGATTATTCCCTATTTTGTCTACCTCATTTCACTGTGGTACTTCACCGGTTTTATGCGTTTACCCATCGCGCTCATTGGCTCGGTAGTCTGCTGGAGCCTGAGCGCGTGGTTGCTGATCTTTTGTTGGATAAAACTGCACTAGCGCAGGTGGCGACCACCGTCAACGGCAAAGCTACGGCCGGTGACAAAGCAGCTGGTAAACAGGTAGTCTATTAAATCAATGACTTCTTTTTCACCGGGCGCGGTTTTCATCAACGATTTATTCAGCGCCTGCTGACGATATTCTGCATCGTCACCCTCGTTAAACAGGATTAGCGAGGGGGCGATTGCGTTAACTTTCACTTCCGGGGCCAGTTTGCGGGCAAATGAGCGGGTCATATTATCCAGAGCAGCTTTACTGGCAGCATAGGCAATATGCTTGTCGCTGCCACGCTCTACGACGTAATCAGTAAAATGGATAATATCGCTGGCCGCATGCCCATGTCCGCGCAGCAGGCCTTCCAGCGCGTGATTAAGCAGGTAAGGGGTATTCACGTGGATCTGCATCATGCTGGACAGCACCTCGGAAAGCGGCAGCCCCGGTTTTTCGGCAAGCCAGGCGCTGGCATTATGCACAATAGCGCGTAAACCTTCGGTACGGGCTTTCACTTCCCTGGCAAAAGCGAGGACGCCTTCGTCGGTCGCGAAGTCAGCCTGAATACATTGTGCCCCCGCCTCTTGCAGGCCATCAATCGCCGGGTAGTGTGTCCGGTAACTGACGATCACCGGCTGCTTTTGATTCAGAAAATGCCACGCGATGGCGAGACCGATACGACGGCCCCCTCCGGTGATAAGTATTGGCAAAGCGGGCTTTTTACCCATCGAGATCTCCATGAGTCGCAAACGATGGGTCAACTATTTAACCCATCAGCATCCAGGTCGCTGGAACAGCTGCTACAAGAAGCAGGCCGATCAAAGCCATTTCCTGGCGTTTTAATACGTTGTCATGCGCGTGAGTTTTGCGTGCATAAAGGAAAACCAGCAACCCCGGAGCATACAGCACCACGGACAACAGCAGGTGCATCGGACCTGACGCGTACAGTAACCATAAGCCATAAATGCATGCACCGACACCAACAGCCTGATGAATTGGGCGGGTCGCTATTTTCAGCAAAAATGCGCCGACGAGGAAATAGGGCACCAGAATCATCTCAGAGGCAATAGTCAGCAGCGTATTGTAGTCAGAACCTGTGAGCCAGATCAGCACCAGACAGACCTGCACGCAGATGTTAGTCAACCACAGTGATGCAGATGGCGCACCTTGCGCATTCTGACGGGCAAAAATACGCGGGAATGCTTTGTGCGTGGATGCCAGAAATGGGACTTCCGCCGCCATAATCGTCCAGCTCAAATAGGCACCGCAGACAGAGACAATCAAACCCGCGGCGATAATGATTTCGCCCCATGGCCCCATCATTTTAACCATCAGACCAGCCATTGATGGGTTGCGGATCTCAGCCAGTTCCGGGCGTGCGACCACGCCAAGAGAAAGCAGGGTCACCAACAGGTAGACGCCAAGCGCGGCAAGTACTGCCAGCAGTGTCGCGCGCCCAACGTCGCGTTTGTTCCTCGCCCGTGCGGACACCACGACAGCGCCTTCCACGCCGATAAACACCCACAGAGTGATAAGCATGGTGTTTTTAACTTGCTCCCAGACAGGAACACCCAGTTTCACACCGGTAAAGTCCAGGCTAAAGGTGTCGAGCTTAAATAACATAAATGCCAGAACGATAAACAGGCCAAGCGGCAGTAGCTTCGCCAGCGTCGCCACCAGATTAATGCTGGCGGCTGTCTGTACACCACGTAACACCAGAAAATGCACGACCCACAGCAGTACCGATGCGCCAACAATAGACTGCCAGGTATTCCCGTCGCCAAACAGACGTAACGCAGGTGTATCGGTAAAGAAGCTAAGTGCGGAAAAGACGATAACCAGATAGGAAACGTTAGCGATAACGGCGCACAGCCAATACCCCCAAGCGGAACAGAAACCGATCAGTTCTCCGAAGCCTTCACGCGCGTAGGTAAAGATACCGCCGTCCAGTTCCGGGCGGATACGCGTCAGGATAAGCATGGCAAACGCGAGCAGCAGGATCCCCGCGCCCGTAATCGCCCAACCAATCAATAACGCTGCCGGGCTGGCTACTGCAGCCATATTTTGTGGCAGGCTGAAAACACCGGCGCCAAGCATTGAGCTTAGAACCAGCGCTGTCAGTGCGCTCAGACCCAATTTCTTTTCCATTTGTATCCAGTTACAAAAACGAGAGTGAGAGAATAATTATTTTGGCAAATCGCATAAAAATGGTGAAAGCGACTCAAGGCGCGGGATTTTACGGAGAGAAGACAGCGCATGCAATGGGGATAGGCAGATTTGTGACTAAAAATGCTAAAGGCGGCATAAAGCCGCCTTTTATTGTTACAACTGTCTGTTACTTATACAGGTCGGCGCTGATGGTCATGTTGTTACCACGTTCCGACCACTGGCGGGTAATGTGGTAGTACTTGGCACCTTTTTTCGCTGCACGTTTCGCAACCTGGTAAGAGACTTCGGTCATGTTGCCATAGTTACCGGTGAACTTGATGCTGTCGAACGGCACCATCATCGCGGCGGTAGCTTTGTTCAACTCCTCAACTTTAGTACCGTCAGGCAGGGTGACAGTGTAACGTCCGCCTTTAGTTGACTGAGTTTCGAAGAAACGACCCACTTCGGCACTCGGAGACGCGGTTGTTGCCACGCCTGGGATTTCAACTTTCTTCGCGGCTTCGCCACCGGCTGCTAAAGCGGCACGTCCGGCATCAGAATCGGCAGGGATCGCATCAGGGCTTTGAACAACACGTTTTTTCGCATCTTCTTTGTAGATGAATGCGGTAATACGTTGGTTACCCCCCTGGTTGGCATCAACCTGGCGTACGATATAAAAAGAGTAAGCCCCTTTTTCTTTCGCCACTTTGGTGATGGCATCATTTACTTCAGGCTGGCTGCGGTAGAAACCCTGAACCGTAACGGTATCGAAAGGTTCAATCAGAACAGCCTGGTCTTTCGGTAATTCCATAACGCCGTTGATGACGCGATTTTTGGTGACTTCTGCTTTTTCAGCGTCGGCTTTATAGATATCGGCGACGACGCGCCAGTTACCGCCACTGCCAAAATCTGAGGTATCAACAACATAAAAGGAGGCTGCACCGTCTTTATCTGCACGACGAGATACGGCGTCTACCGCATCACCGATAGCATTAAAACGACCGGTAACCACAATGCGGTCATAGGGTTTCAGGGCAGCTGCTTGCTCCGGCGTCAATTCTGTCGCTGCATTTACAGAAAAAGCAGTCGCAGAAAGAAGAGCGGACGCCAGGAGAGTGTTCTTAAGCTTCATAAAAATAATCCTTCGCCTTGCGCAAACCAGGTACTGGTATTGTTATTGACTAGAAACGTGGCTGATTATTGCATTTAAATTGTGTCAGTGTCTGCGTGATTTTTCACTCATCGTGCCACCCATGCTAACAACATCGATAACATTTAGTGATATGTCTAAAAATTCGGCGTTTGGCGGCTAAAACTGATAAAGCAGTTGAATTTCATAAGTTAATTTAATGTTAATCAATTGTTCTACGGTGGCGCTTAATCATGTTTTGCCGCTTCGCTTGAGCGAATTATCGGCCTTTGCGGGCTATTTAAAGGGCATTATCCCTGCTTGCGAATGAATTCATTCCTGTTTTGCAAATTTCATAATAAATACTGTTTTTTGGCGCTAGATCACAGGCGTCATTTTCAGTAGCTTATACAGAGTTTGTTACTGTTTTATTTTATTGGGGTAACACTGAGCTCTCTCGGGAGTGTGCGCATGCCTCTTGCGAACATTGATAAACCATCATCAAAAATACAGATGGAAGGGAACATTATGCGAATTGGCATACCAAAAGAACGGTTAACCAATGAAACCCGTGTTGCAGCCACACCGAAAACGGTTGAGCAGCTGCTGAAGCTGGGTTTTAGCGTCGCGGTTGAAAGCGGCGCAGGTCAACTGGCTAGTTTTGACGATAAGGCGTTTGTGCAAGCAGGCGCAGAAATTGTTGACGGGAATGCTGTCTGGCAGTCAGAGATTATCCTGAAGGTCAATGCGCCAGAAGCGTTTGAGATTCCGTTGCTTAATTCGGGTACCACGCTGGTGAGTTTTCTCTGGCCTGCACAGAACCCTGAGCTACTGCAAAAGCTCGCTGAGCGAAATGTGACGGTCATGGCGATGGATTCCGTGCCGCGTATTTCGCGTGCGCAGTCACTGGATGCCTTAAGCTCGATGGCCAACATTGCCGGGTATCGTGCAATTGTTGAAGCGGCACATGAGTTCGGACGGTTCTTTACCGGGCAAATTACCGCGGCGGGTAAAGTTCCACCTGCCAAGGTGATGGTGATCGGTGCTGGCGTGGCGGGATTGGCCGCTATCGGTGCAGCAAACAGCCTCGGGGCGATTGTTCGCGCCTTTGACACGCGCCCGGAAGTAAAAGAACAAGTTCAGAGTATGGGCGCTGAGTTCCTCGAACTGGACTTTAAAGAAGAAGCGGGCAGCGGCGATGGCTACGCCAAAGTGATGTCCGAAGCGTTTATTAAAGCGGAGATGGAGCTGTTCGCCGCTCAGGCAAAAGACGTCGACATCATCGTTACCACCGCGCTGATCCCGGGGAAACCAGCGCCGAAACTGATCACGCGTGAGATGGTTGATTCGATGAAGCCCGGCAGCGTGATTGTCGATCTCGCCGCGCAAAACGGGGGTAACTGCGAGTATACCGTTGCCAATCAGGTGACCACCACCGAGAACGGCGTCAAGGTTATCGGCTATACCGATTTGCCGGGACGTTTGCCGACTCAGTCTTCACAATTGTATGGCACCAACCTTGTAAACCTGCTGAAACTGTTGTGCAAAGAGAAAGACGGCAACATCACCGTTGATTTTGACGATGTGGTGGTGCGCGGCGTGACAGTGGTTCGCGATGGTGAAATTACGTGGCCTGCACCACCCATCCAGGTTTCTGCTCAGCCACAAGCGGCGCCTAAAGCTGCACCTGCACCACAGGAAGAGAAAAAACCTGCATCCCCATGGCGCAAATATGCGCTGATGGCGCTGGTGGTGATTTTGTTTGGCTGGCTAGCCGACGTCGCGCCAAAAGAGTTCCTCGGACACTTTACGGTGTTCGCACTTTCCTGCGTGGTGGGTTACTACGTGGTGTGGAATGTCTCGCATGCGTTGCATACCCCGCTGATGTCCGTGACTAACGCTATCTCCGGGATCATCGTCGTGGGGGCATTATTACAAATTGGCCAGGGCGGCTGGGTGAGTTTCCTGAGTTTTATCGCGGTGCTTATTGCCAGCATTAATATTTTCGGTGGCTTCACCGTGACTCAGCGCATGCTGAAAATGTTCCGGAAAAACTAAGGGGTAACATATGTCTGGAGGATTAGTTACAGCTGCATACATTGTTGCCGCAATCCTGTTTATTTTCAGCCTGGCGGGACTTTCCAAACACGAAACGTCTCAACAGGGTAACAACTACGGCATCGCCGGGATGGCGATTGCGCTGATTGCCACGATTTTTGGCCCGGATACCGGCAACGTCGCCTGGATTCTGGTTGCAATGATCATTGGTGGTGCAATTGGTATTCGTCTGGCGAAAAGAGTCGAGATGACCGAGATGCCGGAGCTGGTGGCGATTCTGCACAGCTTCGTCGGTCTGGCCGCCGTACTGGTTGGTTTCAACAGCTACCTGTATCACGATACCGGTCTGGAACCGATCCTGGTGAACATTCACCTGACTGAAGTGTTCCTCGGCATCTTTATCGGTGCAGTAACCTTCACCGGTTCTATCGTGGCGTTTGGTAAACTGCGCGGCAAGATCTCATCTAAGCCGCTGATGCTGCCGAATCGCCATAAGTTGAACCTGGCGGCACTGGTGGTTTCTTTCCTGCTGCTGGTGGTGTTTGTTCGTACCGAGAGCGTGGGCCTGCAGGTTCTGGCGCTGCTGGTGATGACCATTATCGCACTGGCGTTTGGTTGGCACCTGGTAGCATCCATCGGTGGGGCCGATATGCCAGTCGTCGTCTCTATGCTGAACTCCTATTCAGGATGGGCGGCAGCAGCGGCAGGCTTTATGCTGAGCAACGATCTGCTGATCGTCACGGGTGCGCTGGTCGGTTCCTCGGGTGCGATCCTGTCTTACATTATGTGTAAGGCAATGAACCGTTCTTTCATCAGCGTTATTGCGGGTGGGTTTGGCACCGATGGGTCCTCAACCGGTGATACCGAAGAAGCAGGTGAACATCGCGAGATTAATGCCGAAGATACCGCTGAAATGCTGAAAAACTCTCATTCTGTGATTATCACCCCGGGCTACGGTATGGCGGTGGCGCAGGCGCAGTATCCGGTGGCGGAAATCACTGAGAAACTGCGCGCCCGTGGTATCAAAGTCCGCTTTGGTATTCACCCGGTAGCAGGGCGCTTGCCTGGTCACATGAACGTGCTGTTGGCGGAAGCAAAAGTGCCGTATGACATCGTGTTGGAAATGGATGAAATCAACGATGATTTCGCCGATACCGATACCGTGCTGGTTATTGGCGCCAACGATACGGTGAACCCGGCAGCGCAGGATGATCCGCGCAGCCCGATAGCCGGAATGCCGGTGCTGGAAGTGTGGAAAGCGCAGAATGTTATCGTGTTCAAACGCTCAATGAACACCGGTTATGCAGGCGTGCAGAACCCGCTGTTCTTTAAAGAAAACACCCATATGCTGTTTGGTGATGCCAAAGCCAGCGTGGATGCGATTCTGAAAGCGTTGTAATGCGTGCTTAAAAGTAAGACGGCCTCTGCGGAGGCCGTTTTTTTATTAAACATCCAGTTTACGCTGGGTTATCCATTCCACGCGCGCCGGATCGCGATGCGAGAAAAATGCGCTGATCCCGGCGTCCATGGCGGCGATTTGCGTCATTTCCTCAGTCGTTAAGGTAAAATCCAGAATCTGAATATTCTCTGTCATACGCGCTTTACGCACGGTTTTCGCCAGAGAAATAATTCCGCGCTGATAAATCCAACGCAGTACTACCTGACCGATGCTTTTCCCGTACTTTTTACCAATCGCGGCCAGTGTCGGATTTTGAAACAGGTCATTGCGCCCCTCGGCGAACGGCGCCCAGGCTTGTGGTTGAATATTGCGGCTCTGCATCCAGGCTACGGCATGCGGTTGCTGGTGGAAGGGATTCACTTCTATCTGATTCACCGCCGGGATGATGCGGTTGAAGGCCATCAAATCTGCCAGACGGTCCGGGTGAAAATTGCTGACGCCAATTGCGCGAATTTTCCCTTCCTCGTAGAGTTCCTCCATCGCACGCCAGGCACCGTGTACGTCGCCATAGGGCTGGTGGATTAAATACAGGTCAAGGTAGTCAAGTTGAAGGCGCTGCAACGAACGCGCAAACTGAGCTTTCGCGCCAGCGTAGCTGGTATCCTGTAACCACAGCTTGGTTGTGATGAAAAGTTCATCGCGGGGTACGCCGCTTTGTTTCAGCGCATTGCCGACCTGAGTTTCATTCAGATAGGAGGCGGCGGTATCGATCAGGCGATATCCTGTTTCGATGGCATCCCGCACGGCTTGCTCACACTCGTTCGCTTCGGTCATTTGGTATACACCAAAACCGAGCAGAGGCATCTCAACACCGTTATTTAAGACCGTTGTATTCATGGAACGCTCCTGAACATCATTTTTTGCATTGCCAGCAGATTAGCAAGAATCTGTTCACACCATTAGTCCGTTAAATCAGCATAGACCTATGAGCTAAATTCATTTTTAGCAGGCTAAAATGCGAAGGTTGTCGCATATGTTAGCGGGGAGAGGGTGTTACTCATGATTGGCGTTCATAAACTTATGCTTCTTCGGCTATCTAATCACTGTCATTCACCCCGTATATACTGCCACCTGACTTTTCCTAAGATAACAGGACGCTATGCGCACACGTGAACAGTGCCTGCCGGCTGCTGCTGCAAGCCAGACCGGTCTCTCTTTTATTCTCATCCTCAGCGGCCTGATGGCCTTTACTTCACTTTCAACCGATATCTACCTCCCGGCGATGCCGACCATGGCGGGGGATTTAAACGGCAATGTGGAGCTTACTGTTACCGGTTTTTTGGTGGGGTTTGCTATTGCGCAACTGATCTGGGGACCGATCAGCGATCATCTGGGCAGACGTACACCGTTGTTCATCGGCATGGTGCTGTTTATCATCGGTTCTGCGGGGTGTGCGCTGTCCACGGATATCACGCAAATTGTTTTCTGGCGGGTCTTTCAGGCGCTGGGGGCCTGTACCGGACCGATGCTGGCGCGTGCCATTATTCGTGATCTCTTTGCTCGTACTCGTGCGGCGCAAATGTTGTCAACCCTGGTACTGGTTATGGCGATTGCCCCCATCGCAGGGCCATTGATTGGCGGGCAAATTATTCGACTGAGCACCTGGCACTCTATTTTTTGGTTACTGGTGGCCATTGGCGTGCTGATGTTTATCTCGTTGCTGTGGTTACCGGAAACACTCCCTGAAGAAAGACGCGTAAAAGCCTCACTGGCAGGCGCATTCCGGCATTACCGCGCGCTATTAACCAATGGTCGATTTATGCGCTACACCCTGAGTCTGACCTTTTATTACGTGGGTGCGTATGCGTTTATTACCGGTTCGCCATTTGTTTACATTCGCTATTACCATGTCGATCCGCAGCATTATGGCTGGTTATTTGCGTTAAATATTGTCGGCGTTATGGCGATGAGTGCGGTCAACCGCCGGCTGGTGCAACGGCACGCGTTAGAACAGTTGCTTAAGTACGCGACAATGTTGGCGGCACTGGCTGCTGTTGCATTGGCACTGCTGGTTCAGCTGGAAATAGGGGGGGTTATTGCCATTATCATCACTGTGTTTCTGCTATTTTCGATGAATGGGATCATTGCAGCAACGTCGACGGCCGCCGCGCTGGATGCGGCCCCCAATATCGCCGGATCAGCTTCGGCGCTGATTGGTTCATTACAGTATGGCAGTGGCATCATCTCATCGTTACTGCTGGCGAGATTGAGTGACGGCACCCCCTGGACCATGGCCTGGATTATTGCGCTATTCACACTGATGAGTGCCGCACTGGTGTTCCGTGACAAACAGTAGTTGAACAGCTCCGTGATAGCGGGGCATACACTTATTCTTTGTTAAGATCGCTCAGCAGGACGGCAATGCTTTGACCACCATTTGTTTGCTCAAGGGCAATCTTTACAATGATGGTCAGCGGTACTGAAAGCAGCATCCCAACGGGGCCGAGCAGCCAGCCCCAAAAAATCAGCGACAGGAATACCACCAGCGTAGAAAGTCCCAGCCCACGTCCCATGATGCGGGGTTCGAGGATATTGCCGAATACCAGGTTAATCACCAGATAACCTGCCAGCACGAGCAACGCGTCGTAAAAACCGCTGAATACCAGTACCTGAGCAATAGGGGGAATCGCTGCCAACACCGAACCGATGTTAGGAATATAATTCAGGGCAAAGGCCAGTAGTCCCCAGACAAACGCGAAGCGGACATCCAGTGCGGCAAGCATGCCCCAGGCGACCAGGCCGGTGACGATGCTGATGGCGGTTTTTAGTACCAGATAGTGTGAGACACTGTCGATAGCGCGTTGGATCGCGGCCATTCCCTCAAGAGGGCGGCTCATCATTTGTTTGAGTTTTCCGGGGAGTTGCGGTACTTCCAGCAGCATAAAAACCACGGTCAGCAACAGTAGAAATATCGAGGACATCGCATTAGAGAGTTGCGTCAATAAATTGGTGACCAGCGTCATCGCAGCGTTCGGATCGACATATTTCACCAACTCGTCTACGGAAACGCCGATCCCCGCACGTTGTAGCCACGGTTCGATATTTTTCAGTGGGATAACCAATGACGAACGATACTGCGGCAGTGTCCGTGCCAGCTCATTTAAGGATGTACCTAAATAAGCCAGAAGCAGCACCATTAGCATGACAATAATAACAACCAGCAATGACACGGCAAATACACGCGGTATGCGGAGCTTAACCATGCGCTGTACTACGGGATTAAGCACGACGGCGATAAATAACGCCAGAATAAACGGTACGATGATATCGGCGGCAAATCGGATACCGGTTAAAATGATAACCAACATGCCGAGCATAATAACTATTTTTAGGCCGTTAAGCGTGATGATCGGTTTTGCCATGTGAATCCCTGAGTTTTTTATCAATATAATAATGTGATCTGCCTCGAGCCGTTATAACAAAAATCAAACGAGTCGGGTAAAGAAGTGAAAAGATTTTGAGTTCGCATTGAACCTATGATACAAATCATCTGTGTTTAACTACCGAGGACAATTATCATCCGCGATGATGAGAAGCAACACTGCGGATAATTGTAATATTATGGACAATACGTTCAGGATGTTTTTGCGTTTACCTACACTTCTTCGTACCTCCTCCACTTTCTTGCTTGCGGGTGAGCAACACTGGCGCAACGCGCTTTAGTCCCTTCTTCTGCCTGAGCTGGCGTTATGCGCTGAGCTATCTGATTCTATTTTTTGGTTTACTGCATGCAGTAGGCCCAAAGGACTATATTCTCAAGCAGGAGAAGCATCATGTTTTACTGGATATTATTAGGTCTGGCCATTGCGGCTGAAATTACCGGTACGCTTTCAATGAAATGGGCCAGCGTAGGCCATGGTAATGCGGGCTTTATTTTAATGCTGGTAATGATCGCCTTATCGTATATTTTTCTCAGTTTTGCCGTTAAAAAAATCGCCCTTGGTGTGGCCTATGCCTTATGGGAAGGTATCGGAATTTTATTTATTACGCTGTTTAGCGTGTTGTTATTCGACGAAACCTTGACCACGATGAAAGTTGCTGGACTGGTCTCGCTGGTGTTAGGCATTGTGTTGATCAAATCGGGTACACGCAAGCCGGCAAAAGCGAGGAGGGAGGTGACCCATGCAGCAGTTTGAGTGGGTTCACGGCGCGTGGCTTGGAATGGCCATCGTTCTTGAAATCGTTGCTAACGTCTTCTTAAAATTTTCCGATGGTTTCCGCCGTAAGGCTTATGGCGTGTTGTCGCTGGTGGCGGTGTTAGCGGCCTTTAGTGCGCTGTCCCAGGCGGTAAAAGGGATCGACCTTTCTGTCGCCTACGCGCTGTGGGGAGGATTCGGGATCGCCGCAACGTTGGCCGCAGGATGGGTGCTTTTTGGTCAGCGCCTGAATAACAAAGGCTGGATTGGCGTCGCCTTGCTGCTGGCCGGAATGATAATGATCAAACTTGCTTAATCTACGTGCTGCCCGCAAACGTGGGCAGCATGCGTCATCCCTTCGCCAGTGCTTCGAGTTTATCGCGAAAACCCGTCACAGAAATGGCGCGATTATCTGCCCGCCAGCGATCTTTTGCTGCTGGAGCGGAGCTTTGCACACCAATCAATTGCCAGCCTGAATCTGTCTTTAACATCAATGGGGAGCCGCTGTCGCCAGGGAGCGTATCGCACTGATGCGACAAGACTGTATTTTGCGCCCAGCCAGTTACCACGCAATCCTGATGCGTGTACAGGTCATCCAGGTGATCTTCCGGGTACCCCGATTGAGTCACTTTACGGTCAGCAGCTTTTAGCGCAGCGGTTAACGCGGCTTTATCACCGTCAAATAACGGTAGCGGCGTGATCCCGGAGGGGGGATAACGTAACACTACCAGACCAAAATCCCACGGAGCTGCAGAAGGTGGGACAATCCAGCCGTCACCATCTGCTTTTAAACGCTTGCCGAGAGAGGGATCAACCCGTCCTTCAATGCCGTGGATTTCATAGCGCCAGATACCCTTTTTCGACACAAAACGTAGCGCGACGGCTTTATCCGGCTTGCCTTTTGGTGGGGTGAGTAAGCAGTGCCCGGCGGTCAGGGCCAGGTGAGGTGAAATGAGCGTAGCCGTACACAGGTTACCGCTGGCGGTTTCCAGTTGCCCGATAGCGTCCCACGGTGATTGTGTAGGGTCAGTCACCCTCACACGATCATCATGACCAAAAAACAGCGTTTTTATGTTATCGGCTTCAGCAATGGTCGTTGCAGGCTGCTCCGCATGTGCAACGACAGGAAATAGACAAATTGAACCCAGTAATACCGCAATGGTTTTATGCATATCACACTCTGGTGGGGAATTATGATTATTAACAGCAAACCCTCAGTTAATACTATAGACGGGACGGCGGGAAAGTGGGAGTAAAATCAGATAACTACACTCAGGAAAGATAAAAATGCATGGCGATAAGAGCGCAAATTATCAGGGTAATAAGAATGAACTCAAAGCGGTAATGTGACACCATTTTACCCTCCGAAAGGCGGCGCTAAATCAGACTGATTTAGCGCCGTATGCTATGGCATGGGGGATGCCATGGTTACTACAGATGTTTTATGCAGCCGGTTGAGCAGCTGGTTTAGCGGTTTCGTGTTTTACTGCTTTTTTGGTGTGTTTTTTAGCGGCCTGAGCTTTCTGCTCTGCGGCTGGTTTGGTTGCAGCTGGTTTAGTTGCTGCTTTTTTGGTGTGTTTTTTGGCAGCCTGAGCTTTCTGCTCTGCAGCTGGCTTGGTTGCTGCTTTTTTGGTGTGTTTCTTCGCAGCCTGAGCTTTCTGTTCTACAGCCGGTTTAGCTGCGGATTTTTTAGCGTGCTTTTTGGCAGCCTGCGCTTTCTGCGGAGCTGCTTTGTGCTGTTTTTTATGATGAGTGGTTTTTGCCGGTGCGGCTTTCGTGGTCGCAGCAGCAGTCGGAGCGGTAGTAGCAGTTGTTTCAGCAGCAAATGCAGCGGAAGACAGACCCATAGCAGCGGCAACAACCAGAGCTAATACTTTTTTCATTCTCATACCCTCGATTTGGTTTTTCATTCAACCCCACTGCGGGGCCGTTGAAATAACTATATCGCTGTAATCTCTGGGCTTCCGTGAGTCATTGGTTTCGACGTGTAACCGTTTGTACAATGACTCACGGTTTACGATTACAGATAGCGGGCTTCCAGATGGGCGCGGAAATAGCGGCTGCTCAGCGGCTCTCCGGTTGCCTGGGTAATGAGCTGCTCGGTCGTGAAACGACTGCCATGTTGCCAGATATTCTGGCGCAACCAGTCAAACAAGGCGCTAAAATCTCCTTGCGCAATGGCGTGGTTTAAACCTGGCAAGGCACGGTTAGCTGCACTGAAAAGCTGGGCTGCATACATCGCCCCCAATGTGTACGAAGGGAAGTAGCCAAAACCGCCATCGGTCCAGTGGATATCCTGCATACAGCCGTTACGGTAGTTCCCGATCGTAGAGAGCCCTAACCAGGCCTGCATTTTTTCATTCCACAAGGCAGGAATATCATCGACCTCAATGTCGCCGTTAATCAACGCGCGCTCGATTTCATAACGCAGGATCACGTGAGCAGGATAGCTAACCTCGTCGGCGTCAACGCGGATATAGCCCGGTTTGACCTGCTGGTTCCAGGCGATGAAATTGCTTTCCTCAAAGGCGGGTTGATTGCCAAAATGTCGGGTTACTGCGGGAATTAACCGTTTCAGAAACGCTGGGCTGCGGCCTAATTGCATTTCAAAGAACAGGCTCTGAGATTCATGGATGGCGGTTGATCGTGCCAGGGCAATAGGTTGTCCTGACCAGTTCTGAGGTAGATTTTGCTCATAACGCGCATGACCTGTCTCATGAATGACGCCAAATAACGCGCTGAGCAGTTCGTTTTCATCGTAGCGGGTGGTAATCCGAACATCTTGCGGTACGCCGCCGCAGAATGGATGTGCACTGATGTCCAGGCGTCCCGCGGTAAAATCAAAACCTAACTGCGCCATGGTTTCAAGGCCCAGCTCACGCTGAACTGAAGTCGGGAAGGGACCAGTGGGGGCGATAAGCGATTGTTGTGATTGTTTTGCCACTACCTTATTGAGCAATTCGGGTAGCCAGCTCTTGATGTCGGCAAAGAGAATATCCAGCCGGGCGCTGGTCATCTCTGGTTCAAAGACATCCAGTAATGCGTCGTAGGGCGAACATCCTTTCGCTTCTGCACGCAGTCGGGCTTCTTCGCGGCTGTACTTAACCACCTCTTTCAGGTTTTCAGCAAACCCTTCCCAGTCATTGGCCGGGCGTTGGCTGCGCCAGGCATGTTCGCAACGACTGCCCGCCAGTGATTTCGCTTCTACCAGTGATTCGGGTAGCAAGGACGCTTGATGATGTAGCCGTGACATTTCGCGCAGATTGGCCTGCTCGACATCGTTCAGGTCTTCCTGCTGTGCGGCGGCGATCCACTTTGCCACATTGGCACCGGTTAACAGTTGATGTTCAAGCACGCTCAGTTCAGCCAGCGCTTCACCCCGGGCTTTGCTACCGCCAGGCGGCATCATGGTAAACATGTCCCAACTGGCTATTGCCGAGAGGTGGGAGAAGCGAGAGAGGCGCTGGAACGTACGGGTGAGTTGATGGTAATTATCGCTGTTACTCATTTTTTGTTCTCGTTCTGTTGGACCAGATTTCAGAGTCTAACGCGATTTCGCAAATTAACCCATTCATCATAGGCATGGGAATTTTGGTAGCTTGTCAATGATAATGATACTTTTTATCATGGTTGTGTATTGTTCAGATAACGAGAACATTTCATTTTATCCAAGGAGCAGGTGTGCAACAGGAAGTCAGTAACGAATATATCGCAAGGACAAAAGCGGTGGCTGGCTGTTTCTCTATGTTTTTGTTGATGTTCGGCCTCACATTTTCCCCATTATTTTTCCCTGCCAGTCACGACTTGCTCGCCAAAGGATTACTTTTCCCGCTGCTGTTTACACTGGAATTCGTCGTCCTGGTGCCGTTGTATTACGTTTTCTTTAGAAAAAGAGACGGTCTCGGCAAAGGAACATTCAACGCCAGGTGGTTTGTCATATTGTTTGTTGCGCTGCTGATTGTGCAGCTGGTCCTGCCCTGGGTATTGGGGATCAGAAAGACCGAAGAATGGGTGACAAGCCAGGTCTCACTGAACAGCTACGCGCTTTGGTTATCCAGTGTAACGCTGATATTTATTGCACCCGTGTATGAAGAAATCATCTTCAGGGGCTGCCTGTTCAATGCCTTTCAGTACTGGTTCAATAATAAAACAGGATTGTCGTCAGTGGTGGTGTCGGCTATTTTCGCCGTGATGCATACACAGTATGTGGATCTGAGAACGTTATTGATGTTGTTTATTGTGTCCCAGGTTTTGATCCTGGCGAGGCTGAAAAGTAACGGTTTACTGATGCCGATTTTGCTACATATTTTGATGAACGGTACGGTAATTGCTCTGCAGATTAGCGCCCAGACGTTTATGTTATCGTGAGACGTTTATGATGCCCGGTTTTCGGGCATCATTGATTATGCGTGCAGACGGTGGTGCAATCGGGCACCAACCAATAGCGCCAGCACCAGCATCAGTGCGATAAACCCGCCCACGCCGTTCCAGCCATAGCTATGCCAGAAAACACCCCCTAGTGTACCGGCAATGCTTGAGCCCAGGTAATAGCTGAACAGGTACAGTGAAGAGGCCTGGCCTTTAGCGCGTTTGGCTCGCGGCCCGATCCAACTACTTGCCACGGAATGCGCCGCAAAAAAGCCGGCTGAAAAGAGCAACATACCGGCAAAAATCAGCCATAACGAGGTAAACAGAGTCATTATTAGTCCGAACAACATCACGCCTGTCGAGAACAACATTACCGGGCCGCGCCCATAACGGGTGGTCATGGAACCGGCTTTTGGTGAGCTCCAGGTGCCGGTAAGATAAGCCACAGACAACAAACCGACGACAGCCTGGCTCAGCGCCCAGGGAGACAGCATCAGACGGTAGCCGATGTAGTTAAACAGTGTGACAAACGACCCCATCAGCAAGAACCCTTCTGCGAACAACAGTGGAAGTCCTCTGTCACGCCAGTGCAAACGGAAGTTGATAAATAACGTTTTAGGCCGTAACGATGTCGGTCTGAAGTGCCGTGATTCCGGTAAGATCTTCCAGAACATTAGCGCGGAGGCGAGGGCAAAGCAGCCAATAGCCGCCAGCGCGATTCGCCAGTTAAAAAAGTCAGTAAACACGCCGCTAATCAAACGACCACTCATACCACCAATCGAGTTTCCGCTGATGTATAAGCCCATTGAAAATGCAACAAAACTTGGGTGAATTTCCTCACTCAAATAGGTCATTCCCACGGCCGCCACGCCGCTCAGTGACAGTCCGATCAGCGCACGCATGATTAAAATACCGTGCCAACTGGTCATCATTGTTGAAAGGAGCGTACAACAAGAGGCGAGCAGCAGCGCGGTAACCATCACCGGCTTGCGGCCAATAGCATCTGAAAGTGGGCCGGTAAACAGTAACCCTATCGCCAGCATCGCTGTTGAAATGGAGAGCGAAATACTACTGCTGGCAGGCGATACGCCAAACTCGTGCGAGAGCACAGGCAGTATGGGTTGTACGCAATAGAGGAGGGCAAAAGTCGCCAGTCCGGCGGAAAACAGCGCCAGCGTGACGCGCATAAATGGGGATGTTCCGCGTTTGATAAAACCATCCGGCGGGGTAACTATCTGTTCATCAACATCGCTTGTTGGCGCGGTATCGACAGTTGTTGTACGGCTCACTTGAAATCCTTGCTCATCCAATTACGTCTACAGGACCAGCCTTAAGAGTATGAAAATCACAATATTCTGTCTAATATATTAATAATCTCAAATAATATTTTAAAGATATGAATATCGAACTGCGTCATTTACGTTACTTTGTGGCAGTTGCGGAAGAGCTGCATTTTGGTCGTGCAGCGGCACGACTGAATATTTCGCAACCTCCGTTGAGCCAGCAGATTCAGATTCTTGAGCAGCAGGTGGGTGCACGGCTACTGGCGCGGACTAACCGCAGCGTGGCGCTTACCGCTGCCGGAAAACAGTTTCTGGCGGACAGTCGGCAAATCCTGGGTCTGGTAAATGAGGCTGCCGCCCGTGCTGAGCGATTACACCTGGGGGAGTCGGGGGAGCTGCGCATCGGTTTTACGTCATCAGCCCCGTTTATTAAGGCCGTGTCCGATACGCTGTCTCTTTTTCGCCAATGTTATCCTGCGGTGCATATGCAAACCCGTGAAATGAATACGCGCGAGCAAATTGCCCCGCTCAACGAGGGAACACTGGATTTAGGGCTCCTGCGCAATACGCAACTACCGGACACGCTGGCGCGGGAGGTCATTTTGCATGAGCCGCTGATGGCGATGATTCCACGCGCACATCCTCTGGCGCAAAAGCCGGTGGTGACGCTGGCGGAGCTGGCAAACGAGCCGTTTGTCTTTTTTGATCCGCATGTTGGAACGGGGTTGTATGACGATATTCTCGGCCTGATGCGCCGTTATGCTCTGAAACCAACCATCGCCCAGGAGGTCGGTGAGGCGATGACCATCATCGGACTGGTGGCCGCAGGGTTGGGGGTTTCAATTTTGCCTGCCTCTTTTAAACGGGTGCAATTGTATGAAATGTGTTGGATCCCTATTGCCGAAGACGATGCGGTCTCCGAAATGTGGTTGGTGTGGCCGAAGCATCATGAACAAAGCCACGCTGCGCAGCGTTTTCGCCAGCAGCTTTTAGCCGCAGTGCAGCGCGGTTAATTTAGTTTAAAAATGGTCGAAAATGTGCAGTAAATCACAAGGCTAAGCAAAAAGTTGACGGAAACCATTGAAGTGCTTCACCATAGTCTACAGATTATTTCGGAGCGCGAAAATAAAGGGAGTAAGTGGTGGTTGCTGATAGTCAGCCTGGGCATATCGATCAAATTAAGCAGACCAATGCGGGCGCGGTTTATCGTCTGATTGATCAGCTGGGACCGGTATCGCGTATTGATCTCTCTCGCCTGGCACAATTGGCGCCTGCCAGTATAACCAAAATTGTCCGAGAAATGCTGGAAGCGCATTTGGTGCAGGAGCTGGAAATAAAAGAAGCCGGTAACCGCGGACGTCCGGCGGTTGGGCTGGTTGTCGAAACAGAAGCCTGGCATTACCTTTCTATTCGTATTAGTCGTGGCGAGATTTTCCTGGCGCTGCGCGATCTGAGCAGCAAACTGGTGGTCGAGGATTGTCTTGAAATGGCGCTGGTCAGCGAGATATCGTTACTGGAACGGGTTGTTGCGCAAGTCGATCAGTTTTTTATTCGTCACCAGCAAAAACTCGAACGCCTAACTTCCATCGCGATTACCTTACCCGGCATTATTGATACAGAGAACGGTATCGTACATCGTATGCCGTTCTATGATGACGTAAAAGAGATGCCGCTCGGCGAAACGCTGGAGCGGCATACCGGCGTGCCGGTATACATTCAGCACGATATCAGCGCATGGACCATGGCCGAGGCGCTGTTTGGTGCATCACGCGGGGCGCGTGATGTTATTCAGGTAGTCATCGATCACAACGTGGGTGCAGGGGTGATCACTGATGGTCATTTACTGCATGCAGGCAGCAGCAGCCTGGTCGAAATAGGTCATACGCAGGTGGACCCTTACGGCAAACGGTGCTACTGCGGTAATCATGGGTGTCTGGAAACGATCGCCAGCGTCGACAGCGTGCTGGAACTGGCGCAGGTGCGACTGAAGCAGTCAATGAGCTCCTCTCTGCACGGACAACCGTTGACGGTAGACGCACTGTGTCAGGCGGCCATGCAGGGCGATTTATTGGCGAAAGATATTATTAACGGCGTTGGGACACATGTCGGTCGTATCCTGGCCATCATGGTGAATTTGTTCAACCCGCAAAAGATATTGATAGGATCTCCACTCAGTAAAGCCGCTGACATTTTGTTCCCGACGATTGCTGACAGCATTCGTCAACAGGCGCTTCCGGCCTACAGCCAGCGCATTGTTGTCGAAAGTACGCAATTTTCTAATCAGGGGACGATGGCGGGGGCCGCTCTCGTTAAAGACGCGATGTATAACGGTTCTTTGTTGATTCGTCTATTACAGGGTTAACATTTTTTAACTGTTGTACGAAAAATTGCGCTATCTCAAGCTGGTTCTGGCCGTCATACTTTAGACTTTCTCCACTGTTTTATTTTCCTGACTTATATTTTCAGAGCATACGGTGGAGTTAGTGATGCTGAAGCGTTTCTTTATTACAGGTACAGACACTTCTGTTGGGAAGACCGTGGTTTCCCGCGCATTACTACAAGCGTTGGCGTCAGGGGGTAAACGTGTGGCGGGTTACAAACCCGTCGCCAAAGGCAGCAAAGAGACCCCGGAGGGTATGCGCAATAAAGATGCACTGGTGCTGCAAAGTGTGTCATCCATCGAACTGCCGTACGAGGCGATTAACCCTATCGCGCTGAGCGAAGACGAAAGCAGCGTGGCGCATAGTGGTCCGGTTAACTACACCCTGTTATCCAATGGACTTGCAAGCCTGAGTGAGAAGGTTGATCACGTTGTTGTTGAAGGTACAGGTGGCTGGCGTAGTCTGATGAACGATCTGCGTCCGTTATCGGAGTGGGTAGTACAGGAGCAACTCCCGGTTCTGATGGTGGTGGGCATTCAGGAAGGCTGTATTAACCATGCCATTCTCACCGCACAGGCGATTGCCAGTGACGGGCTGCCGTTGATTGGCTGGGTAGCGAACCGTATTAACCCCGGATTGGCGCATTATGCCGAAATCATCGACGTGCTAAGCAAAAAATTACCGGCACCGTTGATGGGTGAATTGCCTTATTTGCCACGTGCCGAGCAGCGCGAGCTTTCTCAGTATATTCGTCTGTCAATGCTCGGCAGCGTGTTGTCTGTAGATAGAGTCATGGCGTAACGTTCGCGACAGCACTGACGACACGACGCAAGCGATCAACAGGCCGGGGAGCAGTCGATACTCCCCGGTCATTTCACAGACCATCAATGTCGACATAATGGGGGCATGGGTCGTCGCCGCCAGCAGTGTGGCCATTCCTGTTAAGCCCAACAGTACCGCTATTTCATCCGCCCCCGGAAGCCAGAACCCCCATACCCGACCCAGTAACATACCGATCGACAAACCGACGAACAACGTTGGTGTAAACACGCCGCCGGGGGCTCCTGAACCGCTACTGGCGAGTACGGCCAGCAATTTGCAAATGAAAATTCCGCTGATGACGGCGAGCAAAGGCGGAGAGAGTAAATACGACTGTACCACGCTGTAGCCGTTGCCCCAGACCGCAGGTGTGAGTAGCGACAACAGGCCAACGATCAACCCGCCCAGGGCTAACTGGCCTGGTGGTGCGAGTTTTAAGCGCAAAAAGCCGTTGTGGCTGGTGGTCATAAGCCACATAAAAAGAGGTCCGCAGAGACCGGCTAACAGACCCGTGCTGATAATCATCACATATTCCAGCACATGCAGCTCACGTGTCAGATGAACGGTATACAGTAGCGCGTTGCTGTTGCTAAGCGCATTGGTGGTTAACAATGCGACGACGGCGGAGACAACCACCGGCCCTAATGAGGCGAGGATCAACGTGCCAAACAGCACTTCGGCAATAAATAAGCTACCCGCCAACGGAGCGTGATACGCACCGGCCATACCAGCAGCAGCCCCGCAGGCAATCCATAATTTCCATTCCGAACGCGGGGTGAAGCGTTGTGCGAAGCATGAGGCCGCCAATGCGGCCAATAAAATCATTGCTCCTTCACGACCAATGGCGCTACCGCTCGCCACGACGACCAAAGAGGCCAGTGATTTCACCAGACTTGCGCTGACGTCGAACTGCCCGTCAGTCTGCAGGGCTTCCATATAATCTGTGGGGGCCTGTGGGCGTAAACGATTAAATTTTTGCCAGCCCCAGAGCAAGAGTCCTGCCGCCAGACCACCGAGCGCAGGTGTCAGCATGCGTCTGAACGGCGGCAGATTTGTCGCGGCATTGACCAGACTTCCCGTATCGTTACTCAGGAACAGCCATTCAAGCAATTGCATCGCATGACGAAATCCTGCAACGGCCAGGGCTGCAAGGATACCAATCATCGCGGCGATCAGCAGACGCCGAAACAGAGTGCGTAGGTCAGGATAAGCATGTAAACGATGCATGGGTTGCCAGACAGGAATATTCAGACGGCTTATTTTGCGGGTAATTAGCCGCAGAAGCAAAAGCTCAGCGTGCGAAACTTAGCGGGAAATGGGCAGGAACTGTCCTGCCCGTGGGTGACATTAACGAAACAATGGTTTATCTGCCACCGGAACTAATAACTGCGACTGCCATTGTGCCAGCGTCAGGCGTGCCAGTTTACCCAACCCCTGGTAGAACGGATGGTCCGCCTTCTCGATAAAAACATCGAGAAAGCGAGCCGACCACGGCAGTAGATGCCAGGCCAGCAATTGCTCACATTCGGTGTGGCGGCCATTTTCGGCAAGCCAGGCGGTTAGCAGTAACAGCGAACCAAAGTGATCTTCTGGCTCATTCTGTTGCAGCGCAAACTGAATGCCGTTGTCGCGCATCCATTGACGTAATGCCAGCGTGGAATCGCCAAACAACACGTTTTCGCGATCCAGCCAGACCGAACCCCAGGGCGGGGATGGCAAAGCGTAGGGGCCGATAAACAAACGTTGCCAGGCTTGTGGGAGCGTTTCATCGCTATCTGTCTGCATTTGTGCAGCCAGTGGCGACAACGTAGCTTCCGGCAGCGGCCACTGTGCTTGCCAGCCATCAGCTTTTAACGCACTGACCATCGCAGATGCTTCAGCGCTATCTGGCGCATAGAAGAACAACGCGCCCAGAACGCGCGCTGCGGTTGAAAAGTTGTCACATTGTGAAAAATGGGTCATGCAAACAATCCTGAACAGTGCGGGTTGCCCCGCACCCGAGAGTTAACCTGCAACAGCCATTCCGACTGTCATATGCAAACCATAAAACAAACCACGACCAATGATTTCACCGGCCAGGACTAAAATTAAACCTAACGCCAGCCCAGCGGCATGCGGGTTTTTACGGCGGATAAGCGGGCATATCCAGCACCCAAGACCTGCGGCCAGCAAGACGATGCGCCACACCTGTAAGCGGCCGTAGTCAGGTACCAGCGCATTGGCGAATTGCACCGAACTGTGGATTGTGCCGAGGGAAAGTCCCTGCAGGACAATCACACCTGCACTCACCAGTAACGCCAGCACGCTTATTCCCGCGAACACGTTGGCATTAAAAGGAACACCAGCAGCACGCAACAGCAGAGCGGCAAAGAGTGGCCCGCTCAGAAGCATGGTCATGAAAAAGGCCACCGTAGTGTAACCATTATACCAGGTCGGTACGGTATCTATCTGGTAAACGTTGGTCATCGCCCAGACAAACACCACGCCCAGCAACATGCTTACCAGCAGCCATATTTTACCTAATGCAGCAGGCATTTTACCGAGAAAAGCGACCAGCCACCATAAACCACCGACGGCAAAAAACAGCGAACCGCTGGCGATTTCATTACTTAGCGCTGATTCACCGACTCTGTTCAGTGAGTTAAATGCGCGTAACGGAGACCCCAAATGCATAACCGAGGCCAGGAATGCGATTCCCATTACCAGCCAAAGAAAAAACATACTGCGAACAATGCGCTGCCTTACAACATCGTCTTTGGCGGCAACCCAACCCAGCCCACTGACGATTAGCGCGCCTGCCACGCATTGGCCCAGAACCGTGAACAGTACCAGCGGCCATTCATGCCATCCACTTCCCATTTTAGACCTCCTTCGGATTAGCCAGATAACCCGTGG